>NZ_CP040059.1:328201-656403 GCF_005280755.1 Coxiella burnetii
ATCTGCGGAAGACACCAATGCTTTGAGAGAGGAGACATTTCTTTGACGGCTAAATTTGATTTTTTTAATTGTTCCACTCCCAGTACCACTCGTTCGATACGCTTTTTAAGCATCCCCTCGCTGACAGGGTTATAGGGGTGCGCCTGAGCGCTCGCCCCTAATTTAAGAAAAACCGGCGATGCGATTTGTAAAATTTCCGGAATTTCATAATAGCGAATGAAGCCGCCTTTAGTTTCATAAGTATCAATGGGAACGCTCAAGGTTACGCTGGAAGGTAATAATCGACGCATGTCTTGCAGAACGGAAAGTCCAACATCATGCAGCGCGACTATTTGATCAGCGCCTAAATTCGCAAATACACTCGCGGTGACGGAATTGCTGATGGTGCAGTGTGTCGAAGCGACGAGTATAAGATCATTCGGCAGAACTTGCTTTGTTCGCATCTCGTTTAATATTTTAAGGACGCCGAGATCATAAATGACAATGCCGCGGCAACCAAAATCCGTCAACTTAAACACGTCTTCGACCGTGCAGGCGATCGCATCGTTGTTATTCAGGCGCCGTCCTTGTTCGATGCCAAACTGACTTCGGTAAAAGGTAGCCTTCCTATCGTACTCGGGGCGAGGGCCGGGTGAAAATATCATGCCAAAACCCGCTTCAGCACAACAACTCAGCATTTCTTTAAATTTCGGAATCGGTTAATAAAAAAGAGCCGTGCGTTTCGCCAAGAACAGCCTTTTCAATACCCGCTGCTTTTAGCAGTCGGATGATGGTTTCTACCATTTCCAAGGACGTGACGGCCGGTATTTCTAAAGCATAGTGACCGCCGCCTTCGACCTCTTTAAGGCTAGGAGTTAAAGGTATTTCGTCTGAATAAGGATAACTATGGGTTTGCAGCCATTTTCGAGCTCTGGCTGCGCTTCTGATAATGTGATTGTCAATTTGAATCGCTTCCTACGTAGTCCTTTTTAAAAGTGGCCGGTGGGCCGATCTTTGAAGCTAGCACAAAATGAACAACAATACTACTGGGGTTTTTCCAGAGAGACCCCTTTCATTTCAGGCACTAAAAAAGTTGCAAAAATACCGAGAAAAGAAGCGATTGCTACGACCGCCATTGTGTAGGCCAACCCCATATTTTTTAATAACAAAGGTAAAAAGAAAGCACCGATAAACGCGCCTGCTTTACCCACGGCGGCGGATAACCCGTGTGCTCGCGCACGTAGGTGAATGGGGTATATTTCGGAAGGAATCAGAAAAGTCGTTGCATTAGGCCCGAAATTGATAAAAAAGAAACTGATTCCAAAGATTCCCACAAAGAGAGGTAACTGATCACTAATATGCGGGATTCCGGCAATGAGTAAATAACATAAACCCATCATGACAAAACCCGCTATTTGAAGCGTTTTTCGTCCAATCTTATCGACATAGGTCGCAGCGGAAAAATAGCCGGGAACCGCAAAACAAAGAAAAATAAGGGCAGAAAGAAGGGTGTGTTTTAATAACGAGGCGTGCGGACTAATCGCTTTCATGATAAGCACGGAGGAGACACCATTGCCATAAAGAGCGACGTCTAGCAAAAACCAGGCACCAGCGGTTCCGATCAAGCATTTAAGCCATTTCGGGGAGAAGAGTTTCTGGACAGGAGTGGCGACCGCTGTGTCAGAATGACCCGCCAGGTCACTGACCACACGACTTACTTCCACCGGAGATTTGTTTAATAAAAATCGCGGCGTTTCCGCTATTCTTCTTCGTAAATAAAAAACAGAGGCTGCTGGTAGCGCTCCAAAGGCGAGCAATAGTCGCCATACAAGTGCATGCGGCAGATGAAACGCCATCAATAAAGAGGCAAACAGCGGACCTATAATCAACCCTACCGCCTGCATCGCAAACACGAGCAGCACTAAAAAGCCACGGTTTTTTCGATTGGCATATTCACTCGCCACGACAGCACTAGTTGGATAATCGCCTCCGATTCCAATGCCTACGATAATTCGGGAAACCAAAAGCCAAGCAAAAGACGGCGAAACAGCCGAAAGCAAAGCGCCGATAAATAGGATAAGCACTTCAATGCCATACATTTTCTTTCGACCAAATTTATCGGCAAACCATCCAAACATTACCGCCCCTACAGCTGCCGAGGCAAGCGAAGCACCGTTTAATAGCGCAATTTGAGAGGCGCTAAGGTGCCATAACGGCATCAATAATGCCGTGACAACGCCGATAACGAATAAATCATAAGCATCCGTAAAAAATCCCGTCCCAGCGGTAATCACCATACGCCAATGCAGGCGGTTAAGTTTCTGTTCGTCTAAAGATTCTAGTG
The DNA here is from genome assembly GCF_005280755.1 of Coxiella burnetii. Lineage (NCBI taxonomy): Bacteria > Pseudomonadati > Pseudomonadota > Gammaproteobacteria > Legionellales > Coxiellaceae > Coxiella > Coxiella burnetii. The sequence goes on from NZ_CP040059.1 coordinate 330,525, forward strand.
TAGGGTTTTGAACCTGGTTGGTCATAAGCATCCTCTGGCAGTTCTTTTGGCATTACGATATCAAGTTATTGTGACAGTTTGATGACAATTGCTAGGACCATGACCCATTTGACCGTATGCTAATTGCAAAAGGGATTGTGGGGCCGCTTCGGTTGTTGACTGTTGATCGTGTCTTAGAGCAATATTCCGAGCTGGTTGAAATCGTTTAGGAAACTAGTGGAAATCGGCAGGTAAAAATGCTTCCTTTACCGGGTTCGCTTTCAATATGTAATTCCCCATCGTGGCGCATTAAGACGTGTTTGACAATCGCAAGTCCAAGTCCCGTCCCGCCGCTTTCGCGCGAACGGGCTTTGTCTACTCGATAAAAACGCTCGGTAATTCTGGGGATATGGACCTTGGCGATGCCAATGCCGGTGTCGACCACACTAAATACGGCGTGATCGTCATCTCGATACCATTTCACATTAATCCGGCCTTTGGATGGCGTGTATTTCACGGAATTAATGATGATGTTGGAAAACAAACTTTTTAATTCCTCTTCTGAGCCGCTAATGTATAAATTAGGTTCGGCTTTTAATTGAATGAAGTGTTGTTTTTCGCCGCTTATTCGTTCGGCATCCGCGCAAAGCGTTTTTAAAATTTCAGGGACAGCAACGTTCATTTTTTCTTCGGTAGGATGATCGTCACTTTCCAGCCTAGAAAGCAACAAAAGATCGTCAATAATTGTTTCCATTCGCGCGCTGTGTTGATACATTTGTTGGAAAATTTTTTGATAGGATTTCGAGTCTCTTACTTCCTTTTTAAGTAGCGTCTCTAAATAGCCGCGAATTACCGTCAGTGGCGTGCGAAGTTCATGAGAAACATTGGCAACAAAATCGCTACGAATGCGTTCGAGCTGATTGATATGTTCTCTAACTGCTTTGGGTAATTTTTTTAAATTTAATTTATGCGTTCTTTGTATCATCGGTTGAAAGCTGATAACCAGCGCCTCTAATTGTTTTAATTAAATGATGGTGATCGTATTTTTTTAATTTATCACGCAATCGACGAACTTGGACATCAACCGTACGATCATCGATATAAATATTTCCGCCCCAGATATAAGTAATTAGCTGATCGCGGCTATAGGTTTTATTTGGATGTTTCATAAAAAAATGAAGCATTTTATATTCAGTGGGTGAAAGAGCGATGTGTTCATCTTTAACAGTAACGAGATGTTTCGCTGTATTGATTTTAATATCCCCAATTTTAATTTCCTGGTTAGAGGAAATTAATGGGCCACGGCGAAGAATGGCTCTTATCCTAGCAATTAATTCATCGGGGGAAAAAGGTTTTGTAATATAATCGTCAGCGCCACTCATTAAACCTCTGACTTTATTTTCTTCTTCCGCTTTGGCGGTTAACAAAACAATAGGAATATCTTGCCAAATTTCTTTTTGTTTTATCCATTCGATAAATTCAATGCCACTTTTGCCGGGAAGCATCCAATCCAATAAGATGAGGTCGGGGATTTGAGCCGCCAGTTGTTTAATCGCTTTTGCCGTGTCTTCCGCGTCGAGGAGTTCAAACTCATCCGGCAACGAAAAACGGACCATGTCTCGGATGGCGATTTCATCTTCGATAATTAACAATTTTATTTTTCTCACTGATATAAACTCATTGGTCCTAAGAATTTCACTATTATAACGCATATTCTTTTTTCGTCATTCCCGCAGACAGCGGGAATCCAAACTCCGAGGACCGTGGCCCTCTACTTAGTGCTTATCCAGATTGAGGTCAGAAATACCAGTTTTAATCCTTTCACAGCAAAGTTAAAAATGTATAATACCTTTATGAAAAAGTCGCGATTTTTATTAATCTTTTTGGTAGCCCTGGCAATAGTCGCTATGATTTTGGGCTTGTGGAGGCCATTGGAAAGAAGGCTTCATCCTACCTCAAATCCCAAATCCAGCGAAGCACCCCAGGTTTCCATCCTTATTAGTGGCTTAGAGGTTCCCTGGGCGTTAAGTTTTTTGCCCGATCGTGATCTTTTAGTCACCGAAAGAAAAGGCCGGGTTTTATTAATCGATTTGCAGTCAGGAAAACCCGTAATAAAAGTGATCGCTAAAATTAATGAAGTCGCTTCAGTCGCTGAAAGTGGTTTATCAGGAATAGCCGTTCACCCGCATTTTCAACAAAATCATTGGATATACCTTTATTACACTTACCGACGTAATGGGCGTTATGTTAATAAAGTGGTTCGTTATGAATTAATGAATAATCAGCTTACTAATCCAAAAATTATTCTCGATAATATACTCGCTGCCCGCACGCATGACGGAGGCAGGATCAAATTCGGTCCTGATGGTTATTTGTATATCACCACTGGCGACGCCCAAGTAGCAAAGGCAGCACAAAACCCGAAATCTCTTGCAGGAAAAATTTTACGAATCAAAGATGACGGAAGCATACCTGCTGACAATCCTTTTCCAGGCTCTCCTGTTTATTCTTACGGTCATCGAAATTCTCAAGGTATTGCTTGGGATAAAGCTGGAAATCTCTGGTCAACGGAACATGGGTCTGATGCGCATGATGAAATTAATCTAATAAAACCCGGTAAAAACTATGGTTGGCCAATCGTTCGAGGCAATGAAAAACGAAGCGACATGGAGTCGCCTATTCTCCAAAGTTGCGAGGCCACGTGGGCCCCAGCTGGCGCGGCGATAATTGGCGAGAAACTTTATTTTGCCGGGCTTAGGGGCGAAGCACTTTACGTATTCAATATAAAAACGCATGACCTCCACAAATACTTTGAGGGAGAATTTGGGCGATTGAGAGCCGTGGTGGTGGGTCCCGATGGTTTGCTTTATGTCACCACCAGCAATCGGGACGGAAGAGGACTCCCGCGCCCCGATGAAATACTCGTTATTAATCCGAAAAAACTTTAAATTTATTCCGAGCGAACAAAGAGGATAGGCGAGCACTCTTCTTGGGTCGCCGTTGCGCGAACTTGTTCGCACAGATCAAGTACCACGAAATAAAAATCCCCGGGCAAACCTGGGGATTTTTATTTATGCAGGCGAAAATTCAGAAAAGCTTCAAATGATTGAGCTGCTTTTTAGTGGTAATGGCGATATCGACGACTAGTAACCGCACTGCCCACGGCTGCACCAGCAACACCACCAACCACAGCGCCTGTTTTACCGCCTAGAGCGGCGCCGGTTATACCGCCTACAGCTGCCCCAGTGGTTGCGCCAACGGTGCGCCGGTCACAGCCTGTTAAGCCAAACACTAAGGATAATGATAGGGCGGTAAGAAGAGTTACGTTTTTGAATAAAGTAGTCATAGATAATCCTTTTATTTAGTTAGTCCCTTTCTTAATAGTAGACTAGCAGCCTTTGGAGTGCAACCAGGACCCTAATCTAATCGGCGAATGAAGCCATAATAAGCGATTAAACAAAATAGATTAATGCATAAGTAGGCCATCGCCAATGGGAATAGAGAATGAATTTTGATCCAGGTAGCTAGATAGGTGAATAAACTGAAGGTCAACCAAATCAAAGTGAAAAAGCAGGCATTGGCTGAGGCCGCTAGTTCGGGGAAAAATATCATGGCTTCGCCCATGAGGATAGGAATAATAATGCCACTGAAAAAAATAATGAAAAAGGTGGGAATGGTTAGTAACGTAAGAGAAAGGTGACCTCGTCCGCTTAAGATTAACATGATTAAGGTAAGTAACGATATGGACCAAAGGGCACCCTGAATTTTTATTTTTTTGTCCATATAAAATGATAAGCGATTTATAATGTTCCCTAAAAATAAGGCAACTCCCATAAGGAGAGCAATATGGCCGTAAGTGATGGCTGACCGCTGTAAAACAGTTTGCACTAAAAAAGGCGCTGTTATGTTAAAGATCGCTACGTAACCCCAAAGCGTTCCAAGGAAAATACCTAGAAGTAAAAAGTAGAAGTTTCGTAAAATAATGTCGTAATTTTTCCATAAATGACGAATTGAAAAAGAGTGCCGAAATGACAGCGTTTCTCGATAAAAGAGAAGCACTAAACCAGAAACAATAATGATATAAATTAACAGGAAATAAAAGTTAGATTGCCATCCGAAATGATGCTGAAGGTAACCGCCGATAAACGGAGCGATGATAGGGCCGATCGCAAAGCTAATGGTGTTATAGTTTAACTGCTTTTTCAGGGCGTGACCGGACAAAACATCCATATTAATCGCTCGCACGGGGACCATCATAAAGGCTGCCCCTAGCCCCTGTAGAAAGCGAAGGCCGATCATCCACTGGATCGTCGTTGAATAGATAATTGCTACAATAGCAAGGAACTGAACAAAAAGGGCTGTCAAAATAAGTATTTTGCGTCCCATGGCATCCGAAACAGGTCCCGCAATAAGTTGGGATAAAGCCAATGCTAGGACAAATGAAGTCACCGTAACCTGAGAAAGTGATTTACCCGTTTGAAAATGCTGGGCAATGGCGGGTAAAGATGGCAAATAAATATCGGTGCTCATTCCGCTTAAGGGAATAATGAGACAAACTAACACTCCAAAAAAAGTTTTTTGCCTGTTAGACAATTGGAGTTCGTTTCCCATTGAGTAAAATCCTAGTTCTTGCTCCCCTCCCTGGAAGGGATTTTTTCCATTGTAACATTAAAACTACCTATTTTGGTCGTTTTAGAAATTTTGGGTGGTCCTTTAGTAGGAAAACCGATTCTCCAAATTTTGTTCACAATGTAAGATTTTACACAAGGTTTCCAAACGTTCTTCGATACGGGAGGTCATCATTTCTAAAATTTCTTTTTTACGTTTGATATAGAGGCGTTCTAAGTTTAGTTCGATTCGAGAAAAAAGCCCAATATTGTTAAGAAATCGTGGCGCGTAACGGAACCATCGACCTGCTAATGTCTCTGCATCTTTGGAATTAAAGTCTAACTGTTTCGCTTCTTCTGGAGGAATAGCACCTGGCATCCGTAATGGTTTCACCAGCAGCATGAGTCGTTCTGCCTCTTCAGTGGAGATAACATTGGCCGGAATTCCGTGAGTTTCTAAAACCCAAATTCGAATCAGCGATGCAAGTCGGTGATTGCCATCACGAAATAAATGGGCTGATAGCAACAATTCTTGAGCTGTTATCGCTTTATAAATTGCGGGGGAGTCTGATTTTAGAAAATTAATGATATCATTCGCGACGCTATCTAAGTTGGAAGGTTGGGTAAAATAACCGTCGCGGCCTAGACTAATCCTGGATTTATCGCGAAAAGCGCTAGAACCGTGGCCTCGAGTTAAAAGAGCGTGTAATTTTTTCAATGTTCTTATGTCAATTTTTGAAAGAGGTTCTTTATTTTTAACCCAATCCTGTATTAGGGCGTAAGCTTTTTTAAAATTAATAGAGGCATGCTCACTTTCTTTTTTAGATACCAAGCCCGCATGCAGAGAGATTCCATTGATAGTATTTGAGACGCTAGCGAGTTTCTCTATGAACTTATTTTCTTCTTTACTTAAAGACTTTAATTGATCGGAAGTAGTTATTTTTATCGAAGAACGAAGGCCTTCCACTAATTCCTCTATTTTATTCCAGCGCGCGACCATGCTTTGGCAGACCTCAACTCGCTTTGGGAATGCGGTGATGACGTAATAAATACTCTTCCATTGTCGTTTGCTTTCCGCTTTTGTTAAAGGGCTTTCCACTATTCGTCCAAGATGAGGATGCTCTTTTTGGAAATTTCCAATGAGACCCACTTTGGGTTCAGTAATTATGCGTCGTCGCACCTTTTCTTGCTTCAATGCGTTACAAAGTGCAACAAGTCCGAGTTGTAAAGGGAGCTGCAGTAGGATTTGAAGCATTAAGGGTTCTTCTTCAGAGTTTTCACGCAGAGCAGAAGGAGAGGGCTCTGCGACGCCGGTTTTGTTATCTGAGGATATGCTATTAACATTGAATAAATTTTGAAAAAGGTAGGCGAGTATAGCCACGGACGTAATGATAAGTAATCCCTGATTAGTTTTTAAGTTATACCAATGGGGGGTGTTTCTAGAGCCGCGTATATTTCTATTTTTTCTCATGAAAATCGTCCTAAAATAATAATATATTAGTCCAATATTACTGTATTTTTATTACGCTGGGAATTTAAAGACGATTTTTATTTGATTTTAACTTTCCCTTAATTTTTAGTTTGAATTTTTATTAAGAAAACCGCTCGCCTTATTTTTTAAGCACTATTAGCCACATCGTAAGTGACTTCGTGACCTTTGCGAGGGATTAGGATAGTGCGTTCGAAGATAATGACTTGACTGCCGTCTTGTTTATAACCCACCGTTTCCACCACAACGATTCCCTGATGGGGTCTTTTTTTCGATAAGCGTTTAGATAATATTTTGCTTTCAGCGTATAAAGTGTCTCCGACAAATACAGGATTTATTAGACGTACTTTATCCCATCCCAAATTGGCTACCGCTTTTGCACTTAGAGTGTTAACAGTTAATCCATTGATGACACAAAAGGTAACGGCACTCGAAATTAGCGTTTGGCCAAATTCAGTTTGTTTGCCGTATTCTTCATCGATATGCAATGGATGTGGATTCATATTAATAAGTGACTGCCAAATATTATCCGTCAACGTAAGCGTTCTACCGGGGCGATGTTCGTAAATATCACCGACCGTAAAGTCTTCGTAAGATAATCCCCAGCATTCACGGTAACGGTTTTCAGAAATTTTTTTATAGACAGTAATCATTTTTTTTCCTAAAAGAAGCTCTTTTTAAAATTTTTCTAGCCCGTAATACGAACGGCGGACCAATCATTTGATTATCTAAAACTTTGATGCCGCCTACTTCATTTGCATAAGCGTTGAGAACTTGAGTTGCATGTTTAATTTCAGCATCCGTAGGAATAAATATTTGATTGATAGTTTCAATTTGTGAAGTATGTATAGCCGCTTTCGCCCGAAATCCAAGTTGCCTCAATTTCATGCATTCGGCGATTAATCCTTGTTTATCGTTGACGTCAAAATAAGCGGTATCAATACAGGCAATATTTGCGTTACCGGCTGCTATTATCATCCTGGTTCTTACTGTTCTCAGGCTATCCCAAGTGGGTTCCAGATCACAATCAACAGAAAAGTCCAAAGAACCAAAAATGATACCGTCACTTACTTTTGCAATTTTAATCAGATTAACGACGGCCTTAGTTGATTCAATGATCGACATAATAGCCGGTTGGGTTCGATGATGAGGTTTTAATAAATCCCTAACGATATTTATCTCTTCGTCATGATTTATTTTTGGTAAAAAAATTATGTCGGGAATAAATTTTAACGCAGTTAAAAATTGCAAGTCGACAAGCCCTTCTATGGTTCTTATGTTATTAATTCGAACCGCGGTGATAAAAGGTTTTTTAGTGGAAAAAAATTAATTAAATTTTTGCGTGCGTTGATTTTATTTGTTAACGCCACGGAATCTTCTAAATCTAACACGACTACGTCAGCACCTAATTCAATACCTTTGAGAAACTTACGAGGGTCAGTGGCAGGGGTGAATAAATAACTGCGTGCGTATCTAATCGATTCTGGGAGCATTGCATTCAAAAGATTACAATTCTTTGCGTTATGGATTGTTCATAAAACATACAATACCTCGCCACTAAGGTCAATAGGCTCTTCGTCTGGTTGGAAAGACAGTTTAAAGGAAAATGTACTAAACTACTATAACTAATTGTTTTTTATGTAGTTATTAAAAGATAATTCTTGCTTTCCTCATTTTGTTAAGGTAAACTTCGCTTTACGAAGAAAATTAAACAATTAGATGTGTCCATGTAATTTCGAGTTTGTATGAAAGAATTTAATAACTACCGTAATAACGCAAAGGCGATTCCCTTAGGAGACCTGGGATAGCAATCAGCAGAGGATAGCGGTCTATTAAACTTAATCTGCAAACCGGCTAGCCATGATCGAATAGAAGATCAATTTGGGCATAATTTTGTTAATCTTGGTTGCAGTTCGTATTGAGAAGTAAAAAGATTGAAAAAACGTTAGGAATAAGAAACAGACTGCATCCACGAAAAAAGACTTATGAACATGCCTATGATAACTCTTTACTTTATTAGGAAACAAGGAATTTGATTCATTTGCTAGGACACTTAACACACGTCTTATCTCTGAATTCTACTCGCCTTTGCCTGGCCTCTTTAATATTTTCTTGATTAATGCTAAATAACATCCCGGCTACTTTGAGCATTAATTTTGTCACTATACCTGAAAAGGAATTATTCCATGAAAAAGACATTGGTACTTGATTCACCAGATCAAAATAAGAAGTCTTCTACCTCTTGTGGGCGCACCAATTTATCAATTTTTCAGCCCCCTAGAAGCGCTTCTATTCCCATTCCTCCCAGACGCTCAGGCGAAGAAAGCTTGACGTTTGGGCTAAACTCTCCTCCCAAAGGTTCTCGGACTTCTGTGGTCCCTGAAAAAAGAAAAACGATGGAACGTGCGAGCAAGTCTGAAATAGCCTGGAATTGGGAGGAATTGAAACAAAAACGATTATCGCAAAATCAATTAGCACTTTTCAATAGTTCACCGACTCGACCCGTTGAGGATGATTCTGGTAATAAACTTTACGGAGTTGATATACCGCTAACGCAAGAGACACGTCAATTAATGAGAGAAAAAGAATTGATAAAAAGGTACCAACGTCTAAAAGACAAAAAAATCATTACGCCGCGCATAGAAAAACTTTAGGGGAGGGGCGTTACCCTGGAAGAGTTTCTGATTAAAGTGGACAATATTGTGGAGAAGGGATGTGAGCGATTTATAGAACAACATTTGGTGCCTTCAGAGTTTGTAAACCGATATCGCGCTGGGGAAATTTCTCCACTTAGTCTCTTTGTGGCAACTAAGAAAATTTTTGAAATGAAAAAAGAAACGGAAAGAGAATCGGCAAAGGTTTCCCCAGAATTAAAGTAAAACGGTTAGATTAGGTGCGAAAGTTTTTCCCCGAATGACGCTATTAATTGAATCCCACAACGGCTTGATTAAGCTACGGGTTAAAGCCTCCAAAGTGATGAGACGCATTGCTAGATGTTCGCTTGTCATCTGTTGAAAGATTGTTTGATTTTCAAAATCCGTATTGCATTGAATTGCATTGTAAATTAATTAAATTTATTCATTATTATGAGACATTTATTAATTACAGCAAAGACAGAAGTAATCATATAGGTGAAAATTGCACGCTCTTTCTTCGATTAGGGAGGATGGTCCTGCCTGTGTTAGTTCGATTATCGAAAAAAATCTCGAACAGCGTTTGAGAGCTGTCAACGAAGAATTGCAGAAGGGAATGAAAGATAGATACGTTACTCATGCTGAGCGACGGGGGTCGGCCTTATACAAAAAAGAAAGGAGAGAAAATTTAACGGAGGAGCCCAACTATGGTTTAGGACTTAACTGAATGAGTGAATGCAGGACCCTTTTGGGGTTTTATAACGAAATTTCATTAAAGTAACATTATCTCTCTAGAATCAGTGATTGCAATAGACCTTCACATTGATTTTCAATGCCAGCTTGTTAAAATTCCACTCCCCGTTTAATTTTTAGAGGTAAATATATGAGAAATTTCATTAAGATAATTGTGACATCAATAATGTTTTTGCCCTTGATGCTATTAACCGGATGCGCCTCTATCGTAAATGGGACTCATCAAAGTGTGCAAGTGGTAACGCCGCCTGTTTCGGGGGCTAGCTGTTTGCTCAGCAACGATAAAGGAAAATGGTATTTAAAATCTACGCCTGGGTACGTGACTGTGCATCGTGCCTACGCTCCTCTAGCCGTTAGTTGCCATAAAAAAGGTTATCTGCCAGCTAATAGATTGGTTCACTCTAAAACAAAATCGATGGCGTTTGGAAATTTAGTTTTTGGGGGAATTGTCGGGGCAGGAATAGATACTGCCAATGGCGCAGCATTTGATTATCCTGATGGTATCATTCTACCGATGCAAAAATTAAAAAACCCACGATCCCTGAGAAAATGATCATACTTCTCTGATCAACTTAGTGGCGAGGAAACTTTTTCAGGAAAATACTTTTTAACGAGTGCGTAGAGTATCGCATAAGTTTCTTTGTCTGGGATGCCTGAATAATCGGTTGGCCGAAAGTGCATTTGAAAAGCGCAGACAACCTGTTGGGTTTTTTTATCCAATTCCCCCGTTTCTTCGATCGAATAGCCGTAGGTTTTTAAATGTCTTTGTAACCACCGAATATCAGTCGTCTCATTAGAAAGTCTGCGCTCCATTTCTTTTTTGCATTCATCTTCATACCAGGCGCCAATACCCTGCTCGTATAGTTTTTTCCACGGAAAGAGAGGACCCGGATCTGCTTTTCTTTCTGGCGAAATATCGGAATGACCGACAACACAGGTGGGATGAAGTTGATAACGCTCAATAATGTCTTTCGCCAATTCAATGATTAATTCAATCTGATAATCCAGAAATGGGAACCATCGTCTTTTTTCGCCCTCTTCCTGATAACCTAAATTAACGATTTCGATGCCTATTGAAGTATCGTTGAGATGTATGCGACCTTGCCAAGCACTGACGCCCGCATGCCAGGCACGATGTTTTTCTGGGACGAGTTGAAAAATTTGTTTTTTTCCGTCGATGGACGATTCAGGAATGAGATAATGCCCGCTTACTCCAAAAGCTTCTTGCGTCAAAATTTCCAGGGAATCTTCGAAATTCTTGGCTGTATAATGTAAAACTAAAAAACGAATGCGTTTATCGAAATTTTTGGCAGGGTAGTTCAGATTGATTTCATAAGTCATCCTTTTCTCCTGTAGGTCATTTACCTTTTGATAATAAAAATTTCTTCATTTTTAAACGTTTGATTTTATCGACCCAAACTTGCGATAATAGAGTAGTTTTATGTAAGGGAAATTTTGAACTTACTTTCTGATAGATTATCACCCTTGTGGAAATGACGAAAGTATTTATTGCAGTAACCTAAAGGATCACTGAGTTTGGCTAAACATTGAATTGATGGGATGACACCCACAACTTTTAAAGGGAAGGGCTCTATGATTAAAAGGCAACAAATTATTGAAGTTGTGCCATATGATCCTGATTGGTCAAACCAGTTTGAAAAAGAAGCTTTGCTACTTAAATTAATTTTTTCTGATATATTTGTTGCAATCCACCATATCGGCAGCACATCTGTACCGGGCCTTGCGGCCAAACCAACCATTGATATTATTCTTGAAGTGAAAGATATACGATTAGTCGACAAATTTAATGAGCCAATGGAAAAATTAGGTTATGAAGCATGGGGAGAATATGGTATTCCAGGGCGCCGCTTTTTTGTGAAAGGTGAAAGCAAAAGAACCAATCATGTACATACGTTCCAGGCAGGCGACCGAGAAATTGCAAGGCATCTTTATTTTCGTGATTATCTTAAATCTCACCCCGCTGAAGCTAAAAAGTATGCTGATTTAAAAATTAAACTAGCTCAGAAACTCCCCCATGATCGACGAGGGTATGTTCAAAATAAACAGGGTTATGTGGAAGCACTTGAGAAAAAAGCAATCGCCTGGGTTCGTGATCTAAAGTAATTCGACAGCCCGTAGGTTGGGCTGAGCTTGCGAAGCCCAACCTACGGGCTATTTAGGAGGTATGCAGGGAGGAGCGTTGTTAAGCATGCCCTCAAATTTATCACGTTCCTGCTTGAAGAAGTTACGCACATGATGACATTTCGTGAAATGATAAATTCCACTACTATACACCTGTTTGTTAATTTTATTGTAGCACTTAACATAAGCCCGCCCATGAGTGGCGCCGTGTGGGTCCACTTGTCTGGAGTCACAATGGTATTGACGTTTCGCAAATATCTTTTTATGTAGCGGACTATAAAATAAGTCGTTTTCATAATTGCCACAGGCGAAGATATTGAAAGAACAGTATAACAGACTGGTAGCTACCATTATTTGATATTTGATTTTTTTCATAAAAATCTCCTATGTCGAGAAAAGTCCTATCTCCCAAATAAAAGAATAGGATAGGCCTAACTGTTTGTCAAAATGGTAATGCTTTCTCAAAAAGACCAACTTTTTGGTATATCTCCTGTATCCGCTACAAAGCAACAAACAGTAAGAAAACAATCGCAGAGTCCTAGTTAAGTGTCCATTGTTATGGAGAATAAAATTTTATACCGTTGGGCTTCGCAAGCTCAGCCAGCTTACGCGCTATTGATTATTAAATCGGGGTGAGAGGATTCGAACCTCCGGCCCCTGCCTCCCGAAGGCAGTGCTCTACCAGGCTGAGCTACACCCCGTTTAGAAAAGTAGGTTTTCAATGATGTGCGAAGTTTACTGGATGGGCCCCCATATCGCAATTGATTAATAATGACGGCTTACTACAAACTGCGTTAGCGCGTTCAATGCATCTCGATAGGGTGAGGGCGGAAGTTGCTGTAAATAAGTATGTGCTTTTTCTGCTTGCTTCAGAGCGCATTGTTGGGTGTATTCTCTGGCCCGAGTTTCATCCATAAGCTTCATTATCGACTGCAAATCATCGAGGTCCCCATTTTTAATGGCTTCGCGGATGTGTTCGGCTTGAGCGGGTTGCGCTTGTTGTTTAGCGTAAATCAAGGGAAGTGTGGCTTTTCCTTCCGCCAAGTCATCTCCCACATTTTTATCGAGCGCCGAAGCATCTTTACTGTAATCTAAAAGATCGTCAATAATTTGGTAAGCCATGCCTAAATGAAAACCGAACGCGGCCATGGATTTTTGCCAGGTTTCATTTTTTGTTGCAACGATAGCGCCGATTTCTGCGGCAGCGGAAAATAACTGAGCCGTTTTACGACGGATCACTTCGTAATAAGTCACCTCATCGATATCGGGATCATTTTGATTCATCAACTGCCATACTTCACCTTCTGAGATTTGGTTCGTCGTTGTCGCGAGTATTTTCATTATGGGAACATTACTGCGCCGCGCCAAAATCTGAAAGGCACGGGAATACAAAAAATCTCCCACCAACACGCTTGCGGAATTTCCCCAAAGCGCGTTAGCGGTCTTTTGACCGCGGCGTTGCGTTGATTTATCAACCACGTCGTCGTGAAGCAAAGTCGCTGTATGGATAAATTCGATAACCGTCGCGAGTTCCTGATGTTCAACGTCTTGCTCATAACCGCAAGCGCGCGCTGTCAACAGCACAACCAGCGGACGCAGCCGCTTCCCGCCACTTTGAATAATATGGTGGGTGATGGTCTCAATCAAAGGCACATGCGAAGAAAGTTCTTTGACAATCAGTGCATCCACTGCTTCAATGTCATTTTGCACGGGCTGTCGAAGGGATTCGATCTCAAATGTGGCTTGTTTATCCGTCGCTTTCATGATTCCACATGCTAGGGGTGGTTCTGTCGAACTGTCAAGTAACTCTGACGCCTTAAGTTATTGGAGTGACTGTAATCGCAGGAGATCTCATGAATAAAAAGAAAACTAATATTCCCAAGGAGCGATGCGCCTGGGTAAGCAACGATCCTCTTTACATTCATTATCATGACCTGGAATGGGGAGTTCCCATCTATGACGACCGATTATTGTTTGAATTTTTAATTTTAGAAGGAATGCAGGCTGGTTTAAGCTGGTTGACTATTCTAAAAAAGCGAAACAATTATCGAGACTCTTTCAATAATTTCGACGCATCAATTATTTCAAAGTACAACCCGCGTAAAATAGACCGCTTATTAGAAAATGCTGGCATTATTCGCAATAAATTAAAAATTCAAGCTACCATAAACAATGCAAAAGCGTTTTTGGAAGTTAAAAAGGAGTGGAGGAACTTCTCCGATTACATTTGGCATTTTGTCGATGGGCATCCCATCCAGAATCAGTGGAAAAATGCCAAGCAAATACCTACCCGATCAGCTATCTCGGATGTTTTGTCCAAGGATCTGAAAAAGCGAGGATTTAAGTTTGTTGGGAGCACGATTTGTTATGCTTTCATGCAGGCGGTGGGGATGGTTAATGACCATACAACGAATTGTTTTCGCTACGAAGAAATTAAAAACTTGCCAATCTTGCTGTCCCCAGCGTAAGCAATGAGCAGAAATTACTCACCAATAATCCAGCCACGGCTGATTTCAATCTTTCTATAAAAGCGTAAACTCACAATGAGAACGGACGCGCCAGAAAAAGACCCTTCAGGTAATGGAAGATCTACTCAGGTAAAGGGATTTTACCTGAGGGGTCTTTTTTTAACTTCGTCAGGATTTGATTTTCGGGATTTTGAAATAGTTAATGGGACGGGTGCGATTGAAAGTGTAGGTTTTCTAAGCCGCCTCGGGAGCCGAGTAGCTAAGTAGCCCAATGAAATGGACCCACCCCTTAAAGACGGCGTCATAATGCGCCAACATAGAATTTCTATTTTCAAAAAAAGGAGAAGGTCCATGAAAGATATTAAAATACTGGGTGTTGATATTGCAAAAGATGTTTTTCAACTGTGTGGAATTGATGAGTGGGGTAAAGTGATCTACACGAGACGGGTTAAGCGTGCTCAGTATGTATCCACCGTAGCCAGTCTTAAGGTGGGCTGCGTGGTGATGGAAGCGTGTGGAGGAGCGAACCATTGGTATCGGACGTTTATGGGGATGGGTATCCCAACGCAGTTGATCAGTCCGCAGCACGTCAAACCGTATGTCAAAAGTAACAAGAATGATCGTAACGATGCGCAGGCGATAGCTGAAGCGGCTTCCCGCGCCTCGATGCGGTTTGTGCAGGGTAAAACGGTGGAACAACAAGACGTTCAAGCGCTGTTAAAGATACGCGATCGTTTAGTCAAAAGCCGCACGGCGCTGATCAATGAGATTCGGGGGTTGTTGCAAGAATACGGACTCACGATGGCGCGTGGTGCCAAGCGATTTTATGAAGAGCTCCCGTTGATTTTAGCGAGCGAAGCGGTGGGATTAACACCGCGGATGAAACGGGTGTTGAATTGTTTGTATACCGAATTGTTGAACCGGGACGAAGCGATTGGTGATTACGAGGAGGAATTAAAAGCGGTGGCAAAAGCCAATGAGGATTGTCAACGGGTACAGAGCATCCCGGGGGTGGGTTATTTAACGGCGCTCTCGGTTTATGCGAGCGTGGGTGACATTCATCAATTTCATCGTTCCCGGCAGTTGTCGGCGTTTATTGGGTTGGTCCCTCGACAACATTCGAGTGGGAATAAGGAGGTGTTGTTGGGGATTAGTAAACGCGGCAATGTGATGTTAAGGACGTTATTGATTCATGGCGCCCGTGCGCTATTGCGTCATGTAAAAAATAAAACGGATAAAAAGAGTCTGTGGTTAAAAGCACTCATTGAGCGCCGCGGAATGAATCGCGCTTGTGTGGCGTTAGCGAATAAAAATGCGCCGATCATTTGGGCGCTTTTAACACGCCAAGAAACGTATCGCTGTGGCGCCTAAACACCGCCGTGGGTAAAAAAAAGAATTAACAAAAGGAGACACACCAACCGAGTTCGAAACAATGAGGGCTGATGAAAGTAAGGTAAAACCTGAGGTTGATTAAGCTGATTCATACGGTGGCTCTGTGAAGCCGATAGCCCGATAAGCATCAACCTTGCATAATTCATCAAGGCACCAATGGTGGCCAATTTAAATCGTGATGCCGGATATACGAATGCAACCGCTTTCTTTTCATCAAAACTGATTGTTGACAACAAGGGTGGGTCCATATACGTATGAGCGAAGCGAAATACGGGAAAACAATGATGTCATCTATTGTCCCCGTATTTCGCTTCGCTTCATACGGGCTACTTAGCTGTAAAAAAAGAAGAACGTTCGAAAGAACCAATTATCACCATCTTGCGACTTGACCCTCAATCCAATTGGCGTCACTCTCGAAACGACGGAGGTTCCGCTTCATCTGGAACAGAAGAAGATGCTGCTTTCCGTCTTTCCTTATGAGGTGAGAGATTCAATGGGGAGGTTTAATTGCTTGTCATCTCCCAAAAGATTCCGTAAAATGCACCTCTTCCTGATTAGCAGAGGATTTGATGATGTATGCAATCATTAAAACCGGAGGTAAGCAGTACCGCGTTACCGAAGGGCAAATGTTGAAAGTAGAGAAGTTGGCGCAAGATGTCGGTCAATCGGTGAAATTTGACGATGTATTGATGGTTGCAGCAGGTGATGAGCTTCACATCGGAACGCCTTCCGTAAAAGACGCGGCGGTGACGGCGGAAGTGGTGGATCAGGGGCGGCAAGCCAAAATTGAAATCATCAAGTTCAAACGCCGTAAACATCACATGAAACGGCAAGGACATCGACAAGACTTTACCGCAGTTAAAATTACGGAAATAGCACTAGGAAAGGCGAAAAAAGAGGTGAAAACAGATGGCGCATAAAAAAGCCGGTGGTAGTACGCGAAATGGGCGCGATTCCAATCCTAAGATGCTGGGTGTTAAGCGCTTTGGGGGAGAGCGTGTGCTTGCGGGGAATATCATTGTCCGACAACGGGGCACGCATTACCGCCCTGGTGAAAATATGGGTATGGGTCGTGATCATACCTTGTATGCTTTGATCGAAGGCAAAGTAAAATTTACACGCAAGGGCCCGAAAAAGCGTAACTTTGTCTCCATTGAGCCGCTTGAAGAAAGCCAGCCTTAGAATTATCCTTTATTGCGACTCTGCCGTCCCACCTAATTTCCTCTCTTCAGTCCTTTCCCGTAAGCGGGAGAGGGAGCGGATATTGGGATTTTTCTTTTATGTAAAACTTATGCGGGACTTGATCGCGCTCCATTTCTCAAGAATGAGGTTGAGTGGATTAAACCATGAAATTCGTTGACGAAGCATTTGTGCGTGTAGAAGCAGGCAATGGGGGGCATGGTTGCCTTAGCTTTCGTCGTGAGAAATTTATCCCCCGCGGTGGGCCAGATGGTGGGGACGGCGGCGACGGTGGCAGTGTTTATTTTGTAGCAGACAAATCCGTCAACACTTTAGTGGAATTTCGCTATCAACGTTTATTACGGGCGCAAAACGGGCAGCCTGGGATGGGACGGCTCCGAAGTGGGAAAAAAGGCGAAGATTTAATAGTTCCTGTGCCGCTCGGCACAACCGTTTACGATAAAGAAACGAGCGAGCTTATTGGCGATCTGATTGAGGCTGGTGATAAACTCTGCGTCGCTCGCGGGGGTCGGCATGGTCTAGGAAACACGCACTTTAAAAGCAGCACCAATCGCGCTCCTCGGAGAACCACCTCTGGAGAAGAGGGCGAAGCCCGTGAACTTAAACTTGAACTAAAGTTATTAGCCGATGTCGGCTTGCTCGGGCTGCCCAATGCCGGAAAGTCCACCTTCATCCATGCCGTCTCCAAAGCAACCCCAAAAATTGCGGATTACCCTTTTACAACATTGTACCCGCACTTGGGCGTCGTGCGCGTGGAAGAATACCGAAGCTTTGTTATTGCGGATATCCCGGGGTTAATTGAAGGCGCTAGCGAGGGCGCAGGGCTCGGCGTTCAGTTTCTCAAGCATTTAGAACGAACCCAATTATTATTACATATTGTCGATATCGCTCCCTTAGACGGTTCTGATCCCGTTCAATCTATTCAGGCGATCATCAGCGAACTCGAACAATTTAGTCAAAACCTCTCACAAAAACCGCGCTGGTTGGTTTTTAATAAAATTGATTTATTGCCTCCTGATGTCGCGCAAGCGCGCTGTCAGGAAATTATAAATCGACTTAATTGGAAAGGCCCCGTTTATAAAATTTCTGCGATTAAACGTCAAGGTACAGAATTGTTGTGTTATGACTTAATGTCATTTTTAGAAACAAACCAGCGTTCCATTTAATATTCCCCTAAGCTTTATTCGTTACACTTTCGCCCATAGGGAAAAATCTAATTCCAATAGGAAGTATTTTAGGTTGTTAGAAAAAAGTTGTAATGAATTATGAGATCATGGTTGTCGTTACAAGCTATTGAGAAACTGGATAAAAAGCAAGCGGGGGAAGTGGTTTTTTCTGGAATCATCGAGCAGCTAAAGAAGCTGGAAGAATTTTCGGGTACAAAAGTTATACGTTTTGAAGATAGAGAAAGAGGAAAAAATAAGAATCAAGCGGAAATTCAAACAAAAACAGATTTCGCCGAAAAGATGGGGGACCTTGTAAGATGTTGCGCTTTAGCAGCCGATTTTTTATATAATCCTGATCAACTAAAAGTTGTTACTCATCAAGCAAAGTTATGCTTAATGACTTTTGTTGAAGTGGATAAAGACAAATTAAAAACACAGCGTTTGAATGAGGTTAAGGCTTCTATCAATGAAATAGTTGAGACTCATTTTGATCCTCAGTCTCCTCCTCTTATTTATTGGGCCATTCGTTTAGGCGATGCTGATTTTTTTCTTTATTTATTAAATAATTTTTCCCCAGCGTTATCCTCCAAAGACCTGAACTTTGAAATCCCGGAAGGTTTATATTTCGATATAATTACTGAAATTTTTCGCTATAGTTCTGTTGATTTCTATAATGCTGTGAAAGAAACTATTGAGGAGGAGCAGCGAAAAAAAACCTATTTATGGAAAGGCACTGGCGTTCCCTTTATTAACGCGCTTCAAATGCAAAATGTGGAGTTAGCTTTTCATTTAATAAATGAACTTTCATCGGATGATTACCAACGCCATTTAAGTTATCCCGGCATTTATCCAGTCGTTTCTCTATTTGTGGGTAAAAAAACCAGCTTGTATCATCATCGCGGTAAAAGACGATTTTCAGCAATGATGACGACATTGATGCAATCAATTGATTTGGAAAGCGGCCTTTCTCGTATTGAAGTTGTTAATCGGATTCTGATTAAAAATTTAAAAACCATGACTATTATTGGAATAGAGCCCAAGGCGAAAGATGCTATTCATCCGTTTATTCAATGGTTAAAATTTTTGGAAAAAAACAAATCCCTTCCTCTGTGTCGCATTTATATTATTGACCTTTATTATTTATCATCGGAATCGAAAGACAATGCTGTAGCAAAACCACTGGACTCTTATTTAGAAATGATCATTTTCTTTGATCAGTTAATAGCTCAAAAAACTGTCTCAAAGTTTGAAGCAAGCGTTTTGGAAAGATTGCGGGGATTTTTTATTAATCAGTTAAAGTCCATTATAGAGACCAATAATCAATTGGCACATTTACAGCTCTATTGTAAATTGCGAGGGTATGATTCCTATCCAATCATTCAGTCACTCTTTCAAAATGAAGCGGGAATTGAAATACAACGGCCTATTATCTTTAATTATCAAGAGGAATTTGAAATTGATTTCACCAACCCGGTGAATTTTATTCGCAGCCTGCATCAATTGGTTCAAAATAGACAGTTTGAAGAAAATGATAAAAAGGAAAAGCGCTGTTCAAAGGATGAAATGGCTTTTGAAATACTGGAACAATTAAAAAAATATCGTCTTTTGAACGAAGGGCGGGGGCTTAGAGAGCTTGAGGATAATATTAATTTGGTTTGTTATCCTGAAAACCACCTCGAAGAAACACAGCCAAAATTACTGATTTTTTTAGCGATTGATTTGCAATCCGTAGAATTATTTAAATTCCTTTTGGAATTTAATCCTTGTTTAAAAAACATAACTTCTTATTTCCTTGAACGGTGCGACTCTATAGAAACTTATCGAAAATTCTCTGAAATTTTTAATGAGTTGAGTAACCAGCATGGAAACGATTATTGTCTGGATGAATGCAACTTAGAGGATGGAAGAATACCGCTAACGGTATTGCTTTCTCGCCCGACGGTAAATATTCCTCTTTTAAAGTACTATATAAACCACTTGGATTCGGGTTATTATGAGTCTCAGCTCCATTTGCAGGGTAGAGATTACGCGCATCCGCCGCTCATGCTGGCACTTTGTCATTTAAAAACGATCAGTTTAGTTGATTTGGTTTCTGAAAAATATTCCTTGAGCGCTATTTTTAATATGGCGATAGAATTCGTTTTAAAAGAAGATTCAAATCGGGATTTAGTGCAACTCCTGCAAAAAATGTTAAGCCGTGCTCAATTGTCAACTCTTATTTCAAATTCTTTCGAAGCAGGGATTGAACACTATTATAACTTGGAGAGAAAAAAAGATCCTGAAAAATTCTTTCAATACAAAGAAAAAATTTTAGGAAGTAAAGCAACCTTGATAATGCAAAATGGTAGTCGTAGCTTTGCTTTGCTCTCGATAGAAGAGACGGCACTACAATTTATTCAATACTTTTATTCTGCGCAAAATGAAATTAGCTTTGGCAAAAAAAAGTCTTCGATTAAGAAATCTATTTTTCAAAAGGTTAAAGGTGGAGTGAAATCAACTATTGCCACCCTTATCGATCAGTTGGCGACTCCGGGGACTGTTGAAACCGCGGAGTTACGATTGAGGCATATATTGGAATTTTATTTTGTTCTTTGTACGTTTGCAGATAACACGGGGGACCATGCTCCTCGAGAATCAGAAAAAGAAATTTGCACTCAGATGAGCCAGGGTTATCTTTATTTTTTTGACGATTTGTCTCCCCAGCAGTCTCAGCGTTTATATGAGCTGTTAAATGACAATGGGTATCTGTTGCTTGCCGGGGCTGACGTTTTATTGGACCGCCTTAAACCGCCTGCTCTTTATGAAGAAAAAGAATCCGATGTGGAGCTTAAAACAATAAAAATGCAAGAAAAAGTAGAGGAGAAAAAACCATCTAAAAAGGTAAAAATTAAGAAATCCAAACCAAAAAAGAAAAAAATTACGAAAAATAATCAATCAGAAAATCTCGTTAATCTTCCACTTTGTTCTACCGTTCCTGAAAAACAAGCGTATGAAGAAGAACAAAAACAGGAGGCTATAGGTCAACAAGGGTTTATTCATAAATTACGGAATATCGAGCGTGAACTGCATCAATTGCGAAGTTTTGAAAATAATGAATTTTTAGAGAAACAAATTGTATTATTTAAAAGTATTATTGAGCGGGTCAAAGCATTGGTTTCTGTTGACAAGGATGAAAATGACAACAAAGCCTCTCCTACTTCCCGGAATTTTTCAACGAATTTGTGGGATCAGTTAGTCCATCAATGGAATTGTGCAGTTAGTACATTTGCTGAGGAAATAAAGTCAACGGATGTAAAGCTGTGCGAGGAATTATGCTGCTGTCATATGCCAAATGAAATTAATTTCGAAGCGGATTACCATAATCGCCAGGCGATATTTGAACTATTTTCAGAAATAAAAAAAGTAGAAATTGCCGAAGTTGGGTCGCGTATTTTTACGCGAAAATTTCCGCCTTTGAAAAAAGCTGATAACGACTATGTTCTTTATCTAGATCCAAATTTAATGAAAAACTTTGACGAAAAAGTAACCGAAATTGCAAACCAATTAAAGGCTAAAAATATTAAGCATACAGTAAAGCGTGGTCAGTTGTTGGCCCAAAATGGGAAACCTTTTATGTATGCCAAAATCTGCGTTCACTTCGATCAAGGGAACGCAGAAACTCTCGAAGTTGATCTCACTATAACCACAGCCGCACCCCAGCAAGACTTAAAACCGCGTTGGCTTAATCTCGGAGCAGAGCGTATTAGCGATAAGGGAGGGTGGGCGCTGCCGCCGAATGGGTACAATGAAATTTTTGCGAGTGAACCTGTAAAGATTCGTTTTACGGTGCCGTTCGGGGATATTGTAGCTGCTCCGCTTTTCATGACGCTTAATCGATTGGGGTATTGCTTTCGCATGTTTGCAAAGGTATTTTCGTTGCCGATCGAAGTAGAGTTGCCGCCCGAGTGGTTAGCGTATCAAAATGATGAGAAAAATCGTGAAACGGTAAGTAAGGCCATTCGAGCAGCGCTTTGCAAAGTTAATTGTTCTTCTATGGGAATGCTGAATTACTTGCGGCAGACAGGATTTTGCGATCTATCAACGCTTACAGTAGAAGAGGAAGCAGATTCTGAAGCGTTGAGAAAAGCATTGTGCGAATTATTTCGCCCTTCTGCTTGCTCAACGGTTGCTTGCTCAACGGTGTCCTTTTTCGGGAGTAAGGAACACAGTTACTCCTCCGATACAAATAGTGAAAATGAGCGCAAAATTGAGCGTAAAGTAAATTTTGAAAAAAGCTAAATTGTTTACTGACTAGAGGACAGATTTTTTATCTTCTGGCTCAATCGGCTTTTAAGACGAGCCGCCTTATTGGGATGAATAATTCGCCGCCCAGCCGCTTTGTCTAATATTTGAACCGCATGTTGATAAGCACTTTGAGCAGCACTAGAGTCGTTAGCTTGGAGGCTTTTCAAAATTTTCTTGACGGCCGTACGAACGGCGGAACGTTGACTGGCGTTATGAAGTTCGCGTTTTTCATTTTGTCGCGCACGTTTTTTTGCTTGCGCCGAATTTGCCACGGGGGACCTCCAAAATCGTTATTTAAGGCGCACAATATGCCGTTTTGGCGAGCGTTTGTCAATAGAACAGCCGTGGTGATATCCTATCCAAATCATTACCGACAAGTGGTAAAGACAAAAACTTAAAGCCCGTCACCTCCCGCCTGCGCGAGAGTGGCGATGCCTAAAATTGAAATGGCTGTGAGTTGCGGGTAATGATAGGATCCTATCCTCACCTCTCCTTGGTCACTAAATGGAAAGACAATGAGTCGCAAGTTGTTCAAGTCAACGCTAGTGGTTTCTAGTATGACGCTGATTTCTCGGCTTCTTGGCTTCGCTCGTGATGTGGTATTGGCCATTATCTTTGGAGCAGGGCCTGCTTTTGACGCTTTCGTGGTGGCATTCAAAATTCCAAATTTTATGCGCCGTCTCTTTGGCGAAGGCGCCTTCGCCCAGGCCTTCGTTCCGGTGCTTTCGGATTACCGGGCTAATCGCAAGCCAGAAGAAGTGCGTGAATTTATCAATCATATTGCCGGTAGCTTAGGGACCGCTTTGCTGATTGTGGTGGCCCTCGCTGAAATCCTGGCTCCGGTGATTATCATGGTTTTTGCTCCTGGTTTTGTGCGCGACCCGGTTCGGTTGGCGTACGCCACGCATATGCTGCGCATTACTTCGCCTTATTTATTTCTTATCGCGCTAACGGCGTTTGCCGGAGCGACGTTAAATACGTTTAATCGTTTTGGCGTACCGGCCTTTACACCCGTGTTGTTAAATGTCGCCATGATCGCCGTCGCCGGACTGTGGGCGCTGCATGCTTCGACGCCGATATACATTTTAGCGTGGGGCGTTTTGATTGGCGGAATACTGCAATTACTTATTCAGGTGCCCTTTCTGTATCGTTTGAATCTATTTCCGGTTCCTAAATGGCAATGGCGCGACCCCGGTGTCATGCGCGTTTTAAAACTGATGGTCCCGGCGTTGTTTGGTGTTTCAGTGGCGCAAATCAGTTTGTTAATGGACAATTTCTTTGCTTCGTTCTTGGCAGCGGGCAGTATTTCGTGGTTGTATTATTCGGACCGTCTCACCTATCTGCCGTTGGGCGTGATTGGTGTTGCTTTAGCGACGGTCGTGTTACCAAATTTAGCGCGCCAACACAGTCAAAAATCAGCGCAAGCCTATTCCGCTACCCTCGATTGGGCATTGCGAATGGCGATGTTAATCGGTGTTCCGGCGGCCGTGGCACTTTTTATTTTAGCGGGCCCTTTATTGGCGACATTAATCTATCATGGCGCTTTTACCGCGCACGATGTCCTGATGACACGCCGGAGTTTGTGGGCATTTTCGGTGGGTTTGCCTGGGTTTATGCTTGTTAAGATCTTGGCATCGGCGTTTTATTCGCGGCAAAATGTGAAAACCCCCGTTAAAATCGCCACGGCGGCGGTGGTTGTTAACTTAACTTTAAATGCGGTATTGATTCACCCCTTGGCGCACGCGGGTTTAGCCTTGGCGACCTCTTTGGCATCGTCTTTTAATGCGGTGTTATTATTGTATTTTTTGCTACGGGATAAGATTTATCAACCTTTGCCTCATTGGACGAAATTAATTTTACGTTTGCTTTTTGCTAACGGGATCATGGGATTGGCGATTGGTGCTTTTGCAGGAAGAGTTGATCATTGGCTGATGTGGTCAGTAATGGAGCGCGTTTGGCATTTGGTAGTGGTTATCTTGTTGGGATTGCTAAGCTACGCAGCGGCTGTGTGGATTTCAGGGTTGCGCCTGCGTGATCTTCGGCCCCCGGTTAACATTGATTGACGGGGATTATTCGGTTAGCCTGTGGTCCTTTTTCTGAAGGATCGCGTTTTTGTTCACTTCATGTGATTAGTATGAAATTAATACGTGGTAAACATAATTTACTCACCCCTTTGAATGGTTGCGTGGCCACGTTGGGTAATTTTGATGGGCTGCATTTGGGTCATCAAGCGTTATTGAAAACGTTGAAGCAATTGGCTCGAGAATTAAAGCTTCCAACGGTGGTCATTATTTTTGAACCTCAGCCCAAAGAATTTTTTGCAAAAGGTCAAACGGAAGCGCGATTGATGCGTTTTCGGGAAAAATGGTTGGGGTTTGCTGAATGGAAGATTGATTACCTTTTGTGTTTGCGCTTTGATCGCGCGTTAGCCGATTTAGCGGCGGAAGATTTTGTTAAGCAAATTTTAGTGGATCGATTGGGAGCGAAAGCCGTTGTGGTGGGCGATGATTGTCGTTTTGGCGCGAAAAGAGCGGGCGATTATGCGTTGTTAAAGCAATTGGGCGAGGAATATAATTTTAAGGCAATTGAAATGCCCTCGGTTATTTACGATGGCCAGCGCGTGAGTAGTACGCGTGTGCGGCAAGCTTTGCAAGCAGGGGATATGGCCGTGATGCAAGCTTTGCTGGGCCGACCGTATCGACTTTGCGGCCGCGTTATTGCCGGCGAGAAGCGGGGTCGAGAGTTGGGCTTTCCTACGGCGAATATCGACTTGCATCGTGCGATTGCGCCAATGTCTGGTATTTTTGTAGTTCGCGCTTTTTTAAATAAAAAATCTTATCGGGGCGTAGCTAGTTTGGGGGTCCGTCCTACTTTTAAAGATGAAAACGCCCGATTGTTGTTAGAAGTTTATTTATTTGATTTTTCTAAAACGATTTACGGTTGTTATTTAGAAGTGGAATTTTTACATAAACTTCGAGAAGAAGTGCGTTTTGATTCGATAAGCGCTTTAATCGAACAAATGCACCGCGACGTTATTGAAGCAGAAAAATACTACCAAATTTTATCATCCTTGCGGGACCCGGAATCTCAGCGTTAACTTTGCGGATGGAAGTTCTATCCAATAAACGGGCTAAAGGTTTCAAATTCTAGTGTGATAATCATGATCGGATTCTGATTCGGCAACGGTAACAGCAAGAGGAGTTCTAAAAAATTGGGAGTTGTATAAAGGTTTTTCCTTTTATTCTGGCTCAGTTGTTAGCTTTTCTTTAAACTGAGTGCAAGCGTTCTTAAAGTCTTCAAAAGTGATTTTTCTTTGTTCCTTGAGAGTAAATGTTTCTTTTATAAAACCTGCTATTTGCCCATCTGATGGATGAAAGATTTTTTTATTGGAGTCGCTTTCAATTACTTTTATAATCAAACGCTGCCATAGTAATTCATCATTTTCCAAAAAATTAAGAGAAATTAAATTTTTAAATGCGGTACTTAAGAAAGTATCCTCCGAATAGTAGGTTAGAGAGCTTGCCTGTAAAATAAGAAGGTCTACGTACTGACGTTTGAGAGGTTCAGATTCAGGAAACGTTTCTGTAAGCTTGTTTAAAACACAAGTGAGGTCAAATAAAGAGGTATAATAGGTTTGTAATTTATCTAAAATAATAGACAAAAGATTTTCTTTCGGCTTGGATGGATCTGACTCGTAACTAATTAGGTCATTCACAATGCTATCTAGCTCATTTTTAGAGATCGGCTCCAGTAAACCAGTGTCTTCTTCTTCATTCTTTTCTTCTTTTCCTACGGGATAATCAAGCGCAATAGGAGAAAGAATGGATTCTGTTAATGAGTGAACTTTTTTTAAAATGGGGAGAACCTTCTGTTGATACTCCGCTTCTTTCTCTTGATCTGAATGATCCATATCAACGCAACACAAAAGCCATTCGAAGGGCTGCATTCGATTACTATTCACAGCGACTTTTAAAATCTGTGTTGCAAGTTTATCTGAAGAACCCGAAAGATCGGTAGTTAACCAGTTTGATAATCGTCTTCGGGGAAGTTGCATCAGCTTTTGCGTTAGCAAGTTCAATGACTTTGGATAGTTAGCTGCTGCAATGATTATTACACAAAAGGAAGGGATATCTTTATACGAGCATTCATCGTGTGTCAGGAATGATTTAAGGAGTTGTAAAATATCATCTACCGGCAGGTTTTTCCACGCATTTGATTGCATCAGCATTTCCAATGGGGCTGGATAGCCATTTGCGGCTGCCATAGTGATTGTCCAGAAAGCGGTTTCACCAAGGGCTGTATCATCGGGATGAGCTGGTGCTGCTTTAAAGAGCTCCGGTAGCTGCTGTGGAGTTAATTTTGCCCAAGCGCCTGATTGTATCAACGTTTCCAATGCGGCTGGGTGGCCATTTGAGGCCGCACAAGTGATTACCCAGAAGGCGGTTTTGCCGAGGTCTCTATCATCTTGATTATCCGGTGCGCTTTAAGGAGCTCCAGTAGCTGCTGTGGGGTTAATTTTGTCCAAGCGCCTGATTGTATCAGCATTTCCAATGCAGCTGGATGGCCATGTGAGGCCGCACAAGCGATTAGCCAGAAGGCGGTTTTGCCTCGGTGTTCAGGCTGAGAGGATACGGTTTTGAGGATTTTCAATAACTGAGCGGGCGTCAGCCGCACCCAGGCGTCTGACTGCATCAATACTTCTAAGGCTTTTAAGGCTTTTTTACCATTAGGTTCAGTTGCGCAAAAAGTAATACGAAAAAAGACAGTATCGCCGTCTTCAATTTGCGATAAAAATTCTGAAAGCTCTTTTTCTTCGCGCTCTAGAAAAGAAGACACTGTCTCTTGTTTTTCGCCGACTTGTGTACAAAAAAAATCTACTTTTTTTGTCAGCTTTTTTTCTTTAATTGCGAGACCTCTGGGGCGCTTAGTAGGCGGTTCCGTGACTATTGTTTCTTGCCGACTCATATAGATTCTCTTTTGTTTATTTCACTTTCCTACAAAACTGAACTAAAGAATACCTCTAAAACATTAAACCTTTATTAAAGGCATTTTTAATCATTTAAAAAATTCTTTGCACAGTGCGCAGCGCACCGAAGGTGCGCCTAGGGTACGCCTGCGCGGGGATGACCTGTAAGGATATTAATTTTTTAGAATTACCCTCTCTGCTAATAAAAATCATCGTGTGCGAAGTAAAAATTCAGTCCTCCCCGATGACGAGAGCTCGATAATTACTTAATATAGGTTATCTGACCAACCATAAGGAAAATTGCAATGAAGCATTCTCTTAAATTAATTATTTTGGTAATTGCCGTTATCTTATTGAGCGCCTGTCACCGGGAAACGTTAAAAGGTAGCGGCAAAGTTGTTACCCAAACGAGGCAGGTTCCTCAATTTGAGCATATTAAAGCCCACGGGGACGTGAAGTTATTTGTCACAGCAGGGAAACCTCAGCAAGTCGCCGTTAAAACGGATGATAATTTACAATCTTATATTGTCACGACGGTTAAAGGCGACTCATTAGAAATTTCGACGAAAGGCGCACGCCGCTTGGTTCCGAGTACTCCAATTGTTATCGAAGTCAGCGCTGAAGAGCTTGAAAGTCTGGCTACCGCCGGTTCAATCCAAACGGAGGTGAAAGGAATTGAGGACGATAGTTTTGATGTTCGAGCGAGTGGCAATAGTCAATTGGTTTTGGAGGGAAGGACCGATAAAGCTTCGATTAATATCGAGGGAAACGGCCAGATAGATGCGCGCCAACTAATTACTAAAGAAATGAGTTTATCGGTCAGCGGTGTTGCGCGCGCCATCGTTCATGCTGAACGAAAATTAGATGTTAAGGTCGCTGGTGATGGCGAAGTCATTTATTTCGGTAACCCGCCGTTTCTCAACCAATCTATCTTTGGTAAAGGCAAAGTTGAAAAGGGAAGCGCGCAGTTAAGAAAGGGGCTGGTTAATTAAGTTTAATGCCATTTCTTGTTCTCGGCTTGTGGGAGAGGATTTAAAGGGTATATTTTCACGAATGACACTGACGGTTGCATTTCTTTGAGAAATCCTTTATCAAAGGCGCATAATGACAGACTATAAAGACACATTGAATCTCCCTCAAACCGATTTTCCGATGCGGGCGAACTTACCTGAGCGAGAACCGCAGACGCTGGCTCGTTGGCAAACACTCGATCTTTATCGAAAAATTCGCAAAGACAGAGAAGGACAGCCCAAGTTTATTTTGCATGACGGCCCTCCTTATGCTAATGGTCGCGCTCATTTGGGCACCGCCTTTAATAAAACGCTCAAAGATATCGTTGTTAAGTCTAAAACCTTAAGTGGCTTTGATGCTCCTTTCGTTCCGGGCTGGGATTGTCATGGCTTGCCTATCGAGCTTAATGTAGAGAAGAAATTAGGGAAGGACAAATTATCAGCTAATGCTTTTCGTCAAGCTTGCCGGGATTATGCTTTTTCTCAAATTGAGCTCCAGCGGGATGACTTCCAACGATTAGGTGTGTTGGGTGATTGGCAACATCCTTACCTTACCATGGACTTTGGTTACGAAGCGGATACAGTGCGAGCGTTAGCCAAAATCGTGGCTAATGGTCATTTGCTGCGGGGGCAAAAACCGGTGCATTGGTGCGCGGCGTGCGGCTCCGCGTTAGCAGAGGCGGAAGTCGAATATCGCGATAAAGCATCGCCTGCCGTTGACGTGGGATTTGAAGCGGTCGACGCTGAAGCGGTGCGGCAACGTTTTGGCGTGAAAAATGCAACGACCCGAGTATTAGTTCCGATTTGGACCACGACGCCGTGGACGTTGCCGGCCAATGAAGCGGTCAGCGTTCATCCTGAATTGCATTACGCGCTTGTAAAAAGCGAATTACAAAATCAACCCGTTTATTTAATATTAGCAAAGGACTTAGTAGACAGTGCCATGCAACGTTACGGTGTCGATGACTATGAAGTGCATGGCAATTTAAAAGGCGACGCTCTAGAGGGAATGCAATTACAACATCCTTTTTTGGACCGAATTGTTCCCATTATTTTAGGCGAACACGTGACGACAGAAGCCGGAACAGGCAATGTGCACACGGCGCCCGCGCACGGTTTGGAAGATTATTTCGTTGCTGAAAAATATAATTTACCCATTAATAATCCCGTCGATGCGAGAGGTCGTTTTATCCCTGACACGTTCTTGGTGGGCGGTCAGCCGGTTTTTAAAGCGAATGAACCAATTATCGTATTGTTGGCGGATAGCGGACATTTATTGCATTCGGAAACCATTCAACACAGTTATCCTCACTGCTGGCGGCACAAAACGCCATTGATTTTTCGGGCAACCCCGCAATGGTTCATTGGCATGAATAAAAATGGATTGCGCGAGCGGGCATTAGCGGAAATTGAAAAAGTAACCTGGCTTCCTGCGTGGGGAGAGGCGCGGATTGGAAAGATGGTAGCTGATCGTCCAGATTGGTGTATTTCGCGACAGCGCTTATGGGGCATTCCCATTCCTTTATTTATCCATAAAAAGTCGGGCGAATTGCATCCTAAGTCGCCGGCTTTGATGGAAAAAGTAGCGCAATTAATCGAAAAAGAGAGTGTGGATGCCTGGTTTGATTTAGATCCGAAAGTTTTATTGGGCGATGATGCTGATCATTATGAAAAAGTAACGGATGTTTTGGACGTATGGTTTGATTCGGGAGTGACGCATTTTTGTGTGTTGGAAAAACGTCGGGAATTGAAGGTGCCGGCGGATATTTATTTAGAAGGTTCCGATCAACATCGGGGTTGGTTTCAATCGTCTTTATTAACGTCGTTGGCTATTCGCGATAAAGCGCCTTATAAATCGGTATTGACTTATGGTTTTGTGGTCGACAGCCAAGGTCGAAAAATGTCGAAATCGCTGGGTAACGTCATTCTACCCGCCGACGTGGTGAAGAATCTCGGCGCTGATGTGCTGCGCTTGTGGGCGGCTTCGATGGATTACACTGTAGAAGTGAATGTATCGGATGAAATTTTGAAGCGCGCTTCAGATGCCTATCGGCGAATTCGTAACACGGCACGATTTTTATTATCGAATTTATATGATTTTGACCCTAAAAAAGATAAGGTGGCGGTAGATCAATTAGTTGCGTTAGATCGATGGGCTATTTTCACCACGCAAAAATTGCAGGAGAAAATTATTACCGCATACGACCGTTATCGTTTTCCCGCTATTTACCAGGCAATTCATAATTTTTGCACGGTAGAAATGGGCAGCTTTTATTTGGATATTATTAAGGATCGATTGTACACCAGCAAAGAATCGGGTTTACCCAGGCGTTCAGCGCAAACCGCATTGTATTATATTGCAGAGGCATTTGTGCGGTGGATAGCCCCTATTATCAGCTTCACGGCCGATGAAATTTGGCAATTTATGCCGGGTGATCGTGAACCTTCTGTTTTTTTAACACAGTGGTTTTCGGATTTTCCCAATGCGGCATTAAGCGGGGAAGAAGAGCAACGATGGCAATTGTTGTTGCAAATTCGCGATGAGGTGAATAAAGCGTTAGAAACGTATCGTAATGAAGGTAAAATTGGTTCGGCATTAACCGCTGAAGTTGTGTTGTATGCGGATGAAAGATTGAATGCGGTTATAGCAACACTGGGTGAAGAACTGCGTTTTGTATTAATTACTTCAGAAGCAAGTGTGTTACCGTTTAATGAAAAAAGTAAGGCAGCTTTTGATACCGCTCTTCCTGGTTTGGCGTTAGAAATTAACGTGTCTGAATTTGAAAAGTGCGCGCGCTGCTGGCAGCGTCGCTCCAGTGTGGGGCAGATTAAAGAACACGCCGATTTGTGCGATCGCTGTGTGAGCAATGCATTTGAAGACGGCGAAATGCGACAATTTGCGTAGGAATGACAATGGTAACGAAAAAATCAAAAAAAGCCTGGCCATGGCTGTGGTTTAGTGTGTTGGTGATCCTCCTTGATCAATTGAGTAAATACTTGGCGAATCATTTTTTATCCCTTGGGCACCCTGTTAAAATATTACCATTTTTAAATTTCACATTAAATTATAATACCGGCGCTGCATTTAGTTTTTTAGGAACGGAAAACGGTTGGCAAATTATTTTTTTTGCCGCCATTTCTTTCGTTGTTTCCATTTTTCTAATTTTGTGGTTAAGTAGAACCTCCCGTTCGGAGATTATGATGTTGCTGGGGTTATCGTTAATTATCGGGGGAGCGCTTGGCAATTTTATCGATCGTCTTCGTTGGAGTTACGTGACCGATTTTATTGATTTTCATATTAAAGATTGGCATTTCGCCACTTTCAATGTAGCTGATAGTGCTATTTGCGTAGGCGTTTTTTTGTTAATCGTGCATATGTTATTAACACCCTCCTCTAAGCCTTAATTCCAATCTGGATGAATTCCATTGGGCTCGGTACCGACACGTTGATCCAAATTGGCGTATTTGGTAAAATTTTTACCACCATGAGCTTTAAAGATGAGAACCCTTTGTTACAGAAAACAATGAAGACAAAATATACTTTATTTTTCATAATTTTAGGGTTACTCACCGTTAATGAAATCAGTTGGGCGAAACCCAGGGCTAATTTTGCTCCACAAACAATCTCCTGTAGTTACTCTAGTCAGCAATTAGTATGCAGTGGATTCGATCAACAGCTATTAACCGCTTCCCTTGAGGAAGGTCCCCCTCCTCAAAAAGAAAAAACGATTTATCATTTCGTAAAGGCAACTGCAGAAGATCCTTCTTCGCCTTTGCTCGTTTATCATTATCAGGATGCTTCCCAGCAATCGTCGATAAGTCTCATTCCTCTCTATGATGGAGTCAAACCCTTTGCTCGCTTTCGCACGTGGGTATATCACTCTCCGCCACTGTATGGCGCTTACTATTATACCTGCACTACCGGAGTGGCTGTGGAGTGTCCTTACACCAATACTCCATTTTAATGTAATCTGTGAGAGGTAAAAATGCGCTTATTAAAATTTTTGATTGTCACAAGTTCGATCGTAAGTATGACGATGTTATCGTCCTTAGCGATAGCAGTTTCGCCTTCGCCTATTTTACCTTCCAATTATTTAGTTTGTTTTGCGAATGCAACCGACGTGCCACTCACCATTAAAGTAAGTTTACGCAGTCGAACGCCTTTGCAGTTAATCAATCAGACAGTAGAGCCTCATAACATGATGAAATGTGTTGCCAAAGGAAGTTGGGTAGCAAAAGGGGGGCGCGAAGCAAGGGACATTGAATTATATGCTATCATCGGTGATGATTCCGGTCCACGCCCAGTATTTACCGTCAACGAAGTTCTACCCGGTGGGCCTGCTTTCACAAAAGCTCAACCGCCTACTATTACTACCTCAGATGGAAAGACTTATCGAGCGTTTGCCATGGATGAACCAGGATCAGGATTTGGCATCTATGCAGGTCTTTTCTCTACCACTAAATGAAGTCCAGAGTGGGTGACCCCATTTTCATTCTTGGCGCTTTCTTAATCCCAGGCAACAAAGACTTTGGTTTTAGAGTTAAAATGCAGCAACGGGGTCAGGCCTTTGATTATCCAGGTTGTGCCCTTGATCTTGAGCTGCCAAAATAATAACCGGTCTTTCATTCTTTTTTTCTAACCACACACATTGCGCAACCTTGATTTATTTTGCAAAGGAATTAATAATAATGGCAATTACACATTTTATCACTGGATAGCCTTTGATAAAATAAAACCCCATTCGCATTTATTATGACTTTCCCTCACGTCTGCGAAAAAGCTGGCTTCAAAAAAATTGGTGAACTTTGTCATGCCTTTAACGACAAACCACAGGTCATGATGCGCCTCTGTGTTTATGACTTAAAAAATCAAACCCAAGGTGCTAAATAATTGTTATGAACATGAAAACCCTAGAAACAAACGCGATCAATGTATGGGGTGAAAATGGTAAATCATGGCTCAATCAATTACCTGGGATTATTAAACAGCTATCTGATTATTGGAGTCTGCGCGGCATACAACCGATTGACAATATGAGTTACAACTATGTTGCTAAAGCAGTGCAAAATGATCAATCGCCAGTTGTTTTGAAAATTAGTTGTGACAAACAGCTTATTGAAAATGAATCCAGAGCGCTGAAATCTTTCAATGGTCAAGGGTCTGTCAGAATGCTTGACATGCATCACGAATTGAATGCACTCTTATTGGAGCAAGCCATCCCAGGAAATCTATTAAAAAGCGATTACCCTGGCAACATAAAAAATACTATTAAAGTTTATGCTGGCGTTGTCAACGCTTTAGCCTCATGCCCTGAACCATCAGACGAGCACACACATGTTAGCAAATGGTGCGAAGCCCTTGATAGAATTAATGATGATCAAATAAGACCACATTTTATAAGAAAAGCAAAAGTGCTTAGAGATTTTTTATTAAGCTCAGCAACCACAGAATATCTTTGTCACGCTGATCTACATTTAGAAAACATTATCAATCACGGGAACCGGTGGCTCTCCATCGATCCTAAAGGCATCATCGGTGAAATGGCATTTGAAGCAGCCGCATTTGATTTCATTGATCAAAATGAATGGTCTGAACCCGATACTATTCAAGATAAAATGATCACTCGTGTCAGTTTGCTAGCTAACGTACTAGCAATTGATCAAGAGAGATTGTTTGCTTGGGTTTTTCTACGCGCTATTATTTCAGCGCAGTGGTTTATTGAAGATAATGGCGATCCAGCTGAAATGCTAAATTTGGGATCCGTTATTGATCCCTTACTTACAAGACCCAGTGTTAGCGAAGCTGCGCACAAACCAGAAATTAAGGTCGATGAATTAACGTTTAAAAATGCCTACCCAATGATTTAAAAATACTGAATGCGCTGATTCGTCAATCGAAAGCACACTGGGGATATTCGAAGGCGTTTATGGATAAATTCATGCTGCTTTTCAAAGTTACTGAGGAATATCTAGCCAAGAACACGGTTAAAGTGATGCTAGCAAAAAACAAAATAGTGGGAATTTGTGGATTCAAACGCCATACAAATAAAGTATTAGAACTGGACTATTTCTTTATTCACCCAGATTATATTGGGCAAGGGTTGGGGAAAAAATTATGGGGTTTTAGTTGCAAGCTTGCAGAAAAATTAACCGCTCATTCTTTTATTGTATGGTCTGATCCTGAAACCGAAGCATTTTATATCAAAATGGGGTGCGTAAAAATTGGTATGAAAAAATCTCATTGCTGCCTAATCGTAAGACCCCCGTCCTGGAATATCGTTTGAATGGTGATCACGCATAGAGTCCAGCACCGATAGTCATGGTTTGGACTGAAGTGAGTTCGTCTATTTTCCTGTATTTTTTTACATACGTTGATTTCGGTCTATTATAAATTAAACTTTCTTCTATCATACAATGTTTAGCGATACACAGAGACTTATCATAAGCAACAAACATCAATGTAATACACTTTTGATCAAATAAAAATAAATAATGATATTTATCAGCGTCAAAGCAAAAATAATAGCAGCTATAGGCATTAAAGTCCCGTTAAACAAATGACCCGCTATTGCGATAACTGCCGAAGATAGCGCCAATCGAAATGGTGCCCAGTAGGGCAGAAGACGTTCCCCTGACTTCGGGATGGGTATTCAAGGCTTGTGAGATAAACGGCCCTAATGCAATCGCTGAACCTGCCGCAAAGAGGGACATTACCGCCGTAATTAAATTGGGGCTGTTAGGTAATATGAAGTGGGATGACAACAGTAATACGGCGGCTAGCGATACGATAAATAATCCAATATGTTGGGAGGCTTGTATAGAAAATCGCTTCAGCATATAAGCAGCGATAAAGCTAAACGCCAAAAACGTCAACATAATGATTGCTTCATAATAACCTACCTGATGCTGGGTTACTCCAAGATGGTTAACAAAGAGTAAGGATAAATTAGCAATATATACAATGATGCCTGCGTACATCAAACAAGGAATCGTACCTAAAATAATGAATTTTTTATCTCGTAGTAAATAGAAATAGGATTGAATCATGTTTTTTAACTTTACTGCCCCCCTGCATGTTTATATTTTTTAGGCTCTTTAAAAACCACTTGCATTGCAATAATAGAAAGCAATACCAGAATAAAAATAAAAACAAAGTTAGCACGCCAATTAAAAATAATTGTCAAATAATTACCTATGACTGGGACTGTGGCCATGCTTCCTGTAATAACACTATTGGCAATAGCAATCAGCTGCGCAGCTTTTCGTTCTTCATACAGTTCAGCGATTACTGCAAAGCCGACAACCGCGGGAGCACTACTTCCAAGCCCTTGGATAAACTGCCTTATAAAACCAATAGATTCCGTTTACATATTCCATGTGTTTTTCTAAACAACGCTCCTCATAAGGTGACTGATCTTTACGCTGTCAGTTGTTTCCCTGTGAGCTCAGGATTTGGCATCTATGCAGGTCTTTTGCTATTCACACCGCGTTAGGGCTGCATTACAGGCGCTTCGCTCCACCCAGAACCCGGTATTAGGCGATTCCCTTTAGAATACGGTTTATTTTCCGAGTAATTCCGTAAACCGAACAAACCGATAGTGTGAATTACGCTTCTTTCAGTTTCTCCGTTCGTTTTTACTTCTTTATTAATCTCATTATTTTCGTTAGTTTCCGATAAAGTAGCCGTTGTTCCCCTTATTCCTTCAAATACACTTAAAACCCAGCAGATAACTCCCGAGCCTGAGGCCGCAGTTTGTAGAGCGTCCCCTGACCCATCAATAAGACGAGCTAAAGTGGAGCATAATGTTTTAATTTTCTGAGTAGCCGTTTTGTTCGCTTGGTGAGAGAGCCTCTGATTCGGGGACGGAGAATTAGGTTTATTAATCAAGTGAGAAAATAAGGAAGAAAATCCTTTTTTGATCGAACTGACCACAAGGCTAGCAGTTTGAATAGTAAGGAGGGTTTGCCCTAAAAATGAAATTACGGAGGTTACTATGCTCGCGGCGTTCCCAATAAAAGTACTTAACGCGTTGGCAGATAAAAAGGAGTTGTAGCCTAACCCGATTAAAGAAATAGCGGGAAAGAGCGCTACAAATAGATAATTTAATGCCTTAGAGGCAGTTAATGAACTAATCCATGCATATAACTTTTCCTTAGAAAAGGAAAAATCCTTTATAAAATCAAGAGACGTAGACCATAAAAGAAGGGCTACACTTAAGCCTAATAGCAGGCAGCCAACACCAACGGCGGCTAGGATAAAAGGATTGCTTATTAATGCAGCCCCGAACCCAAATGTCAAAAAATGCATCAGGGTGGAATAAGTGAACACCCCTGCTAAGATTCCTGAACAACTCGAAGCAAGCCCGAAAAACAAGGCAGTCACTTTTTTAGCAGTCGATAACTTAGAAAAAGACTTTAGGGTTGAAGGAAGGTGTAAAGCAAATTCGGTAATTTTTTGGGAGAAAAGTCTCAGATTTAAACAAGCGCTAACGCCTGAAAAAATAAGAAAAGCAAAAGCTGGAATTAAGATTATAAAACTTGGTGCAACAAGTGCCGGTAGCGCTGCTAACAACAAAAAAATACCTGCTCCCGCACTCATTCCCGAAAGAAATGCGGACACGGCGGAAAAAAAATGAATAATTTCTCGCAAATACCTTTGCAAAGACGATTCAAATACGGAAATAGTTGTTCTAGCCGAATTTACTTCAGCTTCCATTTCCTCAAATGACGGTTCATCCACTATGAAATTTTCTATTGTTAAAAAAGTGAGTAGGCAATAAACGTCATTAAGGAGTTCGTTGATAGCTTTGGAATTTCCTATTCTTTGTATCGCATATTCCACCTTACTTACTTTTAGATAATTTGCATATTTCTCATCCTTTTTAAATTCCGATTCAAGCCAGAAAGCAAGGGCCCAGAATCCCCTCAGTGTTTCCTCATTTAAACAAGGATTATCCACAGTAAGGTTAGATAAAATAAGAAGCCTTGCAAATTTTATCCAGAGCTGTCGTCTTTTGTCGGATTGATCATCCTCGCTAGGATCCTCGTTGTCTAATTCTGTAATGAAACTACTGATTTTAGGAAGCTCATCCTCTCCCTCTAACTCGGCTAAAAGTCGACCAATTTTATAACAGCTCCTTATAACAAGATCGTATTTTCCAAGAATTAAGTTGGAATCAGCTTTTCTTAATTCTGTTTTAAGCGTGGAATCGTTCGTGTTAATCATATAGCCTCCCGAATAAATTCGATTTGATGTGATAAGATGGGACGTGGCCCGTTATACAAATGGAAGGGGCAACACAAAAATATTTGCTAATTCTAAACCATAAACATTAAAAAAATGTTAAATTTCTTTGCCATTCAGCAATGGATGAAACGCTCATCTATAGCCGAGTTTGAACGAAGCGAGTAGCCCGTATGAAGCGAAGCGTAATACGGGAAATAAAAAAGAAACGAGATTCTCATTATTATATAAAAAATAATTTACCACCTAAAAATGGGGCAGCAATATAGGTAAAAATAGAAGGAGCGTATGGAGAATGATTCCCGCATTTCGCTCACGCTGCATGCGGGCTACTTGCTATTTGCGTAGGCGTTTTTTTGTTAATCGTGCATATGCTATTACACCCCGCACTAAGCCTTAATTCCAACACCCGCTTTCGCTTGCCTTTTGGTGACCCGATTGATCGATTGATAATGTTCCACAGTGATCCGCAGCTTGTTTTGCTTGAGGAATCGCTTTAATGAGATAGCTTTCCGTCGTTAGCTGACTGAGTTGAAAAAGATAATCCCGGGATTCGTTTTCTATTTTCAAATGACTTAATGTCGCGCCTTGGTAAGTCTCATTAAGACTATGAAATTCTTCTAACCGGCTTGCGATTCTTAGCAATCCAACCTCTGCCGAACGACGATTGGCCGCCACAAGATAGTAACGGTAAGCCGGATAAGCAATCACGGTCAAAATCGCCGCCATAGCCATCGCTATGAGAAGCTCCAACAAGCTAAAGCCCGATAGATTCACCCTCATGACGCTATTTTGGATGAATTCCACTTTCCCCGATACCGTACTAATCCACTCCCAACCCTTGTCATTTTGTCAGAAATGGTTATCATTGCTGGTCTTAGGTGTTTGGGCAATAAGAATCGCCCCAAGGCCACACAACAAGGGGGTCGTTAGCTCAGCTGGTAGAGCAGCGGACTTTTAATCCGTTGGTCATAGGTTCAAATCCTATACGACCCACCATTAATAGATTTTATCTGTTGGGCTTCGCAGCCCAACCTACGCGCTGTTTCTCTGTTTTCCCCGTCCTATAGTAAAAATCTATCGTTAATATAAATATAATCGATTTTATCTATCCATTATCCTTTGTTTTAATAGCCCTATAAACTATAAACAACAAGCGTAAACTAATGAGGAGAAATATCATGGCAATTAAAATTAATGTACGGGCTTTTGATTTTGATGGCTGTCTTTTTAACGAAAAATATGTAGAAGCATTCAAGGAAAATAAAAATAAATCAAAAGATTGTCTAATTGGCGCTAATCAAAAGCTTATAGCGCATATTATGGAGGAGGTAAAAAGCGAATCTTATAATGAAGTTATATTTACGGTAGGTTCAAATAGACAATCGTTTGAATTAGATCTTTATAATGCATACATCAGCAGCCTTATTGAGCCAGAGACAGATTCTTGCTTTTTATCCTTACAGTGGCTTACCGCGGAATTTCAAGACAGATTTAAAGCTCAAGAAACATTCCCTAAAATTAACGTTCAATACGACAATTATTTGTTAGCAGACACCTATGGGAATAAACCTCAGGTAGTAGCTTTATACAAGCGGTTAATCAATGGCCTAAACTATGGAATGAAATGGAGAAAGTCACGGATGTGAGTGAAGCATTCGACGTTTACAGTAAATACGAAGACAA
Source organism: Coxiella burnetii (assembly GCF_005280755.1). NCBI lineage: Bacteria > Pseudomonadati > Pseudomonadota > Gammaproteobacteria > Legionellales > Coxiellaceae > Coxiella > Coxiella burnetii. The sequence goes on from NZ_CP040059.1 coordinate 369,544, forward strand.
ATCTCTTAAAAGCCAACGTTTTATTTCAGATAGCACAAAGTTAAATTTAATTTATGCTCAAACGCACAAATTTGCGTCTCTATACCCAGATGCAATAATTGCCTATGATTTTTATGACGATAGAGAGGATATTCTCAACGGGCTAGAAATCTTTTTTAAACACAATCCCGATTTGCTTCCTAAAAATCTTATCTTACGTCTGCATCATTATGATGGCGCAGCCATTAATACCGTTTCAGAAATCCAAGGAAAAGGAGAAATCGACCATCAGTATGAGTCAAGTATAAAAGCCATGCTATCAACCGAACTTTGTGGTAACGCTCTATTACGTACGGGTGAAGTTCGGTTAGCTCAAATTCTTAATGGTGATAAGCTTCTTCAGTTCAAATCGAACAGAGATGAACGTTTGATGCTTACTCAGTTTAGAGAACGCTATGGTCAAAGACTGAGAAGTGATATTCATGGATGTTTCAGCTTTTTTAGAAGTTCAAGGTTAGATTATTTAAAAGCGGACCTAACAGTAGATGAAGTTTTAAAACATGCCCTTTATGAAAACGGGGGGCGAACAAAAGATATTATCACTCAACTGGGTTGGGTAGATGAAAAAAGCAGAGTGAATTCAAACTATTCTCCGGTTTTGTTAAATGCGATGAAGCGAGTTCAGGATTTATTTGGTAAAAACCAAAGAGTCAACCGCCCATTTTATATGGCTCCGTTTCCCGGTCGATAACTTGAAGTGGCAATAATGGTCAGGCCTTTATTATCAGGGTTGTTAAAAAAACTAATAATAAAAGGCCTGATCTTAGTTTTTATTTTTTAATAAAGGTTCGTTTGTAATAATTAAAACCATCTAAGAAGTTGTTGGTGGTGGCTTGGCGGACGGTGATAGTCTTCATTTTTGCATAAGGGCGTTTTAATTCTTCAAAAACAGCCGTCTCGTCCCAATTCACCCCTGGCGCGGCGGTGTCGTAACGGGTTGCAGAAAAAACTAAATAATGTATGCCCGCCCAATAAATAGCGGCCATGCACATCGGGCACGGTTCTGCACTGCTATAAATAACGCAGTGTGACCATTCGCTGGGTTGGGATAATTTGGAATCTTCTTTACGAATGTGGCCTAAATCGGTGACGTTCAGCTCGCGAGCGGCCTTCCGGATGACTGACATCTCGGCGTGAGCGGTTGGATCATGCCAATCCACTGAGTGATTGTGATCAACCCAATAACGAAAGACTCGCCCTGATTTATCATCAATTTGGACAATCACCGCGCCGAAAGGGGGGGCTGCCGAGCTTGGCGGATTTAAGCGCCTCCTCATTCGCTAGTTTCGCCCATTTATCGCCAGAGACCTCGATGTTCTCATAGAGGTTTGTCGGTTTCAGATTGTGGGTTTGACAGGGTAATTTTTGGCATTGAGCCTTATTTTCTAAGGTGCATGGAGGACAATATCCGTCCCAGGATCGAAAGGTATTCGCTGTACCCTTTTTTAAGGGGGGAAACTGATATTTTTCTGCGGTGGGCTGAGGATCGGCGAAGCTGGTCAAAGAGAAAAGACAGAATATTAAAGCGAATATAGATAAAATAAGACCTTTATGTTGCATAAAAAACCCCTCGTTAGGAATAGTACGATTGTGAATGGGGGAGCATGAAATGCAACAGAATAGAAAACCGTCCATTGATGTCATATCATTACCACCAGCACAGCCATTCAATTTTAGGCTCATCATTCCCGGATGCGGAACCTCCAGCGCGCTTTTAGCGCGCAGCGCACGAAGTGCGCTGGGTCCCCGCCTACGCGGGGACGACGGGGTTTTTTGAAATTAAGACTAATGGAAAAACACCTAGAATGGGAAGATTTATAACGAGGTTTTGTTGTTAATCGTCATTCCCGCGCAGGCGGGAATCCAGCGCGCTTTTAGCGCGCAGCGCACGGTGTGCGCTGGGTCTCGCCTACGCGGGGACGACGGGGTTTTTTGGAAATTAAGGCTAATAGAAAAAACAACCTAGAATGGGAAGGTTTATATCAAGGTTTGTCGCGCTCTTTTTACGCGGCTATCATTTTTTTCGTTTATTTTTATACCATTCGTAGGTTTCTAAAATTTTCCTGGTTAATAAAGCTTGTTCGCCGGTGGCTAAAGGGCGTTCATTAATTTTCGCGAAGGATTGAATTTCAATGAGGCTATTGGTGTGAAATATTTCGTCGGCCTCTAAAAGGTCTTCTGGAGATAAAGTTTTTTCTTTAATAGGTATGTCGGTTTTGGTGGCGATATCGATAACTATCTGGCGCACAATCCCGGGTAATAAACCATCCTCAATTTTTGGTGTAAATATTTTCTGATGAATAACAGCAAATAAGTTACCGACGCTCGTCTCAGTTACAGCGCCTTTCGTATTTAGCATAACGCCTTCAGCAGATCCATTTTTTATGGCTTGTTGTCTAGTTAAAATAGGCTCTAAAAAATTAAGCGTTTTAAGTTGAGACAAGGGGGAATATTCGTTACGTCTAATAGCAGTGATGCAAAGAGTTGGATAAATATCGGCTTGTTTTTTATAGGGGATAGTCGTAATCAGTAAATTAGGAGAGACAGCAGATTCAATGGCGATCCCCCTTTCCGAGCTTCCTCGAGTTAATGTGATTCGTACGGCTGCTTCGTCGAGTTTATTTATTTCTAATAGGCTTTCGCATTGAGTTTTGAGTTCAAGCAAGGAAAAATTAAGCGGAATGAATAATTTCTTGGCCGAAGTCGCCAATCGGTTATAATGTTCAGCGAAAAAGAGCAACTCGTTTTTTTCCGCTTTGATAGTTTCAAATAATCCATCGCCAAACAAAAAACCTCGATCATTGGAATAAATGATGGGTGTATCAGCAGAAAGAATTTTTTTATTAAAAATAATTTTCATGGGTTTTATTAGGCGAAAAGTAGCAATTATACAAGAGATGAGAGGTTAATTGCTACTTTTTACTGATTAATGCGTCATTTTTTGAGTCGCAGGATAGCTTGATTAAGACATTGTGCTCTCTGTAGAGTTTGATTTTGCGTATTTATAATAAGGATCTTGGAGAGCTTCCGGTAAGCTGATGAAGCGATACCCATGTTTTTGATAAAGTTTGATGATATCTTCCAGAAAATAAGAATTTAGTACGTTCATATGGATGAGTAAAATTAATTTTATGGGTCTATGCACCTTCTTTTCAGCTTTTCTTTGTGCTCTAAGCGTTTGTGCCCATATGAAATTAAGATAGTGTTGACGAAAGCTGTTCAAGTATAATTTTCGTTTCTGCCAAGGAATATTTAAAAATTTAAAATTAAGCTCAAAATCTTTGCTATCCACCGTGACCGGTGCGATGACGTAATTATGCGAAAATAAATATTTTCTAAATTCGTTGTATTTTGGTGTTCCTGCCCCTTCGGCAAGATAAGGAAAACGGTAGTATTTGGGATTGGAAAGTAAAGGCGTTAAAATAGCATCGGCTTTTTGGACATCAGCAATATACCAATCTATGGGCTTATGATTTAGACTTTTGTGAGAATAACTGTGATTCCCTAGAATGTTTCCCGCTCGTTTAAATGCAAGCAACCATTCCCACTGGCCCGGCTCAATCGAACCGGCCGTTATAAAACCTGTGGCGGGTATGTGGTATTGCTCAAGGGTGTTTAAAATTTTCATGAAGCGATTATGCTCGCGACGATATTTGCCTGAATCACCGTGAATTCGGCCAACAAACGGCAGGTCATCAATGGTTAATGCGATTTCTTTAGCACAAAGAGCATTAAGGGGCAGCAGAATAAAAATGATAAAGAGGAAGAAAAAACGCCCCTGGCGGCATTTCATAAAATAGCCTCCTTGCTAATTTTGTTTATAACTATAGAAGATGAAGTGTCTTTTTTCCAAAGCAAGGATTTTGATAATCAACAGGATCGGAGAGGGTTTTCGCTGCTATCGATATAAATGTCTTCTCTTTTATTTAGCAAACGCATGCGGGTTAGCGCTTTTAAGGGCCAGTTGTCCTGAAATAGCCCCTGATATTCCTCTTCCCAGCGCATAAAGGAAACGTGCGGCTTTGTTTGTACGAACCGTTCATGGGTAAGCCGGGCAACGCCGTGCCAGAGCGCTTGAGGTTCGATGCCGTAGTGCAAGTGCAAGCAGGAGATGAGACTGGTAATAAACGGTATGCAGAATTTTGTAGCGCGCAACTTTTGGATCGCTTGTCAGTATGAGAGTTGGTGCGTCTTGAAGTAGCGTGAAATCTTGTTGTTGAAGTGTGGGCATGTGAATATAGATACCACCTAAATCACGATTAATGAATCGTGTTGGACACCCTTCTTTGAAAACGATTAAGGTATTTTGTGTATGAGCTTCTAACGCAATGCCATACATTAAATAGAGATCCAGAAAAGCATTCAAAGTGAGAGCTACATGACGTTTGAAATAATCGAAGGCTTTTTGAGGGGAAAAAATTTTTTGAGTGTGCATTACCTCAATTAAAATTGATAATTCTGATAAAGGCGAAGGGCTAAAGAGGCAGGTCAAGGGAATAATCGTTTCGTTCTCGGAAGAAAGGGTAAGGGGGTTTTGTCTTATGAGTGTGCTTAAATGGCGTTGGTCATCATCATAATGGTCAGGAATGGATTGTACATGTACACCAATTCTATCAATACAATGATAAATACTTTTAGAAAAATGGTTCTCTTTTTCAAAAATACGTTGTAGTAGGTTTCCAACCCGGGGGCTCATGCGACAAGTGCCCGGTGATATTGTTCGTGCCACACTAGTGATGCGGATGCCGATAGGCACTTTGAGATGCGGTTTGGAAGTAGGAAGGCGAGGGATCAGAGTGCGAAATGACAGTGTAGGGAGCACGGTTAAGGAAACCGTATCAAATAAAAGAAGTTTATTCTCTGAAATCAATCGACTAAATTTTTGAGGTAACACATTTTTAAATTGCCAGGGATGACAGGGTAAAAGCCAATAGTGTTGAGGATCTAGTTTTTGTTGTTGTAATTGGAAGCGCCAATTAGCATAGACAGCGGGAAAGTGTTTTTCAAAAATGGTATTGATGTCTTCTTGGGAAGTTAAACTTTCATGGTGAGAGCAATCTTTGTGTAAAGCGAGAAAGAAAATATTATAGCACGCTTGGAAATCGGGGGAATATTTGAGGCTTTCCTCGTAGGATAATCCCATTCTATTTTTAAGGGTGGGGTGTAAAGGATGACCAATAGAACCCCATTGCTCTAGAAAAACCAGATAATCAAACTTATTTTTGCTTGCTTCCAGCCAATTCCAAAAATTATCATGCCCTAAACTTTTTATCGACTGAGCTAATTCAGAACACCATTTGTGGCGGTAAACGAGAAAGAGGGCAGTGTTTTCTATGCTGTTTATAAATTCATCGTGAAATAGTTGCCAGTGATCATCGGTTAACTTGAGTGTTACGTTAATTAACGGATAGAGTACATTTAACACTGAGCTAGCGTTAGAAATTTCGGGAGCTTCTTTTTTTGAAATAATTTTTCCCTTCAGGCATAGCGACACTAATTTTTGTGCTGCCTGGGAAATGGCTTTTTCAAGACAGGATTGCATTTCTTCAAGTGAGATATAATTTGGATCATTGAAACGCTGTGTCAACGCTTGTTGAAGTTTTTTGGCAGTATCAACTATCTGCATGAGAGGTTAGTCATTCAGTTTTAAATCAACCAAAACAGGGTCAAGTTTTTCCTGTGTTGGATCAATTAAGGCATAGGATAAAATAAAAAGTTGGTCGCCGATTTCACCTTTTCGAGCGGCAGGACCGTTTAAGGCGATGATATTACTGTTCCGTTTGCCCGGGATGACATAGGTTTCTAGGCGTTCGCCATTGTTGAGATTAACTATCTGCACTTGTTCATTAATCGTGAGTTGAGCTCTTTCCATAATCGCCTCATCGATGGTAATGCTTCCTATGTAAAAAAGTTCTTTTTGAGTAATAGTAGCATAAGAAATTTTCGATTTTAAAACGGAAATTAGCATTTTTTATCCTTGGCGAAGGGAATATTATCGATTAAGCGAATGTCTCCCACGTGAACCGCGGCGAAACGCCGTTCGTTATAATCTTCAATGTAATCGACAATAATCCCTTCCTGAATAAGCGCGTTTTTAATTTCGTCGCAGGAAAGATCTGAATGAAAAATTTCAGAAAACCGTTGGGCTAATTGGTATTGGTCCTCCGTCAGTCGGCGGTTGCGCGAACTTAAAGGTAACCCAAATTCATTTCGTACAATTTTGCAGCCGATGATTTCGGTATCTAAGAAAAAGGCTTCCGCTAAGCCTTTTACCAATTGTAATTGTTGATAGTCTTTTTCACCAAAATAGGCGCGAGTTGGTTTTACAAGCAGTAATAGTTTCATTACTACCGTAAGCACGCCATCGAAATGGCGAGGTCGAAATTCGGCTTCTTGGTTGTTGATAGTGGAATTCGTAATTTTATAAGCATATTGATCGGGATAAAGAGCGTCGTCAGTGGGAGCTAAAACGTAATCGATTCCGTTTTCTTCTGCCATCGCAATATCTTGAGCTAATGTGCGCGGATAATTTTTAAAATCGTTTTTGTCATTAAATTGAGTGGGATTAATAAAAAGGCTTAATACGGTGATTGTATTTTCACATTTGGATCGCTCTAATAAACTCAGATGGCCGGCGTGCAAATTTCCCATCGTTGGCACAAAACCAACGGAAAGATCATTTATCGTTTTTCTAATTGATTGCCAATCGCTTAATGCTTCAATCACTTTAGTCATTGTTTTTCACTCAATAACAATGTGTTTCGAGATGTGGATAAGTGGAGGTTTTCACTTCCTGATCAAAATCATCTAAGGCTTTTTTTATCAGTTCAAAACCATTCAAAAATTTTTTAAGGTATTTAGGCTGAAATTGATTATTCGTGCCAAGCAAATCTTGTAAGACAAGCACTTGCCCTGAAGTCGCAGGACCCGCACCAATTCCGATAGTGGGAATGGAAATCGAGTGGGTAATTAATTCTGCTAATTCGCTTGGCACACATTCTAATACCACCGCAAAGCAGCCAGTCTCAGCCAATGCCTTCGCATCCGCCATTAATTTTTTAGCCGCAGAGGGTTCTTTGCCTTGAACTTTAAAACCACCGAGAGTGTAAATAGACTGAGGCGTTAATCCCAGATGTCCTATCACAGGAATACCAGATTTCACGACGTGATGAATGAATTTTAAATTATGCGCGTCAGCGCCTTCTAATTTAATCGCCTGTGCGCCCGCTTGCATGAGTCGTTCAACCGCATTCATACTCGTCGTTAAATCTTTTCGATAGGAGCAAAACGGCATATCGCCGATAATAAATTTATTGGGAGCGCCTCGGGATACCGCTTGAATGTGTTGCGCCATTATCTCCACGGTCGCAGGTAGTGTCGTTGAATGACCATACATCACCATCGCCAAACTGTCGCCCACTAAAATACAGTCCACGTTACTTTGGGAGATAATACAAGCCGACCAATAATCGTAGCAGGTCACCATGCTGATTTTTTTATTGTCTTTTTTCATTCGTTGGAAATCAGGGGTATTCATAGCAATCACCGATTATTGGAAATGAAGAGTAACCATAATTAGGGTGAAAAGCAAACATGGCTACAACGGTCAATTGAAATCAAGCCGCAATTTTTGCAGGTTATGTGGATGCGCTGGGCCCTTTACTGGCGAACTTTTGTTCGACCTTTTCTTCAGGGGTTTGCGTTTTGTGAGATGGCTGCCAGAAGGGTGAGCGCAACCATGAATTGCTGGATGTGGGTGGGGCGGATAAAGGTTTTATATTATTGATCCAGCTCTCTACGTCTTTAACCCTAATTGAAGGCTGGTCCCAGTTTGCGCGGGGAGCCTTATACCCGCTGTAAGATTGTAGCACTTTAGATAGTTCTGTGTTTTGAGTCGTATGCTTTTCAAGCAGCTTATAATAATAATCCTTACCCCCCAGATGAGAGTGGTTCCCATAAAATAGGGGCTGAAATAGTTCCACTAGATCTTTATTCAAAAGAGGCAAAATTCTTATCATAAGAAAATGAGTTAAAAATACCTTTACGCGAATAGCCGCCTCTTTATCAGAAGAAGTGGAGTCGTTATAATACAAACCCTCTATCCAGCCTTTTATTGTTTGTATTACTATTTCAGGTTCTTTGTTTTTAAGTACTTTTATATCTTGCACAAACTCACCCCATAATGAGGGGATTTCTTTTTTCAGATTTTGTTCTGATTCCCATTCATTTATCACAGTTGGGATTCCATTTATAGACAATTTTTTTGTAGTTACTTCTTTTGTGAGATTTTCAGCAAGCGTTTGCATTTTCTCTTTCGGCGTTTTTTCTATTTGTTTTTCTTCGGGTTGAGGGGGAGCGATGATGAGATTTTTTGCTTGACTCAGATCAAGAGTGATAGTTGTATCATACACTGTCTTTAGATCCGTTTTCTGAGGAGGGTTTTTGAACCAAGATTGAATGGTGGAAGGCGTTGATAAAATTAGAGAATCGCTCTTTAAACTTTGTAATACCTGTTGGAGTTCATTTGGCACCGTATCCGTTTCAGAGGTTTTCACCAGGATGGCGTCAATTGTTCTAAAAAGTTGAGAATTATCCTGTACAAGCAATTCTGTAAGGGCTGAATGCGGGATGAAATGAATGGTACAGGATTCCCAGGCAAGGCCTGGTCGGCGTCTTAAACCTTCATAAAATGAGGTGCGCTTGAAAGTCAATGTTTCAATGGGTTGAGTCTCGGAATACTCAAAATCCGTTGCGTTCAGATGGTAGCGTAATGTCCTCAGGAGGCTTATCAGTGGATATTGGCCAGTTTCACCATGATTTTCAAATGCAGTCTTTATTGCCTCTGATTCTGCTTTTGGCTCTCCTAAAATCTTGTGTAAGTTTTCAATCTGGCTAGATAAGCTTTGATCGCCGATCAGAGTGACTTTATTGCAATTTGGGAATAAGAGAGTTAGCTCATGAGGTTTAGAATCAACGACAGTGGGTGAATAGATTACGCCTTCCATTATTGATTTATTGCCAAGAGGGGTGCTGTCGGGTGGTGCTCCCTTGTAGTGCGGAGAAAATATTGAACGACAATTACATAAGGCGTTAAATCACTGTATTCGTTGTTGTTGATTTATAATCGTATTCCTCAGCTATCACTCACTTTTTGCTTAGCGCTAACCATTAACAATGTCTATATTTTACACAGATCCAGGTTCGGTTTGAAGGACTGGTTTGTCGTATTTCGCTCGCGTATGGGCTGCCATTTATGCGCTCGCTTCTGAATCGACAGAGTCTAGTGTATTGGCTTGATGGGTCTGTGCCGAAATTTGCGGCAGGCGGGATTTAACGGCGAGATACAAGCTGACCAAACTAAAAAGCGCGATGACGATGAAATCCCACCCAAACGGAATAATCCCCATGCCGCCACCCATTGAACCGAGATAAGAAATCAACGTGAGTCCTCCGAGATAAATGATCAGCCATAAGCTGTATTTGAGGTGAATTTCTCGAAGCCTTTGTTGTTTCGTTTTTTGAAAAACAATAAAAAAGAGAATGCCAATTAAAATAGCGGCAAATAATTTTTTAATGCTTTCCCAGCCGCACCAGAATACCATTAAATTACAAACATAAAATGCTAAAGTAGATAATAAAATCCCTTGTGGCAGCTTAAAGGGGCGATTTGCGTTTGGCATTTGATAACGCAGCGTAATCAACGAAATCGGTCCCGTCCCATAAGAAATAACCACGGCCGAAACTAAAAAATTAATCATGCTTTGCCAACCGGAGAGAACAAAAAATAAAACGAAACCTGTTAAGCCATTTAATGCAATACACCAGACGGGGATCGCTTTTTTATTAAGCCGCATAAAAAAAGCTGGAAAATACGCATTTTTACTCATTCCATAGACAATGCGGGAAGTCGATGTGACATAAACCAGCGCCCCGCCTAGAGGCGAAATGACAGCATTTGCATAAATCATCCAGCTAAGCCAACCCAACCCCAACAAAGCCGCAATCCCGGAAAAAGGCCCGACATCGCCTTGGTAGGCTAACTGTGCCCATCCTTTGCTTAAAGAAGGGCTATGAAGGGCGCCAATAAAGGCAAGTTGTAATAACCAATACAATAATAAACAAAACACGATCGAACCGATAATGGCGAGTGGAATTGCTTGCTTAGGATTTTTAGTTTCAGCGGCGAGCTCAACGCCATGACGAAAGCCGGTAAAAGCAAACGCAATGCCGCCCATCGAAACCGCGCTGACAATACCATGCCAACCAGAGGGAGCAAAACCACCATAAGCAAAGAAATTTTTTCCATGGAAACCCACGGCTATAAGCGTGATAGCGATTACCAGAATAATACCGATTTTAAAAACCGTCATTAAAACATTCGATCGAACCAAATGCTTGACACTCGCGATATTCAGCCAAGACAAAAAGAACATGAGCAACGCGGCTCCCACTAATCCTTCATGCGTCAACACGTGTTGATTGCCGTGAAGACAAGTGAGACGAGGAAAAAAGAAACTGGTGTATTGTAAGGTCGCCAGAACCTCAATTGGCGGCATAGCAACACAAGAAAGCCAGGCAATCCAACTCATCATAAAACCCGTGGCCATCCCGTGGCTGTATTGAGGGATTCGTGCAATGCCGCCGGCGACAGGGAACATCGTGGATAACTCAGCAAACGTAAACGCCACTATTAATACCAACCCGCCACCGACTAACCACGAAACCAACGCCGCGGGTCCGGCTGTTTTTGCTGCAAAGTAAGGGCCAAACAACCACGCCGAACCGATCATGCCGTTAATTGAGATAAGTAGGATAATTAAGGGACTAAAAATCCGTTTTAGTTTCATATCGGCTTTCCAATGGACTAAGGAAAGTTTAATAACTTCTTTATCGACTTGAAAAAATGATATTACTTTATCATGTGACCCGCACGAAGCGAAGTGGGAGGTAAAAAAATCCCGTATTCCGCTTCGCTTCATGTGGGCTACATTGGTTTTTGTCTGGTGGAAATCCTCTCGGTACATTAAAATTTCACCCATGAACATCGCCGGTAAACGCAATCTTACGGATTCACCTTGCATCGGCATTTGCAGCGCCACGGCTTTAGGCGATGCTGTGTGCATCGGCTGTGGGCGTACATTTGATGAAGTATGCCGCTGGAATACGTTATCCGACGAAGAAAAAATAGCCATTAACCGCCGCTTGGCAGAAAAAAAATAATCAGGTATGATGAAATCAATAGAGGGTAAAAAATGTTAGAAATCAATCTATTAATTGAAAAGCTTAATGAACTGAAGGCGCGCTCCGACGCCTTGCGGGGGTATCTTTGACCTCGGTACGAAAGAAACCCGCCTTTTAGAAATTCAACGCGAGCTTGAAAATCCGGCTGTTTGGCAAGACCCTGAAAAAGCACAATCGTTAAACCGCGAACGATCCGAATTAGAAACGCTCATTCAGCAATCCGATATCATCGATCAGCGTATTAGCGACGCCATCGAAATGGCGCAACTGAGCAAGCAAGAAAAAGAGACGGATTTAATTACCGATTTAAATAAAGACTTCAAACAGCTTGAAAAAACAATCGCAGAAATGGAATTTCAGCGTATGTTTTCCGGTGAAATGGACTCGAATAATGCTTATCTTGACATTCAGGCCGGCTCAGGCGGGACAGAAGCGCAGGATTGGGCGGAAATGCTGTTACGAATGTATTTGCGCTGGGGCGATAAACACGGCTTCACGACCACGCTAATGGAGGCTTCTCCTGGCGAAGTAGCTGGAATAAAAAGCGCGACTATCGAATTTACAGGCAGTTATGCGTATGGTTGGCTGCGTAGCGAGACGGGCGTACATCGGCTGGTCCGTAAATCTCCTTTTGATTCGGGCAATCGTCGTCATACTTCGTTTGCTTCGGTCTTTGTGTCACCCGAAATCGATGATGATATTGAAATTGAAATCAACCCGGCGGAATTACGTATTGACACTTATCGCGCTAGCGGTGCGGGAGGGCAGCACGTAAACCGGACGGATTCGGCCGTCCGCATCACGCATTTGCCCTCTGGGATTGTGGTCCAGTGTCAAAATGACCGATCACAGCATAAAAATAAAGCGCAAGCCATGAAACAGCTTCGGGCAAAGCTTTATGAGATGGAAATGATGAAACAACAGGAAAAACAAGCTTTGCTAGAAGCCTCTAAATCCGAAATCAGTTGGGGCAATCAAATTCGCTCGTACGTTTTAGACGCTTCCCGTGTGAAAGATTTGCGAACCGGCGTTGAAACCAGTAATACCCAGGCTGTGTTGGATGGCGATATCGATTTATTCATCGAGGCCTGTCTAAAACAAGGAGATTTTAATGACGCTGCTCGATGAAAATGAAGTGGAGTGGCGTTTTATTCGCGCCAGTGGCCCCGGCGGGCAGAAAGTCAATAAAATAGCGACCGCGGCCCAACTTCGCTTTAACGTGCCAAAATCTTCTTTACCCGAGGAAATAAAAGAAAGGCTCGTTGCCATAGCGGGAAATCGAATTAACACTGAAGGCGAGTTAGTTATCACCGGCCGACGTTACCGCACACAAAAGCAAAATCGCCAAGATGCCTTAGAACGCCTTATTCATTTTGTCAAACTTGCGGCTCAGAAGCCGAAGAAACGGAAAAAAACCAAGCCCACCCGTGCCGCCCGTGAAAAACGGCTAACTAACAAACACAAGCGTGCTGAGACTAAACGCCGACGTCGCGGTGTTGATCTCTAGTGCTCGTATTTCGCTTCGCTCATACGGGCTACCTGTTGGAAACCTCCATTTTTAATTGCACCCGTGTTCTTAAAGCCGCATGACAACAACCCCATGCTCAGTTATGATAAGGGCCTTTAATAGGCAGTGATATGGAATTAAAAGACCAAATCAAAGAAGAAAATGAACAAATCGCGCAGCGTAAATTAAAATTAAAGAAGCGGCGTGAAGAGGGTCAAGCTTACCCTAATGATTTTAAGCGCGATAGTTTAGCGGCTGATTTACATGCTGTTTACGATCAATTCGACAGTGGTGCATTAACCGCAAAGGCTATCCGCGTTAAAATGGCGGGCCGGATGATGACCCGGCGGATTATGGGAAAAGCCAGTTTCGCCCATATCCAAGACATGAAAGGCCGTATGCAAATTTATGTTACGCGCGATAGTCTGCCCCAAGGCGTCTACTCAGACTTTAAATCCTGGGATTTGGGAGACATCGTTGGTATTGAAGGAGAGCTTTTTAAAACAAAAACAGAGGAGTTGTCGGTTAAAGTCGATCAGATTCGTTTATTGACAAAAGCGCTGCGACCAATGCCTGATAAGTTTCACGGACTTCATGATCAAGAACAGCGGTTTCGTCAGCGCTACCTTGATTTAATTGTCAACGAATCATCCCGTCATTTATTTCAAACTCGCTCGCAAGTTATCGCGCAAATCCGCCGCTTTCTTGATGATCGCGGCTACATTGAAGTTGAAACGCCGATGATGCATCCATTACCGGGAGGCGCTGCTGCGCGCCCCTTTGAAACGCACCACAACGCGATGAATATGGATTTATTTTTGCGAATTGCGCCTGAACTTTATTTAAAAAGATTAGTCGTCGGTGGCTTTGAAAAGGTGTACGAAATTAACCGTAATTTTCGCAATGAAGGTATTTCAACACGGCATAATCCCGAATTCACGATGCTCGAGTTTTATCAAGCGTACGCGACTTATGAAGATATGATGATGCTTACCGAATCGATGATTCGCCACCTCGCTGAAAAAATTTTTGGCGTTATGGAAATAAAATACCAGGGGGTGAGGATTGATTTAAATAAACCTTTTCCGCGTTTATCTCTGCGCGATGCGATTTTACAATTTAATCCTGGAATAACGCCCGATCAAATTGATCACCTTGAAACGGCGCGCGAATTAGCGCATAAATATGAAATTGCTACCCCCGCTCATTACGGATTAGGGAAAATCCAAACGGAATTGTTTGAAAAACTCGTAGAAGAAAAGTTGCAACAACCAATTTTTATAACTCATTTTCCAAAAGAAGTGTCGCCCTTATCCCGAGCGAATGAAGAAAATGACTTTATCACTGATCGTTTTGAGTTTTATGTGGGCGGCCGCGAAATCGCTAACGGCTTTTCGGAATTAAATGATCCCGAAGATCAAGCCGCTCGCTTTCGCGAGCAATTAAAAGCACGAAATGCTGGGGATTTAGAAGCAATGAGTTTCGATGAAGATTATATCACCGCACTAGAATATGGACTTCCCCCGACAGCAGGAGAAGGCATTGGCATCGATCGTTTAGTGATGCTTTTTACCGATAACGCCTCCATCCGCGATGTCATTTTGTTCCCCTTATTGCGCTCGAAATGAAACTGCTGTTCCCCGCGACGGGCTGTACATTTTTCAAGGGGAACTGATTAAACGCGATATCTCCATTTTCAAGTGCAACGTCCTGAATCACGACTAATAGCTCATATTCCGTGTTCTTACGAGCGGCCTCAACAACTATCCCCATCGTTTGATCATTTTGATTTTTTAATTCATCGCCGGGAGTCGGTGGGGTCTCACTATCCACAAAGGCTCGATAAAGGTGGCGCTTTAATTTACCCAGATGCTCCGTGCGAGCAATAATTTCCTGTCCGATATAACACCCTTTAGTAAAACTAATCCCGCCCCATTTTTGTAAATTAATCATCTGCGGGATTAATTTTCCACTCGTCTGGGGATACACCCATACAAGGCCGGCCCTAACATTCAAAGAACGCCAGTCATTTTCGTCCAATTCTTTAAGTGTTATTTCTGGAAGAGAGTAAGTCTCTGCTTCATTGACAGCCAGCAATTCGACCTTTGAAAAAACGGCGTATTTTTTCAAATGGGCAATGGTGATGGAGATCATGGATTTTGGAAGTAAAAAATAATAATCTTTGTTTTTTTGAAAAACAAAAAAATTCGCTACCATCCGCCCTTTAGGGTCACAACAAGCGCCCAAGGCCCCCCGTATTTCATTAATCTCGCGCACATCACAAGTCAGCTGGCCTTGGAGAAAGGTAGCTGCATTTTCTCCTTTAACAAGGATAAAACCGAAGGGATCGATTGCAATCGTAATGGGTTGCATAAGCTTCTGCTTGTGAGATGGTTGTGCTCATTATAATCCTATTGCTTTTTAACCGAAAAGCATTATCATGCCAGCTCCACGATTTAATGATTAAAGATTAACCACCATGAAAGCCGCCAGCACAGCCAATTCAACAACTTTGGGTTCGCCTCTTCACCGAGCGCCTCGGGCGGTCTTGGCGTGGTTGATGTGGGGAGCAACGGCATTATTTGTGCTGTTTCAATTCTTTTTGCAGCTGTCCTCGGGTGAGATCGTCGACGGTTTGATGAAAAGCTTTTCCCTAAGCGCTTTTGGCGGTGGGGTTTTGGCGAGCACTTATTATTACGTTTACGTAGCTTTGCAAGTCCCAGCGGGGGTGATGATCGATCGTTTCGGCCCTCGGCGGTTATTGACGATGGGGGCCTTGATCTGTGCATTGGGCTGTTTTCTATTTGGTTCTTCTCATTTTTTATCGGTGGTGATAGTCGGTCGCCTATTAATGGGGACGGGTGCTGCATTTGCTTTTGTTGGTTCGCTAGATGTAATTGGAAAATGGTTTAGGGCGGATCAATTTGCTTTCATGGCGGCGATCGCTGAAACCGTAGGTATGAGCGGGACGATTATTGGCGGTTTTTTTCTGGCCGATTGGGTGCAACGGATGGGATGGCATCATTCCATGATCGCGGCTGCAGGCATTGCGGCTGTTATTAGTGGTTTGATTTGGTTGATCGTCCGGGATGGGCCATCTGGAGCAATACCTGTACCCGTTCAATCTGCAAAAATGTTGTGGCGTGATTTTTATCTTTTGATCAAAAATGCTAAGGCTTGGATTAATGGCATCTATTCGGGGCTGATGTTTTCCATTGTCACGGTGTTTGTGGCGCTATGGGCCATCCCCTATATGGAATTAACTCATCACCTTAGCTTATTAACGGCAAGTATGGTCTGTAATCTTGTTTTTATTGGGATTGGGATCGCGGGGCCTGTTATTGGCCGGTTGGATCGCCGAATTCCGCGCCGCCGCCCGTTGCTGATAACGTGTTCATTTGTTTCCGCGGCGTTGATGACGATCGTGATTTACGCACCTCAGTTGCCTTTGATGGTGGTAATGGGCTTAATGATGTTGTTGGGCGTTTTCGCGAGCGGTTACGTTTTGACGTTTGGTATAGCTAATGAAATTGTTCCGCCGCATATGCGGGGCACCAGCTTAGGTTTTACGAACGCTCTTTCAGTAGGGACAGCTCCCTTGTTGCAGCCGCTTGTGGGCTTGATCCTACATTTAACCGCTCGGCATTCGACGGATACTGAATATTATACTATTCACGATTATCAAATGGCCTTAATCGTTTTACCCCTTTTGATTTTGGCCGCCGGCATTTTAGCGATGTGGATGCCAAATCGGAAGCTTACATAGTCTTTGCCATTTTCCGAGTTTATTGATTTCTTATGATACAGTAATATTTAACCAGAAGGAGACCCTATGGACAGATTGACATCTTTCAACACTTTTCTTTGGGTTATATGCTCCAAAATCGCTACCGCTCTTCCCAAAATAGCGGTTGGGATCATCGTTTTCTTAGCCTCCTGGATTATCGCTCTGATTACCCGCTCTTTTATCCGCTATGTTTTCTCGCGCATCCGTTTAAAGCAACGCCATTTGCTGAGATTATTAGGTCAAGTGGGGTATGTCACCGTGCTCATTTTTGGTGCCATCACGGCGCTTGGTACGATGGGTATCAATGTCGCCGCTTTGGTAGCGGGTCTTGGATTAACGGGTTTTGCGGTAGGGTTTGCTTTAAAAGATGTTCTTTCGAGCGTGTTTTCTGGTTTTTTGATTTTGTTTTATGAGCCGTTTCAAATAAACGATCGAATTAAGATTAGCAACACCGTTGGGAAAGTGATCGATATCAACCTTCGTTATACGGTTTTACAGGAAGAAAACAAGCGCATCATGATCCCCAACTCAACGGTGCTGACGAATATCGTAACGAAAGAGGATTAAAGGGTTACCGAAAGCTGCTTGCGGCGATTAAGGCTATAATCTCCGCAAAAGGTGCGGAGATTAAGATACCTTCGCCATTCCCGCTTGCGCGCCTAGGCGTCAACTTAAGGGAGCGAGGTAAAGAGGGAATATCAAGTAGTTGAAAAAATGTCCGTCGTTCCCGTGCGCAGGCCGTCTACCGATAGACAAAGAATCGAGGGCTTTCACGGCCGAAGTCACGGGAATCCAGACTAAAAGGCTAAGAAAAGCGCCATCGGTGTTTTTCTTAGCCCCCTAATCTGGATCCTCCCGACTCGGCCGTGAAGGTTTTGTATTCTTCAATAATACCGCAGACGGCCTCGCGGGAGGACGACGGGTTTAAGTTTTTCAGGCTTCACCGCGGATGGGTAATGAGAGGGGCCCGTTGTATCAAGAAGCTTTGAAAGGAAAAAAGCGAAAGAGAGCATCAACTTTACAGTCATTAGGGTCTTATGCTTAAGTTGACGCCTAGGCGCCTGCACTGGGATGACAGGCTTTAAATTTTTAGTCTTTACCACTTGTGGGTAATGGTAGTCTCCTCCTTATAAGCTAATAATTTCTCATCCTGCGGCCATAAGCGTAGACACCGTCAATGTTTTTTCAACAGAAAAATCTTCATTACAATTTTTGTTAACTGCTGATGCGGTTTTTGGAGTCCAAAAGGCATACCAATTACGTTGGGCGCTGATAACCTCTTTAAAGAGATAACCATTTTCACACCGATGATTTAAAACGTCATTAGAAGTTTTGGGCAAAAGGCTTTCATTCTCTAAAAGGCGCGCTGTTTCTTTTAACAATAGTCGGGCTTTAAACTAACGACGCTTATCTCCTGACAGGCTTTTAACAGCTTTTCGGTACATATTTTCCGCTCTTTCAACGATTGGGTTAATGACATTTTTGACGTGATCATTTAACTTACCCGATCCTGATAATGATGATATGCGTTGGTCAAGTTCGGTTATTAATTGTTTCATTGTTGCTGTTTCTGTTTCCTTTGCCGCCATTTCTCGCCTAGGGCTTACCGATTTCGCCGCTAGCTTATTTCTCAGCAGAATGGGTGTGGAAATAGGCTGAAGTGCTTGAATAGGCGCTATCGAAATTGGGGTTTGTATGTTGTCTGGACCAAACGGTGTTTGAAAAGTCACCGTTTCCATGACTGGGCGATGTAAGTGAAAGAAAGCATCGTGAGCAGTGTAGAAAGAATGCCCAAACCCGCTCCGGTAAACATCGTAGTTATATTTGCTGGCTTCATTAGAAAAACAACTGCAAGGGTTATAAGGATAACATTTAAAACAATGCTTCCCACTATAAGAAAAATCAATTTGAGCCGTCTCAGCCATAAGCTAGCTCCAGAAACTTTGTAATTGAGAAATTCTGTTTGGCCAAAACGCTCCGCTAGTGATGGCCTATAGGGCTTTATTTCTAATTGATTTTGTTCAATTTGTTCTTGATACTTCTTTGCTTCTTTTTCCTCATAAGGCTTTATACTCTCTGCTAATTCAGGGCACCATTGCTCAATTGATCTTAGCGTCCAATCAATAGCAATTTCATGCTGATATAAAATGCCGATATCTGTTTGACTTAAGTTGTTTTTTTGAAAGCCCAGAAATTTAGAAGATTGCATATGAAAGGTCAATTCGTTGAGGGCAGTGGAGAGTGTTTTCAAATTCCAATACCACTTTATTATTTCATTTATATCTTTTTCTAATTTTTCTCGGGCTTCGTTAGTAAGGTTAAGGGTATTGTGTACCTGATTTTTTGAAAAAATTGTCTGCTGTAAGATTGTCACCAATCCATTTAGACTCTGTACCTTAGAGTCCAGTCGACTGATTAATTGGCCTAGTTCGGTTTGTTCGCTGTTATTAGAAGCTATGATCGGTTTGGTTCTCATTTTTGTTACCTTTGGTTTATCTGGCAATACACTAACAGAATGATCTTAAGTCTTTATTAAATGAAAAAAATCTTTTTGAGGTGGGGTGAGTAAAAACTCCGAGTCTGAGCAAAAAGCGACAGTCTAAACAAATAAACTTAATTAAATATTAATTTTCCTGATCTCTTGAGATACTTAAAAAAATATTGCAAGCTTAAAAGGCATGAATGCGTGCATAGTAGTTAGTTGAGTCAATTTTTGACTCTCTTAAGGAGGAGAGAATGCCTTTTAAATTGGAGCGTTGGTTTGAAATGCAAAATAGTGGAGAAGTTACCCAAATAGGTTATTGTTGGGAAAACAGACCTTCCATTGGGGGATTATTTAATTTCTCACCTAAAACGAAAGAGGGGGTAGAGAAATTAGAAATAGATATGTCAGTAATAAAGGTGGAGGAGCCTACGGAAGGTAGTGTTGAAATTAATGGCCAATATTTTCGAGTAAAAGAAAAAAAACTAAAAAATTATAGGGAGCTTATCCAATATTTAGAGGAGGTTCGCACGCGCTGGCAATTTCTTAGAACAGAAGGGTTAACCTGTGAGAAGGTGAGAACTGTTTTAGAGTTTTTGAATGCAAAGAAGAACGGAGGCAAATATTCCTTTAAAGAGCTGTATAAAAAAGCGTTATCAGAGTTTAGAGATAGTCTTCAAGCGATTGGAGGACGCACATACCCTGGGGGGTAGCTTGGGGAACTGCTTAATAAAAATCGGTTGTCGGATTAATAAAACGTTTAAAAAAACCTATGAAAACGACAAAACGTTAGATCATCAACTTTTGAGCTCGTTGGGAGAAAGCTTAGGACCGTTAGCATAACTTTGTTACCCGAATTATTAAATTGTCATGAATACGTAAACGCAGATGCGATTGCAGAGAAAAAATTAAAATCGTCATGGGATATTGTAAATCAAACAACGTGGGATAAATTACATGAAAGATACGCACAAAAATGATGACCTCTCCGCGAAAATTGATTTAGGTGTTCGCCGTGGTGTTGCACAGGCACTGGCCAAACATAAAAAAGAAGGTCGCAGCATTTATGTGTGGCAAGATGGCAAAGTGGTGGAGATTCTTGCGAGCGAAATTAAGTATGATAAAAAATTGCTTAATGAAAAGGGATGTGATTAAAAGTGTAGGTTTTCAACAAGTAGCCCGTATGAGCGAAGCGAAATACGGGAAAACAACGATGTCGTCAATCGTCCCCGTATTTCGCTTCGCTCATACGGGCTACTTAGTTTTTTTTAGTTTTTCGCCGAGGTTAGATTCAAAAGACGCGCTCTCATGCTGCAATAACCATTGTTTAACTGCTAAAAGCTTTCCCTTCGTAGCGCTGCTATAACCGCCTAAATGCGTTGCTGCGACCACACGATGGCAGGGAATGATGATGGGGATAGGATTTTTACGGCAAGCGTTGCCGATGGGGCGGGCTCGTGTGTCTAGTTGTTCAGCTAATTGAGCGTAAGTCCGCGTTGTGCCCACTGGGATAGTTCGTAAGGCGTTTAATACCGTTTCTTGGAAAGGGGTGAGGCCAAGCGCGATGGGAATTTCGAAGGGAAATTCAGGGTCAGCGAAATAACACAGCAATTGTTCGACTGTTTCTTTGGCAAGGATGGTTTTGGGTTTTACGAGGATGCTGTCATCATAAAGATAATCAATACCGAGCAAATGATCGTCCGACGTGCGAACGCCGATTTTGCCCACCGGCGTTGAGACGGTGGCTTGATAACAAACAGCGTCCGACATACTAATTAAATTTTTTCTTTAATTTTTGCCTTGCGGCCGCGCAGATTACGCAAATAATAAAGCTTGGCCCGGCGAACATCCCCCCGGCGATTGACTTTGATCGAGGCGATAAGGGGGCTGTAAAGTTGGAAAACACGCTCTACGCCTTCGCCATGGGAGACTTTGCGAACGGTAAAGGATGAGTTTAAACCACGATGGCGGCGAGCAATCACAACGCCTTCAAAGGCTTGCAGCCGTTCACGGTTGCCTTCTTTTACTTTCACTTGCACGGTTACCGTATCGCCTGCGCGAAAGTCAGGGATTTCTTTACCCTGAGTTTGTTCTGTTTCAAGTAGCTGGATGATGTTATTCATGATGACTCCTCAAAAAATTCGTCAAGTAACCGCTGCTCATTTTCAGATAGGGAACGTCTTTTTATCAGATCTTGGCGCCTTTGCCAAGTCCTACCAAGCGATTGTTTGAGGCGCCAGCGCGAAATCGCTTCGTGATCGCCGCTGAGCAAAACAGAAGGGACCGGACGGTCAGCGATTTTTTCAGGGCGAGTGTAATGAGGATAGTCTAAAAGTCCGGCAGTAAATGAGTCTTGGGAGGCAGAATCTTTATGACCCAGGACCCCGGGAAGAAGGCGAGTCATGGCATCGATCAAAACCATGGCCGGTAATTCTCCTCCACTGAGGATATAATCGCCAATAGACCATTCTTCATCGACTTCAGCTTCAATCAAACGCTCGTCGATCCCTTCGTAACGACCGGCGAGTAGGATTAATGGGCTCGCGTGAATTTTTTCCCTTACGATTGCTTGTGTTAAAAGTTTCCCTTGAGGCGTGAGGTGAATTACCTTGGTATTTTCACCCAATTGCGCTTTTGCCGCTTTTAAAGCGAGAGCCAGCGGTTCAAATTTCATGACCATGCCTGGCCCACCGCCGTAAGGGCGATCATCCACGGTGCGGTGTGGATCGGTGGCGTAGTCGCGGGGGTTCCAACAGGAAAGGGTTAGCCGATCTTGTTTAAGCGCGCGCCCAATCACCCCCGATTTAAGGGCATCAAACATTTGAGGAAAAAGGGTAATGACACCAATAATGAGTTTCATATTAGAAGTCCGCGTCCCATTCAACGACAATGATTTTTTTCTCTAAGTCGATTGATTGAATGGTGTATGAAGTATAAGGAATTAGGCGTTCTCGTTCTTTGCTTCTTACGACAAGAACGTCGTTGGAACCTGTTTCAATCAGCGAATCCACCGTCCCGAGCTCGATTCCATGGGTATTCACGACCGCTAATCCAATTAAGTCCGTCCAGTAATAATCTCCTTCTTTTAGCGCTCCGAGAGCCCCACGCTCGATGGCAATTAGATCGTTAGTATAGTGTTTGGCGGTTTCGGGGTCATCAATGTTTTCTAATTTTACCACTAGGAAAGGTTCGTGTAATTTACCGGCTTGGAGTTTTAGAGGTTGCCACTCATTATTGTGCTGGATTTGCCAAGTTGGATGGTTCAGTAAGTTGTCAATTGGGTGGGTAAAAGAAACGACTTTTATCCAACCGCGCAGTCCGTAGGGACGGGCTAAGCGGCCGATGATGACTTTGTCGTTGGGTTTCAAGTAAATACCTGAGTTGCAATGGATTGCCTTATCTTTGTCATCCTGCCGCTTGTCCGCGGCGGGATGAGAGAGGCATTTTTATTCTTCTTTCCCTTCGGCAGCTTGAGATTCAGCGGGTGGTGCTTCTTTAGCTTCTTCCGCTTTGGGCTCTTCAGTCGCTACGGCTTTCTTTTGAGCTTTCGCTGCTTGTTCCGCTTGCAGACGTTTGAATTCGCCTTTGCGCATTCCGCCTTTTTGAGCTTCTTCAGGAGATTTTTCGAGTTTCTTGATCAGGTGCTTTACGCGCAAGGATGTTTGAGCGCCTTGGTTGAGCCAATGGCTAATACGCTCTTTTTCGAGTTGCAATCGGATATCCTGGCCCCGCGCCATTGGATTATAATAGCCCACACGCTCGATGAATCGACCATCACGCGGCTTGCGTCTATCAGCCACTACGATGTGATAGAACGGATTCTTTTTACTGCCCCCGCGGGCAAGACGAATAACTACCATGTGAGTACCTGTATTGGTTAAAGTGGGGTATTTTATGCGAAATTGGTGGGGACATGCAAGGGCTAGTCTTGTCCAACGCAAATGAGCCTGAAAATGGAATAAAAAGAGGCCATCTGAGTTAAGGTCGTTCAAACTGTAGGGGTTATGATCTACCTGGACGACGAGGTCTCGATAGCCCGAGTGGGGACATGCAACCTCGAGAGGGTTGATGAAAAAGAAAAACCCTACGAGTTCGTCACTACTTCATTTTGTCCTTTTGGCCCGTATTTCAAGTCCAAAATGAGGAGGTAAGGGTTGGAGTTAATAAACGGCTTTTGTTATTTTACAACTCTAATTTAACTCTCGAAAATGGAGTTTCAAACAATCTTTTGTTGTTTATTAACTCAATCTTTATGACAAGAATAAAAAAACTAGAAAGTTATCTAAATTGAATAGGGTAAAATTATATGTATTCACCAGCATGGCCTCATAGTGAAGTAAAGGAAATATTTCCTAACATTTTCTTTGTTACAGGTACAAATATAACACATCACGATAATACAGAACTTCAGCATAGCAGAAATATGATTATCATTCGTGATAATGGCAAACTTTCACTTATAAATACTGTGAGGCTGAATGATAAAGAGCTAGCTTTTCTTGATGCCCTAGGAGAAGTCAACAATGTGATTAGAATTGGAGCTTTTCATGGTAGAGACGATGCTTTTTACCTTGATCGTTATCATGCAAAATTGTGGGCATTAAAAGAAATGAGTCACGAGAATAATCGAGTGGCAGATGTTAAACTTATCCCAAATGGACAAATGCCAGTTCCTAATTGCTCGATATTTATTTTTGAAACCTCAAAATATCCAGAAGGAATATTACACATTGCTCAACAAAATGGAATTTTGATCACATGTGACAGTATAAAAAACTGGCTGGCCCCAGACACGTTTTTTAGCACTGAAACTGCAACATTATATCAAGAACAAGGTTTTTTTGGCGCTGCAAGCATATCAACTGTTTGGAAACAAGCATGTAACGTTAGTTCTTCAGATTTTGAGCGGCTTAAGACATTAAAATTTCGCCATCTTCTTAGCGCACATGGCGAACCTTTATTGAATAATGCTTATGAGCTTGTAGCTAAGACTATTAGAAAAGAATATGGAATTTAAGTAGCCCGTATGAGCGAAGCGAAATACGGGAAAACAATGATGTCGTCAATCGTCCCCGTATTTCGCTTCGCTCATACGGGCTACTTAGCGGACTACCGCTGGAAGCCGCGATTATTTCTTTTTTCTTCTTCCAGATAAGGTACGCCTTGTTCCCAAAAGTAATCGACGATAGGTTGAAAGTTGCGGGCGGCTGCAATGGCCAGAGGGATGCCGTATTCGGTCCGCTCTAAAGCAATAAAGGGATCTCTAGCGTATCCCTCAATTAATAGTTTTACAATTTCAAGCTTTCCTGATTCGCAGGTGGTGTATAGAAGGTTGGCCAATAGCTTTGAAGCAACTCGCCCACGCCGCTGTACTACCTTACCCAATAAAAGTTCTGCTATCTCTACGTGACCACGCTCACAAGCGAAATGGAGTGCTTGATACCCCTCTCTTGAGTCGACTACGAGAGGGTGTTCAATTAAAAGTTCCACAATATCTCGATAACCTTCCAAGGAAGCGATTTCGAGTGGTGTTTTATCTTCATATTTTTGATTGGGATCAATGTCCGTCCTTTGCAATATCCTTTCCATCTCACCGGGGGCATTATAGATACAAGCTTCAAATAGCCGCTGCATAGCTTCATCATTAATTTCACGCTGTCTCATTTCTTTCTCTACCTAATTAAACTTTATGCTAGATTCTATTGAAAACCATCGAAAACCACAAGATTAAAGCTTCATTTTGCTTATTCGATCGACTGGGTTATGCTAACGCAATGATTTGCAAGGAGGCCCAATAAATGCGCCGATTGTTCTTCGTTTTATTTCTTTATCTTTTTTTTGATGTCGCTTTAGCCGCGCCAGCTTTTCAGCTCATTGCGTTAGGCGTTCATGGCGGGTGGAGTGATGGTAATTTATCAACTTATTTCGCAGCCCCATTGGGAAGCGATCAATATGTGTCATTGGATGCGGGGACCTTAATTAACGGCGTCGAAAAGGCGATTGCGCAGGGCTCCTTTGCTCGTCTTGCCGTAAAAACGAAGGGGAATTTGCGAAATGCCATTGTTGAAAACCATATTCCTGTTTATCTCATTTCTCACGCTCATTTCGATCACATCATGGGGTTTGTGATTGCAGCACCGAATTTAAAAGAAAAGCAGCTCTTATTAGCTCGCGCGGAAACAATGCGTGCTGTTGAGAAATGTGTTCAATTGGCAGGTGTGGATTAATTCGGGAAATATCGGAGAAAAGCCGCGACTGGGATTTCAGCGTTTTGAAGAGCTGCCTTTACGACGATGGATTTCCCTTCCTCGAACCAAACTTGAAGTGAAAGCATTTCCGTTAAACCACGGAAAAGGCTATCCGTCCACCGCTTTTTTATTGAAGCATAAAAATGATTATTTACTGTATTTTGGTGATACGGGGGCGGACTCGATTGAACATGACAATAAAATTCAGCAAATATGGCGAGAAATTGCGCCGCTTATTCGTCGGCATCAATTACACGCTATTTTATTAGAATGTTCCTATACGAATGCGCAGCCGAACAATCAATTATTTGGTCATTTGAAACCGGAATTGTTTTTAATGGAATTGCACAAGCTGGCTGCGCAAGTGAGCCCACATACTTCAAATGCATTAAAGGGGCTTGTCGTTTTTGTTACACATATAAAGCCGAGTTTAACGATGCCGGATAACCAAGTGGCTAAAATTATTTTTCAGGAGTTGAAGAAGGGGAATAGCCTTGGCGTGCGGTTTATTTTGCCTCGGCAAGGGGAGCGATATGTGTTTTAACATTGTCTTGCGCGCGGGTGAGGAAGAATTATTTATCTCGCCATCCCGGAGGTAATTGATTTAATAGATCGCCTGGGATTTTTCCTTGCATCTGTTTAAATCTTTTCATCATTTTATCGCCTTTCATGCGCTTCATCATTTTTTGCATTTGGACGAACTGTTTTAGAAGCTTGTTGACGTCTTGCAATCCAGTGCCTGAGCCTTTGGAAATGCGCCGTTTGCGGGAACCGTTGATTAAAGCGGGGAATCGGCGTTCCTTAAGCGTCATTGATTGAATGATGGCTTGCATCTTCACTAATAATTTATCATCCAAGAAAGCCGAAGCGCCTTTGGGAAGCTGGCCCATGCCGGGTAATTTGCCGAGGAGAGATTGCATGCCGCCCATTTTTTTCATTTGCTGTAATTGAGCGAGGAAATCATCAAAATCAAAGCGATTGCCTTTTTGCAATTTCTTAGCGATTTTGGCTGCTTGTTTTTGATCGACTTTGCGTTGGGCCTCTTCAACCAGGCTGACGATATCGCCCATGCCTAAAATGCGAGAAGCCATTCGATTGGGATGGAAAGGTTCAAGTGCGTCAATTTTCTCACCAACGCCGACAAATTTAATCGGCTTTTGGGTGATCATGCGCATGGATAACGCCGCACCACCGCGCGTATCACCGTCTAATTTAGTTAAAATCACGCCCGTGAGAGGAAGTGTGTCGTTGAATGATTTCGCGACATTAGCGGCGTCTTGACCCATCATGCTGTCAACCACTAATAGTATTTCAGTAGGGGTGACGGCATCGCTAATGGCTTTCATTTCTTCCATCAACACATTATCGATATGTAAGCGGCCCGCCGTATCTAAAATTAAAACATCCATAAATTGCTTTTCAGCTTGCTTTAGAGCGGCTTTAGCAATTTCGACCGGCTTTTGATCAGCTTGTGTAGGGAAAAAAATAGCGTTGATTTGCGACGCTAAAGTTTCTAATTGTTGAATAGCAGCCGGACGATAAACGTCGGCGGAAGCGACCATGACAGATTTTTTCTGAATTTCGAGGAGCCACCGGGCTAACTTAGCGACGGTGGTGGTTTTACCAGACCCTTGAAGGCCGGCCATTACAATAACGATCGGAGGCTGAGCATTGAGATTAATTTCTACCAACTCATCGCCGAGCAAGTGCGTTAATTCATCTTGAACGACTTTTACAAGGGCCTCGCCGGGGCGCACGTTGCCGATGACTTCTTGTCCCAAAGCCTTTTCTCGGACATGCTCGATAAAATCCTTAACGACAGGAAGAGCAACGTCCGCTTCTATAAGCGCCGAACGAATATCGTGCAGCGTGGATTGGATATTCTCTTCAGTGAGCCGCCCCAGTCCGCGGAGTTTATTGATACTCGTTGTTAAGCGATTGGTTAGGTTGTTAAGCATAGGGGGGGAAGTATAGCAATATGTTATGCTTAGTTCTATGAATGTCATTACCTTATCGACAGTCAGTATTATCCTGTTGTGCTTTATATTAGCGCTCGTGTTTCCAGGCCGACAGGTCCTTGAAGCCGAGCCGAGTTCGTATGCGCTTGTTCATGTTTTATTGTCTATTGTAACCGCGGGCGTTTTGGGCGTGGCCGGGTTGCAAGCTATTTTGCTGGCCATTCAAGAGCGGCTGTTGCGTCATCGTCCTCATGGCGTCCTTATTCAGAAATTGCCGCCGCTGGTATCCATGGAAAAAATAGTTTTTAAAACCATTGCCGTCGGGTTTTTATTATTAAGCTTTTTATTGGCGTCGAGTATTTATTTTTTTCATGAAGAATTATGGGGCAATCCTTTTTTATGGCAGAAAGCTATTTTGGTAGTTTCTGCCTGGGTCATTTTCGCCCTACTGCTGATGGGCCGTCATTTTTGGGGATGGCGGGGGCGTAAAGCTATTTACGGCACCTTGTGCGGCGTATTACTATTAATCTTAGTCTATTTCGGCAGTAAATTATTATTGGAAGGTCTCCATTGACGGTAGATGTCGAATACCTCGGTATTTTGCTCGTTTTATTAATCTTTTTATCCGCCTTTTTTTCGGGCTCAGAAACCGGCATGATGGCGCTTAATCGCTATCGCTTACGTCATTTAGCACGGAAAGGGCATGTAAAAGCCCAGCGTGTGGTTACGCTTTTGAAGCGTCCCGATCGTTTATTGGGCGTCATTTTAATTGGAAATACGTTTGCAAACATATTGGCTTCTGCGGTTGCTACCGTGATCGCTGTCCATTATCTGGGTGATTTAGGGGTTATTATCTCGACGGTCATTTTAACTTTTCTCATTTTAGTATTTGCGGAAACAACGCCAAAAACATTAGCGGCTCTTTATCCGCAACGAGTAGCATTTCCTGCATCCTTGCCTTTGCAAATTCTATTACGCGTTTTTTATCCATTGGTGTGGTTAGTTAATACGATTGCGAATGCTTTTTTACGTATTTTTGGCGTAAAGGTCTCCGTACAAGGAACCGAAGTCGTAAGCGCGGAAGAGTTGCGCAGTATTGTTCGCGAGGTGATAGGGAAAGGTCTTTCCGGTTATCAACAGATGTTGTTGCGCGTTTTAAATTTAGGGCAGATGACGGTTGAGGATGTGATGGTGCCGCGCAACCGAATTCACGGTATTGATATTCGGGATGATTGGCATAAGATCGTCGAAGTGTTATTAACTTCGGAACACGATTATTTGCCAATTTATCGAGAAAATATTGATCGGGTCATTGGATTGCTAAACTTGCGTCGTGTAATGCAATTGTTATCCCAACAACAGTTAACGAAGGAGAAGCTCGTAAAAGTCGCAGAGGAAGTTTATTTTATTCCGGAAGTGACTTTATTAAATCAACAATTGCTCAATTTTCGGGAAAGAAATAAAACGGTCGGGTTGGTGGTGGATGAATATGGTGATATTGAAGGATTGGTGACGCTGCGTGACATTTTAGAGGAGGTCGTTGGTGAATTCGCGACGGGAATTGACGGGGCAACGAGCTTAGTTCAATTTCAAAAAGAGGGGAGTTATTTGATAGACGCGCGTATTAGCGTTCGTGATTTAAACCGCATTATGCAGTGGGATTTACCCATAAAAGGGCCGAAGACCTTAAGTGGGTTGATTATAGAAGATTTAGAAAGTATTCCCATCGTTGGAATTTGCATTCGTTTGTCAGGCTATCCTATGGAAATCGTGAAAGTGAGTAGAAATGCGGTTCGCTTAGTAAAGGTTTGGTCTAAATTTTAGGGTGTTTTTTCAGATGGATCGAGGGATGACATTCCTGGAATTGCTGATTGCTTTATCTCTGTTACTTATTTTTATTTCCCTTGCAGTGCCTGCTTGGCAGACATTTTTGGCCCAAGAGCGACTGGCAGCGTTGATTAATCGTTTAGCAGCGGCTATACATTTTGCTCGCAGTGAAGCCATTAAACGGCATAGTGTTGTGACGCTCTGCGGAAGTAGTGATGGCCAACGTTGTGATGGTCAATGGAGCAAGGGGCAAATAGTTCTTGCGAGTAGGGCAAAAGCGCCTCTTCGTTATTATGGAAAATACCCTCGTGACGATCATCTTATTTGGCGCAGCAGCTTAAAAAAGAATACTTACTTAAATTTCACCGGTGATGGGTTTACCGAAGGCCAACAGGGAACATTTTATCTTTGTCCGCCGCACAATAGAAAGCCAATGACGTGGAGTTTAGTAGTCACTCGCAGTGGTCGTTTGCGGGTGGAACGTGCTAAGGTATATTCTTTTTGTGAAACAAATTTTGAGTCCGTCATTCCCGCTTGCGCCGGAATGACGGAACTATAGAGTCAAATTAGATGCCGATAGTGAGGAGAATACAGTGCCGTTACGAATTATTTTATTAGGCTTGCCGGGAGCCGGTAAGGGCACTCAAGCAGATTTTATTGCGAAACATTTGGATATTCCAAAGATTTCGACGGGTGATATGTTGCGAGCCGCCGTTAAAGCCAAAACACCCTTGGGATTAGAAGTCAAAAAAATAATGGAAAGCGGAGGTCTTGTTTCGGATGAAATTATGATTGCTTTGGTAAAAGAACGAGTGAAGCTTCCGGATTGTCATAAGGGTTATTTACTGGATGGGTTCCCGCGAACGCTTGCGCAAGCGGATGCGCTGAATGCAGCAGCTATCAAAATCGACTTGGTGATTGAGATTGATGTGCCCGAAGAAGAAATTATTGAACGTATGACGGGACGGTTGATCCACCCTGCCTCGGGGCGGACGTACCATCGCCGTTACAATCCCCCAAAAGTGGCGGATAAGGATGATGTGACTGGCGAACCGTTGATTCAACGCGCAGACGATCGTGAAGAAACTGTTCGTCATCGTTTAGCGGTTTATCGAAAGCAGACAAGCCCGCTGAGTGATTACTATGCACAATGGGAAAAATCGGGTGATCCACAGGCACCAAAATATTTTCGTATTTCTGGTTTGGGAAGCATGGAAGAAGTGCGTGAGCGGATTTTGCAGGTATTTGAAGCTTACGATCCGCGTGATAGTGGGAACCTAGAACACTAGCGTATGTATAATTGAATAATTAGGAGGATTTTTATGGCCATCATGGAATTAACGCAATCCAATTTCGATAACGTCGTTTCACAGCACGATTTGATCATCATCGATTTTTGGGCTAACTGGTGTGCGCCCTGCTTAACTTTTACAAAAATCATTGAAGAGGTTGAAAAGGATTATCCTGAAGTCGTTTTCGGCAGTGTCAATATTGAAAAGGAAAAAAGACTTGCGGAAGAATTTAATGTGAAATCGATACCGGCAGTCATGATCTTGCGTGATCGCGTGGTCGTTTTTGCTGAATCGGGAGCGCTCCCGAGGGAGGGTTTAAGGGAGTTAATCGAAAAGGCAAAAGACCTGAATACAGATATCTTAAGGGAAGCACAAAAACAAAAAGCCCGCGAATAACGGGCTTTTTGAATCGGCCTAAGCACTACGCTTTTTTGCGTGGACGACCGCGTCCGCGTTTCATCGTAGATACTTTACGTGCTGTTTTACGTGAACGGCCGCCTCCTTTTTTACGAGTAGCCTTTTTGCGTCCCTTTTTAGACGGTGCTCTCGTTTTTTTGGCAGCAGCTACTTTTCGAGCGGCCTCTTTTCGAAGTTTAGCAAGTTTACGGCTTGCATCTTTCTTCGCTTTAGCTAGCTTCTTTTGAGCGGCACGTAATTTCCTACGGGCTTGATCTCGCTCTTTCGAAACTTTTCTAAGTGCCGCAGTATTTGCCGAAGCAGATCGGGCTTTTGAACGTCTTCGTTGACGAGTGGTTTTTCGTTTTTTTGCTGGCATCTTTTTCTCCCTGATTAGCTAATAAAAAACGACAATTATATTTTACATAAAAAATCAACAAGTTTAAAGCACTAAGTGCAATAAACTGCTAGGGTCCTTTCATTAAAATGAGGAATCTCCAATTTAATCCTCATTTTCATTCCAATCATGCCCCCGGAGATCTATAGAGTCGTGGGAAAATTGCGATTTTTAATAGTAAATTCGGCTGAAAATGATAAAATTTTGGTGTTTTAAGGACGAAGGGGGAAGAAATGGCGGTGATCATGGTTTTGATTTGGATATAGAGTTCGATGATTTACGCAAATGGATTGACAGTCATTGGAGATTGGCAGACCATCGATCATCAAACGAATCAGCCCTCCAGTGTGATTCATATTTGGAAATGGAAGGGTAGATTTTACGGAAAAGTCGCCAAAATCTTTACGGAAAACGGCCATCAAGTTACAGACCGCTGCTGGTCTTGCAAAGGAAAATTGCGAGGTAAACGCATTCTGGGAATGACGATATTAGCTGATTTTGTTGCGGCGAACTCGAGTGAATATACCAACGGACGGATTTTGGACCCCACCTCAGGAGAAATTTATCATTGTCGTATGACGCTGATCGACGGTGGACGCCAATTAAATGTTAGGGGTTATATTGGTTTGCCGTTGATAGGGCGTAGTGATGTTTGGCGCCGTTTACATCCTTAGAAACGGCGCAAATCGATGGCGGGATTTGCATGTTTGAACATGACATTGTTTTTTCTATTTTCCTCATCTTTGCCGGGGCAGCTGTCCTTTCGACTTTTGCTTTGATGACTCGCCAATCGATGCTGGTTGCCTACATGCTATTGGGCATTTTGTTAGGACCCTGGGGATTAAAGCTCATCGCTAATATCGATATGCTTCGTACCGTCAGCGATGTTGGCATTGTCTTTTTGTTATTTCTTTTAGGACTGAACCTGCCTCCACAAAAGTTAATAACTATGTTTACGAAGATTAAATGGGTGGCATTGATTAGTTCGATTGTTTTCGCAGCCACAGGTTACGGGGTCGCCTATTTTTTTAATTATCCGGTAGTCGAATGTCTGGTTATCGGCGGCGCCATGATGTTTTCCAGCACGATTATCGGCATCAAGTTGTTGCCCACAACTATCCTGCATCATCAGCATACGGGTGAGGTCATGATTAGTGTGTTGTTACTGCAGGATTTGATTGCCATTGCGGTTTTATTTTTACTGCATGGGGCGGGAAGACAGGGAAAAATTCTAGTCGATATCGCGCTCGTTTTATTAGGTTTTCCCGCTATTTTGATTTTCGCTTATTTGTTTGATCGGTTTGTCTTGTTTCCCTTGTTTTCTAAATTCAATCGTATAAAGGAATACCTCTTTTTATTAGCTATCGCATGGTGTTTGAGCATGGCGCAATTGGCTGCTTCATTGGGTTTATCTGGAGAGGTTGGCGCTTTTATCGCTGGAGTCAGTCTCGCATCGAGGCCGGTTTCAGTTTATATATCCGAGAGTTTGAAGCCGGTGCGGGATTTCTTTTTAGTCCTGTTTTTCTTTTCGGTGGGGGCCACGTTTGATCTTCAGTTTTTACCGGGGGTCATTATCCCCGCCCTGATTTTACTCGTGTTGTTAATGGCTATAAAGCCGGTGATTTACCGATTATTATTACGATGGGTGGGTGAGTCTAAACAAGTATCGTGGGAAGTAGGGATACGATTAGCGCAAATTAGTGAGTTTTCGCTGATCATTGCTTATATGGCCTTGAGTAATCATTTAATCGCTAATAAAGCCGCTTCGCTGATTGAAACCATAACGATATTATCCTTTATCGTTTCTTCTTATTGGGTAGTGATGAAATACCCAACCCCACTGGCCATTTCCGATCGCTTGCGACGAGACTGATTTCGGCATTTGCTATAGGTGAAAAGATAAGCGAAAATGGACGCCGCTAAGTGTTTACGATGAGGACAAATTGTCATGGCTTTGACCGCTGTTTTATTGTGCTTGGTTATTCAGCGATGGTTACATTTTGATAGCTATACCAGGCAATACAATTGGTTTGAACCCTACTACCAATGGTTGAAGGCACGTTTTGGTCAAACTTCCCATTGGAACGGGCTTGGCGGGGTGGCGATCATTATTCTCCCGGTCGTGTTTATCTATATATTAGTTGCTCTTTTCATTTGCCGCACGCTGACCATTGTAGGGTACTATTTTTTAACCGTTGCTGTGTTATGGTATTGCATGGATGTGCGCTCCCTTGCTAAATCCCAAAGTGGGGCGGTAGCGCAGAAGGTGCTGATTCATGTTTATGAGCGTGTTTTTGCTTTGATTTTTTGGTTATTGATCTTAGGCTCAACCGGTGTCGTTCTTTATACGTTAGTCATAACCTTGCGGCAATTTTTAGAAAAATCTCCCGCGCAGAACAATGAAGAAGGAACAGGCCTGCTTTCAGCGGTCGCTATCGTTCAAGGCGTGTTGGATTGGCTTCCATTACGGTTGATCGGTATTACCTTCGCGCTTGTTGGCCATTTTTCTCCAACCTTCGCCTTATGGCGGCTCAAAGTATTAACTGGAATTGATAAAACGCCAGACCTAGCGGCAGCTTGTGGTTTGACCGCGTTAGACATGAACAAAGAAACGAAACTTTTATCTTTAGAAGAATTAAAGAGTCTCGATGGATTGATTAGTCGTGCTTTATGGGTATGGCTTGTTGTAATTGCGCTGTTTACAATTGGGCGATGGATTGGTTAGATTAAGGCCCCTTAAGTCTTGCTTCAAGAATAGGTAATTAAGCTATGGTTGCGAAAAACATTAACCTTCAAGATATTGACCCTGTCGAAACCCAGGAATGGAAGGAAGCGCTTGATTCCGTTGTTGAATACGAAAACGTGGACCGTGCTGAATTCATTTTAGAAAAGTTGTTAGCACATGCCCGAAACGTTGGTGTTTCAGTCCCGACTGGCATTCACACTCCTTATTTAAATACCATTCCTGCCGAGACAGAAGCTCAACTAGCGGATGATGAAATTAAAGTAATGCAACGCTTAACGAATTACCTGCGTTGGAATGCCTTGGCAATGGTGATGCGAGTGGGGCGTAAAAAAGCGGGGTTGGGGGGGCATCTTTCCAGTTACGCGTCGATGGCGACTTTATTTGAAGTCGGCTTAAATTATTTCTTTCGGGCGGATGATTTAGTCTTTTTCCAGGGACATTCGGCAGAGGGTATTTATGCGCGCGCTTTCTTGGAAGGGCGCCTTAGCGAACGAGATTTAATCCATTTTCGTCAAGAAGCGTTGACAAAGGGGATTTCTTCTTATCCTCACCCCTTTTTAATGCCTGATTTTTGGCAATTCCCGACGGTTTCGATGGGCCTTGGACCCTTGATGGCGATTTATCAGGCCCAACTATTGAAATATTTACACCATCGAAAGCTGGTAGATACCGCAGGGCGAAAAGTATGGGCTTTTTGCGGCGATGGTGAGACGGGAGAACCCGAGACGTTAGGCGGTCTATTAGTAGCGAGCCGCGAGAAATTAGATAATCTCATTTTTATCGTTAATTGCAATTTACAGCGTCTCGATGGTCCGGTATCCGGTAACGGTAAAATTATCCAAGAATTAGAGGGCCTTTTTCGGGGCGCCGGATGGCGAGTGATTAAAGTTATTTGGGGTCAAGATTGGGAGCGATTGTTTAAGAAAGATAAATCCGGCTTGTTGTTAAAGCGCGTTTCGGAAATGGTAGACGGTGAATACCAAGCGTGTTTTTCCAAAGACGGCGCTCATTTGCGCGAGCATTTCTTTGGAAAATACCCCGAATTATTAGAGCTCGTTTCTGATATGAGCGACGATGAACTAAAACAATTGACTGACGGCGGCCATGATCCACAAAAAGTTTACGCGGCTTATACGGAAGCGATGAAAGATTGCGGAAAACCCACGGTAATCCTTACTAAAACGGTGAAAGGCTATGGTTATGGGAAAGAAGGCGAATCCCAAAACATCGCTCATAATTTAGAGGAAATTAGCGAGGAGGGATTAAAAATCTTTCGCCAACGGTTTGATTTACCCTTATCCGATAAACAATTAAGGGATCTTGAATTTTATAAACCTGATGACAATAGTCCAGAATTAAATTATTTACGCAAGCAACGTGAAAAATTAGGCGGACCTTTGCCCGCACGAGACGGAAAATTTGAATCGATAAAAGTCCCAGATTTAAGTTTATTTGAACCTGTATTGAAAGGCACCGAGGAGCGCTCTGTGTCAACGGGCGCGGCATTTTCGCGAATTATGGGGTTGATGCTGAAAGATAAAAATATTCGGGATCGTATCGTCCCTATTGTGGCGGATGAAGCTCGGACATTGGGTTTAGAAGGCTTGTTTCGACAAACAGGCATTTATGCTGTGGAGGGCCAAAAATATACGCCGGAAGATCAGAGTAAATTAATATTTTATCGCGAAGACAAGACAGGACAACTTTTACAGCAAGGAATTTCAGAAGCGGGGGCAATGGCCAGTTGGATAGCGGCAGCTACTTCCTTTGCGAATAATAATTATCCTTTAATTCCTGTGTATACTTATTATGCCATGTTTGGCTATCAACGCGTCGGTGATTTGGTATGGGCCGCTGCCGACATGCACGCTCGCGGTTTTATCTTAGGTGGATTGGCAGGTAGAACCACTTTGCCGGGCGAAGGATTACAGCATCAGGATTCTCATAACTTATTAATGTTTAGCATGGTACCGACGTGTCGTTCCTATGACCCTGCTTTTGGGTACGAATTGGCCGTAATTATTCAAGACGGTTTACGTCGCATGTACCAAGATAAGGAAAATGTTTTTTATTACCTTACCCTGATGAATGAAAGTTATCAGCATCCCCCCATGCCCAAAGGGGTGGAAGAAAGCATAGTCAAAGGGATGTATTTATTTAAAAAGGGTAATGGAAAATTATCTAAACGCGTTCAACTGTTAGGTGCAGGTGCTATTTTACGTGAAGTCATTGCCGCGTCCGAAATTTTAGAAGAACAATTTAAAGTCGCCGCGGATGTGTGGAGCGTGCCAAGCTTTAATTTGTTACGCCATGACATTGAATCAGTAGATCGTTATAATCGCTTGCATCCCGATACTGCGCCAAAACAAAATTATGTCCAAAAATGTTTGGATAACCAAAAAGGCCCGGTGATCGCCGCGACGGATTACATGAAATTGCTGGCTAATCAAATCCGCGAAGCGGTTAAACAACCGTATTACGTATTAGGCACCGACGGTTTTGGGCGAAGTGACACGCGACCCGCTCTGCGTGATTTCTTTGAAGTCGACGCTAAAATGGTAGTCTATACCGCATTGAAAGCGTTAGCGGATCAAAACGAATTTGAAAAGGATCAACTCCTATCAGCCATGAAAAAACTAGGCATCGATCCTAACCGTCCCGACCCCTGGACCGTATAAGAGTAGCCCGTATGGAGCGAAGCGAAATACGGGGATAACGAAGTGGGAGTAGAGGAGAAAACACTGTGGCAAATCGCATTGAACAAATAACCGTACCCGATCTTGGTGGCGCATCCGAAGTGGATGTCATCGAAGTTTTAGTAAAGCCGGGTGACACCGTTGCCAAAGAAGACGGACTGATCACTTTAGAAGGCGACAAAGCCTCAATGGATGTGCCTTCGCCGTTGGCGGGTACCATCAAAGAGCTTCAGGTAAAAGTCGGCGACAAAGTCAAAGAAGGCGATAAAATTTTAACGCTTGAAATGAGCGCGGAAGAAGAAAAGCCTGCAAAAGAAGAAAAAAAAGAATCTGAAAAATCGGAAAAACTTGAAGAAGAGGGAAAAAAAGAAAAAGAAGAAAAAAGTGAGCCAAAAGAAGAAAAGAAAAAGGCCACTGAAATAAAAGAATACGAAGCCGAGGAAGTTGAGGGTTTTGGAACAAGCGTTCACGCGGGCCCTGCCGTGCGACGTATTGCGCGTGAATTCGGTATCGATTTAACAAAAATCAAAGGAACTGGTCAAAAAGACCGAATTTTAAAAGAAGATGTGCAGAAGTTTGTAAAAGAACAGTTAAAAGTAGCTGAAGGAAAAAGTGGTATCGGTTTTCCGCCAGCGCCTAAAATTGATTTTAAAAAATTTGGCGCCATCGAAGAAAAACCCCTTTCAAAAATTAAAAAAGCAACTGGCGTAAATTTAAGCCGTAATTGGATGACTATCCCGCATGTTACCCAATTTGGCGAAGCCGATATCACAGAACTTCAGGCATTCCGTCAAAGTCAAAAAGAATACGCTGCCAAACAAAACGTGCGATTAACTCCTTTAGTTTTTATCATTAAGGCTGTCGTTAATGCACTTAAAGAATTTCCCCATTTTAATGCTTCATTGGACCCCACGGGCGAGCATTTAATTTTAAAAAAATATTTTCATATCGGCGTAGCGGTTGACACACCAGAAGGTTTGGTAGTCCCTGTTATTCGCGATGCGGACAAAAAAGGATTATTTGAGTTGGCTAAAGAATTGGGTGAGGTTAGTGAAAAAGCGCGAAAAAAAGGGTTAAATATGAATGACATGCAAGGCGGCTGTTTTAGCATATCAAGCTTAGGCGGAATTGGAGGTACAGCGTTTACGCCGATCATTAATGCGCCGGAAGTGGTGATTTTGGGTGTTTCTAAAATGCAGTGGAAGCCGATTTGTAATGAAGCCGGTGATTGTAAAACGCGACTGATGTTACCCTTGAGTCTTTCCTACGATCACCGAGTGATCGATGGCGCCGATGGCGCGCGGTTTATCGTTTATTTAGCCGAACGGTTATCGGATATCAGAACCTTATTACTGTAAAACGAGGAAAAAATGACAAAAGAAATTAAAACTGAAGTGGTGGTGTTAGGCAGTGGTCCCGGTGGCTACGCGGCTGCATTTCGTGCGGCTGATCTAGGGAAAAAAGTGGTTTTAGTCGAACGGTACGAAACCATCGGTGGCGTTTGTTTAAACGTCGGCTGTATTCCTTCAAAGGCATTATTGCACGTTGCAAAAGTGATTGATGATGCGAAAGACATGTCTTCTTTCGGTATTGATTTCGGGAAAGCAGCATTAGAAATTGAGAAGATCCGCAGCTGGAAGGAAAACGTCGTTAAAAAATTAACGGGCGGTCTAAAAATGATGGCCAAACAACGCAAAGTGGAAATTATTACCGGCTACGGAAAATTTTCCTCCTCTAATGAATTAGCCGTCGAGAATAAAGAAAAAAGCGTTACCAAAATTAAATTTGATCAAGCGATTATTGCCGTCGGTTCCCTGCCAGTTAAATTGCCTTTTATTCCCGACGATCCCCGCATTATGGATTCGACGGGCGCTTTAGAATTAGAAGATGTGAAAGGCCATCTTCTGGTTTTGGGTGGTGGGATTATCGGTTTGGAAATGGCAACGGTGTACCATGCGTTAGGTACTAAAATCAGCGTCGTTGAAATGATGGATCAATTGATCCCGGGTGCCGACGCCGACGTCGTTAAACCGTTACACCAACGCATTCAAAAGCGTTACGAAGAAATTTTACTGAAAACCAAAGTGACGAAAATTGAACCTAAAAAGGATGGATTGTACGTCACTTTTGAAGGCGAAAATGCGCCTAAAGAACCTAAAAAATACGATCGTATTTTAGTGGCTGTTGGCCGTTCTCCCAACGGGAAATTAATTGATGCTGAAAAAGCCGGTGTAAAAGTCGATGACAAAGGATACATCGCTGTCGATAAACAAATGCGCACTAATGTCTCCCACATTTACGCCATTGGTGATGTGGTTGGCCAGCCGATGTTAGCGCATAAAGCCACTTACGAAGGCCGATTGGCGGCTGAAGTGATTGCAGGCATAAAACATTACAATGACGCGCGCTGCATTCCTGCGGTCGCTTATACCGATCCCGAAGTAGCTTGGGTTGGTTTAACGGAAACCCAAGCTAAAGAAAAGGGCATTAAGTATGAAAAAGGCGTCTTCCCGTGGGCAGCTAGCGGGCGTGCATTGTCATTAAACCGCAGCGAAGGCTCCACTAAGTTACTATTTGATGAAAAAGGAACGGTCATCGGCGGCGGTATTGTCGGCGTGAACGCCGGTGATTTAATTTCCGAA
Source organism: Coxiella burnetii (assembly GCF_005280755.1). NCBI lineage: Bacteria > Pseudomonadati > Pseudomonadota > Gammaproteobacteria > Legionellales > Coxiellaceae > Coxiella > Coxiella burnetii. The sequence continues at coordinate 408,802 of NZ_CP040059.1, forward strand.
GTTGCTTTAGCAATAGAAATGGGCTGTGATGCCGAAGACGTGGGCCTAACAATTCATCCCCACCCGACATTATCAGAAACAGTTATGATGGCGTGCGAGATGTTTGAGGGGACGATTACGGACTTAATTCCGCCGAAAAAGAAAGATAAATAAAGGATGATAGATTTTTGGCGCTTTCGTAAATTACGATGAAGTTTTAGCACAGCACCATATTTCAATTTTCTCAACGCCGTTATCCGATAGAGTACGAGCCAGTTCATTAATGGTATGGCCTGTTGTGATGACATCATCGAGAATGGCGACGTGTTTGGCTGAAATTGATTTTGTTAATGCAAAAGCGTTCTTAACATTTCTAAGCCGCTTTTTGGCGAGTAATTCAGTTTGAGGCTGGGTGTTTTTGATGCGTTCTATTTCAACAATAAAGGGAGCTGGAATTGTTTGGCAATGGGTTTAGCGATTTCCAAGGCTTGATTGAATCCTCGTTTTTGTAAGCGTTTTCGGTGGAGTGGTATTGGAATTAGGGCTTGAGGCAAAGGCTTATCTCGTCTTTTCTTAATTTTTTCGATAAAACATGTCGCAAAAAATCGTGCATAGAGGAGTTTCTGATGAAATTTCAGCTCCGTGATAAGGCGGTCAATAGGTTTGCTATAGCGAAATAAAATCAGTTGTTCGTCAGAGGTATTTTCATTCCACGGCAGCGCGGCACGACAAGCTTCGCATAGCATTGCTTGATTAAGAAAATCGCAACAAAAAATACAGCGGGGAGGGATTAAATAGTGAATAAACGGGTTCATGGAGTCATTGTAGAAAAACAGGTAAGGAACGAATATCGTAAAATGGAAGCGTTAACGTTGCTTAATCAGCAATTCTAATTTTGAATTCGTCATTCTCGCGAAGGCGCATAGACGTCAACTTAAGAGGGCGAGGTAAAGAGGGACTACCAAGTAGTTGAAAAAATGCCCGTCGTTCCCGTGCGTAGGCCGTCTACCGATAGACAAAGAATCGAGGGCTTTCACGGCCGAAGTCACGGGAATCTCGGCTAAAGGGCTAAGAAAAGCGCCATCGGTGTTTTTCTTAGGCCCCTAATCTGGGTCCCCCCGACTCGGCCGTGAAGGTTTTGTATGCTTCAATACTACAGCAGACAGCCTCGCGGGAGGACGACCGGTTTTAAGTTTTTCACGCTTCACCACGGCTGGTAATGATAGAGGCCCGTTATATCAAGGAGCTTTGAAAGGAATAAGCGAAAGAGAACATCAACTTTACAGTCATTAGGGCTTTATGCTTAAGTTGACGCCTAGGCGTTTATGCGGGGATGATAATGTTTTTTAGAAATTAAGACGAAGAAAAAAACAACCCAGAATGGGAAGACTTATATCAAGGTTTGTTTAAAAATCACCGCTTTGGAAATAAATAATAGCACAAATAAATTAAAGCAAAGTTACACCGATGCCTAAAACACAGTTCCAAGTTGACCAAAACGCCGTTAAGAAAGCTTTACACGCGGCTGCGCGGACTTATGACAATGTGGGGATGGTGCCGAAAGCCATTGCGGATCGCCTGTTGGAGCGATTGGACTTTATTCGGCTGAATCCTCTTTGTGTTGTAGATGTAGGCGCTCGAACAGGGTATGCGACGCAGCAGTTGGAAGAGCGGTATCGGGAAGCGATAGTCGTGGGTTTGGATTTCTCTGTTGCGATTCTGAAAGCGGCGTCTTCAAAAATGATGGTGGGAGAATATACGGCTCTTCCGTTCGCTGATCGATCCGTCGATTTGATTTTTTCTAATCTCGCTTTTCAATGGTCCAGTGATCTCCAGCAAACGTTGCAAGAATGCCATCGGGTTTTAAAGCCGGGAGGACTTTTACTTTTCAGTACAGTTGGCCCGGATACATTGAAAGAGCTGCATTCGAGTTTCGCCGATGGCCACCGTCACGTGCACCCTTTTTACGATATGCACGACATCGGCGATATGCTAACTCAATTGCGTTTTACCGACCCCGTGATGGATACGGAACGACTTATCGTTCATTATTCTTCGGTACCGCAGTTAATTAAGGATTTAAAACAACTGGGTGCCCAGAATGCCTCCCAAGACCGTCTCAAGGGATTGATGGGGAAAACCCAGTGGCGACAAATGCTAACGAATTATGAGAATTGCCGTGAGGAAAATGGTGCATTGCCGGCCACGGTAGAAGTTATTTATGGGCATGCTTTTGGTACTGAAAGTAATTCATTTAAAAACGCGAATGGAGAAGAAGTGACGGTTCCCATTGATAAGATTATAAGAAGAAATTAATTAATCCGTTTTGGTTTCTAGTTCAAAGGGAACTAGCGTTTCTGCCCCATCTTGGTTTATTAAGACCTTCACTTTTTGCTCTGCATCCGATAAAGCTTGTTGGCACGACCGAACCAGACCGACCCCTCTTTCAAAATTTTGTAGGGATTCTTCCAGCGTTAAGTCGCCTTGCTCCAGTTTTTCGACCAATGCCGTTAATTCATTCAACGAGGCTTCAAAGTTGAAGTTTTCAGTTTTTTTACGAGGCATAACGAAAGTCTATTAGTGGTTATTTTCGCCCATGGCGTTAGCGAGGACATCACGGGCTAGTTTGACATCTTTTTCGCCCACAGACAACTCGATTTTCTCCAGCGGTTCCCCTGAAAGGAGGTGATTTTTGAGCTCACAATGAATGCCATTGCTTTCGAGCAGGGCCTTTGCGTTATAGGCATCAACGGCGTCTGTGTAGGTTTCAATGATAATCATAGGGCCTCCCTCTTTATTAAGGTAAATATCGACAAGCTAACTCAGTTCACTTTTTTTTCTCCAACGCTTGTTTTGCAGAAGAAAGCAATGATGGCACTTCTTCATCAGTAGTTTGCGAAAAAACTTCGTACCAATTGCCAATAGCAAAAAAGGGTTCAGGGGTTTTTAAGCAATAAATTTTATCAACTTCGGCGCTTAATTGTTGAATTGTCGATTCCGGTGCTACCGGGACCGCCACCACTAAACGTTGGCAACCCAGTTTTTTGAGGGCCTTGATAGCCACTCGGATCGTCGCGCCAGTTGCGATGCCATCGTCGATGAGAAGTACCGTTTGGTTTTTTATTTTTGATGGAGGTTGATCACCGCGATAACGGCGATTACGTTCGTTTAAAATAACCATTTGCTCTGCTTTTACCCGGTCAATCATAGCTCGTGAAATCCCTAAATGGCGGATAATATCCTCGTTTAAAACTTCGACATCACCGGACGCGATAGCGCCCATCGCTAACTCCTCCTGGCCTGGAACCCCTAATTTTCGGACTAAAAAGACATCTAACGGCAAATGAAGCGCTTGAGCTATTTCGAACCCAACGGGCACGCCGCCCCGGGGCAAAGCTAACACGATGGTATTTGACCCTTCATTATAAGGTTGCAATAAATTAACGAGCTGTTGTCCTGCGTCCTTACGGTCTTTAAAGAGCATATACCGAGGTCCTTTTTAACGAGCCTATCATTTAATTATAGCAAAATCTGATTTGTTCATTTTCTGTTAAGTTTCATGCGCTAATATCTCTTAGATTTTAAGAATAACCCATTAATTTTTGAAAGGTGAGAATATGCGAAGTCCTGTTAGGTTCAAAGGTCGTTATTATTTATCGTTTAATGGTATAGAAACTTGTCGGAGGAATCAGCAGATACATCTATTGCAACGTTTATATTCGAATACGTGCCTTATGATGGAGACCCACTTTCGTCGAAAATAGAGAAGGAACACATCGAGAAGGCGCTAGCGATTACTGACACAAACTAGACGGATATTTGAAAATTGCAGCAAAAATCGTAAACGTCGATTCGAAAAAGCGGGGAGTGCCATGGCAATGTTTAGCCTTAAATGAACTACGCCTTAACTTAGTAGAAGGCGCAGAAAAATATCATTGGATTGAGGAACAGAAAGCTGAAAAAGAGTCTGACGAACAATCCTCTGAAGAAAAGAAATTTTCTTTTAATAGTTCTGGATTTTTTCACCGCAAAAAAATGAAAATGGCAAAGAGTGAATTTGAAGAAAAAACTCCTTCTAATAAAAAAGGAAATAGGTCATAAAATGAAAAAATCGATGAGATTATTTGATTGCAGTTCATCCGTTCGCCATTTTAAGTTACTTCCCATTTTAGAGGGCATTACACCGAAAGAGGTTGCAAAAAATGTAAATAATTTACTGGATTACTCTTTCAAGGAAAGCCAAAGTAAATTTCAGTTGTCAATGGGCTTGGAAGGGATGTCGGATTTTGCTTTACAAGTTAAATCGCGCGAAGTTTGGAATGCGATCGGGGGCATGAGCAGTTTAATCGAAAAATTCCCCACCCATCAACGTTATGCCAGTGGCATGCCCCTCGATTTATATAAATTTTTGTTTGGAAAGCATAAAGAATATGAACTGAGTTTGGAAGAGAAGGTCTTTGAGGAAATCCTTTCTTTGTATTTACGGGTGCTCAATGATATTTGTCATAATAATATTTCCAACGGCCCTTATGACGGCAATGTGAAGCATGGACCCACTGAAAAAGAACACGGCGAACAAGCCTTCATAAATGCGTTATACCTTTTATTTAAGGGAAAGGTTGAGGATGATGAAGTCACCTTAACGCAAAAATTGCAATGGTCAATGGGCGCTTACCTGCACGACATTGGGCGTTTAGTTCAGTCAAGAAAGGAAGAGGGCAGGGATGCAGGCCATGCAGACCACCATTCTCCCGGCAGAATCTTATTACAAATTTTCGGGCCTGAGGTTTTCTTTTTCGCTGAATTGCATACCCTTGCGAAAGTGTTGCTTCAAGGTATTTCTCCATCCTATAGAGCGATCTTAACCCCAGAGTCGTCGCAATCGCTTCAACAGCAAGCTTCGCCAAAGGCCTTAAAAGAATATCGACAAATATTGGAAAATTATGTGGACCCAATAGCGTACTGCGAATCGGCAATGATTTTGAGACTCTTGTGCGACGATGCTGCGAAACAAAACAGCGGTATTGAACCGTTAAATCGATACCCGATTGAACCAAAGCAACGGATGGAGTTATTTTGTATTTGTCTAAAAACCCACATACAAAATGCTTTGAGTCAAGGCAAAAAACCCGCTGCGATTGAAATGGATTTGTATGCTCAAATAATGCAGGCTGTATCGCTGTTAAAGCAGCAAGGGGCTCAACAAAATAGTCGCAATAGCGAGTTGTATTCAGTATTTTATAAATACGTCGATGAGGTAGCGGGAGAAAGTCAAATAGTTTCTGTTTCGTTCAAGCGTTAGGGTATAAATAAAGTGTTTTTCTGTAACACTACGCCCTGATTTTGTTATCATGACGGTAAAGGGAGATCATTCATGTCGATCAAAGCGCTTGAAGTTTTAAGACAAACTTTTGGATATGAGAATTTCCGTCCCCTGCAAGAAAAAATCATTAACAGTGTTATAGCCGGTGAAGATAATTTTGTTCTGATGCCAACGGGCGGCGGAAAGTCGTTGTGTTATCAAATACCTGCGCTCGTGCGAGAAGGGGTGGGTATTGTCGTTTCGCCACTCATTTCCTTAATGCAGGATCAAGTTCAAGCTTTAAATGCCAACGGAGCGGCGGCGGCTCTTTATAATTCTACGTTGACGGAAGCCGAAGCGCGAAAAAATTTAGCCCGGCTGCATAATAATGAATTGGATTTACTTTATATCGCTCCTGAGCGGTTAATGACTGAATCATTTCTATCGCGCTTAAGGGAAGTGAAATTAGCCTTAGTGGCTATCGATGAGGCTCACTGTGTTTCGCAGTGGGGTCATGATTTTCGACCGGAATATTTACGGTTGGGTGAGTTACGTGAATATTTTCCAAAAGTTCCGTTCATCGCACTCACCGCCACGGCGGATAAGCAAACTCGACAAGACATTTTACAACGTTTGCGATTAACAAAGGCGAATGTCCACATCGCCAGCTTTAATCGTCCAAATATCCGTTATACATTGTTAGAAAAACAAAAATCATACAACCAATTAGTCAACTTTTTAAAAGATCGAAAAGCTGATTTTGGTATTGTTTATTGTTTGAGTCGCAACCGAGTGGAGGAAGTTGCTGCTAAATTGCAAGCGGATGGGTACTCCGCTTTGCCCTATCACGCTGGGTTGCCTGCGGCTCAGCGCGGAAAAACCCAAGAAGCCTTTCAGCGTGATGATGTTAACATCATTGTGGCGACTATTGCTTTTGGAATGGGAATTGACAAACCCAATGTTCGTTTCGTGGTGCATTATGATTTGCCAAAGCATATTGAGGGTTATTATCAGGAAACTGGCCGAGCTGGGCGAGATGGCCTTCCTTCGGAAGCATTATTGCTTTACGGTTTGCGTGATATCGCTGTTATCAAAAGTTTTATTGAAAATGGAAATAATGAGATCCGCAAACGGATCGAATTGCATAAATTAAATTGCATGTCTGCTTTTGCAGAAGCGCGGACTTGCCGCCGTCGTGTATTGTTAAACTATTTTAATGAATCGTTGACTGAAGATTGCGGTAATTGCGATATTTGTTTAAATTCTCCTGAAACCTACAATGGCACCATTGAAGCGCAAAAGGCATTGTCCTGTGTCTACCGTGTCCGAGAACGTTATGGCGTTAACTACGTCATCGATGTGCTTCGTGGTAAGGATGATCCACGAATTAAGCGGGCCGGCCATGATCGTTTATCCACCTATGGCATTGGTAAGGAATTAAGCCAGAACGAATGGTATAGCGTTTTTCGTCAATTAATTCACCTGGGTTATCTGGAACAGGATTTGGCTAACTATTCCATTTTACGATTAACACCGTTGGCTCATTCGATTTTGCGAGGGAAGGAAACACTCATTCTTGCTAAACCGCGCGAGAAATATAATGTTTTAAAGAAAAAATACAAAGCGGCGAAAGCAAATTCATCGGCATCGCCTTATGATGCCGCACTCTTTGAGAAGCTTCGTGAGTTACGTAAAGCGATTGCACGAGAATCTCGAGTTGCTCCTTTCATCATTTTCAGCGACGCATCGCTGGTTGAAATGGCGAGCCGTTTACCTGTTAGCGACAGTGAGTTTCTAGCCATCAACGGTGTGGGGCAAAAGAAATTGGAAAATTACGGCAAGCTATTTCTTCACTTAATTAGGGAGCATCAGCAATAATAGCTTTCTTTTTTTTCTAAATTTCCTTACAATTTACAGAGTCTATTTTAAATAAGGAAAAACAATGGCAATAAAAAAGAAAACTTCTTCTCGAAAAAAATCCATATCCAGGAAAACTGGAAAGTCAAAAACAAGGGTGGCTGCGGTCAAAGAACGCATGACCAAATCGCAAATACTTGCTCACTTGGCTGAAAGCACCGAGCTGACAAAAAAACAAGTGACAATGATATTTGAAGCGTTGTCGGACTTAACGCATGCTCATCTCAAAAAAGGAGGAGCGGGTGAGTTCGTTGTTCCAGGTCTTTGCAAATGCAGTGTAAAACGCAAGCCTGCCACCAAAGCGCGTAAGGGAATTAACCCCTTTACAGGAGAATCCATGACGTTTAAAGCCAAACCTGCTAGAAACGTCGTTAAAATTCGTCCACTCAAACGACTTAAAGAAATGGTTGAATAGGGAGAAATTACGTGAGAAAACCAAGAAGATCAGCCGCTCTTAAAAAAGCTGAAGAAGCGGTAAAAAAATTACAAGCGCGGCTGAAAAAAGCAGAAGCAAAGGTCCAAAAAGAATTAAACAATGCTAAAAAGCCGAAGAAAGTAAAAAGAGTAACTAAAAAATCAGGTCGGCCTTTGAAGAAGAAGACTTCAGTGAAGAGAAGGAAAGGCCTTCCTGCTAAAGTGACTCAAAAGAAAATGGGCCGTCGTTCCAAAGCTTGATTTGAAGTGAAAGTGGTTTTAAAAAAAGAAATCTTTGGCGCTTGCGCCAGAGACAGGAGCGATGAAGTTTCCAAAGGGGAGCCATGCACTGCTTCCCTTCGGTCGCCATTGTTGTGGATTTCCCGCGCAGGCGAAATTCAAAAAGGGAAAAATCTCGGCCGCAAGCGACCCAGATTTTTAAATCAGGTTTTGGAGATTCTGCTACTGGGCAGCGGGAGAGAAAGGCAGCAGCCGCCTCTCCCGACATTGAGCCAAAAGGATGAGAAATTTAACGGACCTCGTTTCCCTCGGCGACGTTGTCGCTATCAGTACAACTGACCTTGAAGGTGACCTCAAACCCCTTCATGCGCTTAGGGCCTTTCTTGATTGCTATTTTAAAAAAGAACCCTTTCTGCTGGTTCAGCTAGGAGATTTAGCGGATAAAGCCTCCGGCTTTCCTGAATTAGTACGATTTTTTCTTGATAATGAGAAAGTCATTAATTTGGGTGGTAATCGTGATTATAACAAAATCCGGCTTGCTCAATTAAACCGACGCGATATCATGCGAATGCTAGCAGCCGAAATTTATTATTTTGATCGATTGACGGTGACTGATCAAAAAGGGCTACGCTATTTGAACGGTATTGAACGATTTAAAGCGATTGGGAACTTTTATTCGATTGGTGATTCCGACGGTGAGAAAAATTATGCCCATTATTTATCGTGGGTAGACGAGGGAAGTGCCCAAACGCTTTTACAATTTTTTTCGAAAAAATGCGATGGATTGAACCAAATTCTTAACGACCGACAGGGAAAGCCAGCCAAACTTTTAGAAGCCGAATTATCCGCGTTTTTTCCTAATCAGGGAAATGAAAAAAAGGACTTTGAATGTGATGTCCTTTATTGGATGCTAACCCATACGATGGGAACTCGGCGAGGCGGACAAGACAGTTATGTGGTAACGTTCGCTGCTAAGCTCGGCATAGAAGAAAATAAAAGTTACGAGCAATTGACTCGCGAGCAAAAACACCAGGTGTTGGCTGAATATAAGAAAGCTATTCGACCTGGAGGTGAATTTTATAGATTAATCACTCAATTGAATCTTTTTGCTTATATCAATGGCGTTCTCTATTGCCATGGATTCCCTGCTTCGCTATCCGTTGTTGAGAAAATGGCGGCGTTTTTAGGTGTGCATCCTTTAGATTCCAACGAAATGTATTCGGTTCCACAAGCCTTGCGCTTTCTAGCGGCTATCCACAAAGAAATTTGCCGGATTATAGTTGATTATTTTGATCAAATTAAAAAAACGGGGGAGACTGCTTTCACAGAAGGGATGCAACGATTGCAGTATTTAATTGTGCCCGCAGCCCTTGGGATGACATCCATACAAACTCAAACCCGTTATAACCAAGTGCAAGAAGGTTTGGGTGTGCCACTTATTTGCGGGCATCATCCGATTGTTAGTGGGCCCTTCACTGTTATCACAAAAAAAGGTGATTTAGTTTCTCTCACGGATAGTCAAAATAGTCGTGATCAACCTGAACAGGCGGGCGGCTATCTTGCTATAAATACGCCGAGTTTGCGTCTTTTATTAAAACTTGATACGAAGGGAAAAATAACCAGAGCTTATCCCATGCTAAGGCTGTTATCTACGGGTAATTACGATTTTAACTTACTTTCTCTTCCCAAAACGTTAAGGAAAGCTATTCTTAAACGGCCACAATGCGCTTGTCTTTCTAAAATAGATGTTAGTTTGTTAAAACACATAGGAATGCCTGCCCTTGTTGACCCTCATTTTAAACCCCTCATCGAGCAGCACGGCTGGGGGCTGCCTCGATTTGTCGAAACCCCTGCAACAGCGTTTATTCAAACGGTATATTGGAAAAACGAAGAATTAATGTACGAAGTCCAAGTGGTGGGTGTTGGGCGTAGTACAGGCTTTTTAGCGAGATCCTATCTGGTGCCAGCGAGTGCCATTACTATTATTGAACCTGCTTTGCAACCAACCTTAGAAAAACAATGGGTAGACAATAATCTTGTAAAGGCCGCAATCATTAAAATTAATAATGCCCTCGAAGCTTTTCAGAACGCTCGTTTGAGAGAAGCGAAAATGGCCGATATTAAACGGACGTTAGTATTAAGAAATAATGAAAAGGAATCGGCGACAGTACCAAGAACAGGTCAGGAAGCGATTTCTCGATGGCTTAATTTGGCGCTTTCAATAATTAAGAATATTCAAGTATAAAAGGGAAATTTACTTCTGGAAAAGTGCTCTTAGTTCGTCTTTGGCCTGGTTTAAAACGGCTTTCTGTTTAGCCGGCAATTGCTTCCCTGCACGGTTGATGTAGAAGTTAAGCATTGACATGGCGGATTGATATGGTGAGGTTTTTCGGCGTTTGCTTTGTAGTGCTGATTTTCTCAATGACTTTGCGATTCTCTTGGGGTCTTTCCATGTAAATACCCCCTTTTCCAAATCAAGGGCGTTACTGTTTTGTGTTACTTTCTGCGACCATTTTTTACTTTGACTTGCCATACCACCAAATTATAGTATTTTGGGTGGCTTAAGAAAAAGTTATAAAAACCTTCTGTGCCGCTCTTCCTCTGACTTGAACCGCCAAAAGGCACCTCCCGACATGAATGCCGGAATGTAAACTCCAGAAAAACTTCAGATTTAAGGCATTTTTCATAGTCTTTTAAGACTCTTGATTCTTACTTTAAAAATGATAAATTGTTTCCATGGTATAGAAACTGAAGTTTTAAGAGGTCCTTGATGGATAGAAGATTGTTAGAGATACTGGCTTGCCCTATATGTAAAGGGAAATTAGTTTATAGCCAAGATGAACAGGAGCTTATTTGCAGGTTTGACAAATTAGTTTACCCTATTCATGATGGAATACCGGTAATGTTGCCCGATAGTACACGTCCGTTAATTGAGAGGTAAGATGGAATTCCGAGTTATTATTCCCGCGCGTTTTGATTCCACTCGTTTACCCGGCAAAGCATTAGTTGACATTGCCGGCAAACCGATGATTCAGCACGTTTATGAAAGTGCGATTAAAAGCGGTGCTGAAGAGGTTGTGATTGCTACCGACGATAAAAGAATCCGCCAAGTCGCCGAAGATTTTGGCGCAGTGGTTTGCATGACTTCTTCCGATCATCAATCGGGTACTGAACGTATTGCCGAGGCTGCGGTTGCGTTAGGTTTTGAAGATGATGAGATTATCGTTTGTTTGCAAGGCGATGAACCTCTAATTCCACCGGATGCCATTCGTAAATTAGCGGAAGACTTGGATGAACATGATAATGTTAAAGTTGCTTCTCTTTGTACGCCCATTACAGAGGTCGATGAGTTATTTAATCCGCACAGTACTAAAGTCGTTTTAAACCGGCGCAATTACGCGCTTTATTTTAGTCACGCTCCCATTCCGTGGGGCCGTGATACTTTTTCTGATAAAGAGAACCTCCAATTGAATGGTTCTCATTACCGCCATGTCGGTATCTATGCTTACCGAGTGGGTTTTCTAGAAGAATATCTTTCCTGGGACGCTTGCCCCGCAGAAAAAATGGAAGCCTTAGAACAATTGCGTATATTGTGGCACGGGGGCCGTATTCACATGGTGGTCGCTAAAAGTAAATGTCCTCCGGGTGTCGACACGGAAGAAGACCTCGAGCGAGTTAGGGCTTATTTTTAATGCTCTCCAAAGAAGCTTTTACTTCAATGAGCGCTTGATCTATTTGTTGGATGGATTTGGGTGCGATGAAGATCGTATCGTCTCCCGCGATGGTCGCAAGTATCATGGAATCCTTTTTATGATAATCCAGAAGTCGAGCAATGAGCGGCGCTGATCCCGGACTTGTTTTAACGAAAATTAACGTTTCATTTGCAGTGATATCAAGCACTAGCTGTGTTAAAGGGCTTTTTGTCGAAGGAGGCAAAGGCTCTTTGGAGAGCGTATAGACCGTTTGCCCTTCTTCATTCTTGACTTTTATTGCCAGTAACTTACGTAACAAACGCGAAATTTTTGATTGGTTGATATCATAGCCCTGCTGACGGAGCTTTGTAACTAACTCGTCTTGCTTAGTAATTTTTTCTGTCCAAAGCAGCGTTTTAACGGCTTCAGTCAATGGTTTTTGAGGATCGCTCTTTCTGGTCATAAAAGCCCGAAATATATATTCAAATAATATATCAATAGTTGAATATTTAGTCAAATATTTGACTAAGAAGTCGGACTCAGCTATTATCACGAAATGAACAAAATCCAAGTTGAGTCCTTGAAAAAAAGCTATCACGGCACAGTCGTTCTTAAAGAGGTTTCCTTTGCAGCGAAGGCGGGTGAGGTGGTTACGTTGTTGGGCGATAGTGGGGCGGGTAAGAGCACCTTATTGCGCTGCCTTAATTTACTTGAAATGCCGGATGAAGGACGAATGGTTATCAACGACCTTGAATTTCATTTTTCGCTTACGGCAAAAAAGCCAACGCGTCAAAGCCTTATTGCGCTTCGCAGTAAAGTGGGAATGGTATTTCAACAATTTCATTTGTGGGCGCACCGAACGATTTTACAAAATTTAATTGAGGCGCCCTGCCAAGTATTGAAAATCTCAAAAGCAGAAGCGGTGAAAAAGGCAGAGTGTTTATTGGATCAGGTTGGTATTTTAGCGAAAAAAGATGACTATCCTGCCCGGCTATCCGGTGGTCAGCAACAGCGGGCAGCCATTGCGCGTGCTTTGATGATGGAGCCGGAAGTGATGTTGTTTGATGAGCCTACTTCAGCGTTAGACCCTAAAATGATAACAGCCATGCGTGATTTAATTCATGAATTAGCGCAAAAAGGAATGACCATCGTCATTGCTACGCATGAGATGAAATTTGCTCGGGAAGTGGCGCATAAAACAGTTTTCCTTCATGAAGGAAGGATTGTGGAAGAAGGGCAGCCAGAAGTAATGTTCCGTTCGCCAAAGACTCAGGTTTTTGGTGATTTTATTGCATCGGTGGGGGATTGATAGATGAAGAAAAATAATAATAGAGCCGTTAGTCGTTTTTTCCGTTGGATTCCCGCTTTTGTGCGAATGACAGGCACATTTTATTTTGTCAGTTGTCTTTTTGTTTCACCTGTTTTTGCGACGGACACTATTAAATTCGCTACGGAGGCCACTTATCCGCCCTATGTTTATATGGGTCCATCCGGTCAAGTCGAAGGTTTTGGTGCGGATATCGTGAAGGCGGTCTGTAAACAAATGCAAGCTGTCTGCACCATTAGCAATCAGCCATGGGACAGTTTAATCCCGAGTTTAAAATTGGGAAAGTTTGATGCTTTGTTTGGCGGAATGAACATTACCACAGCACGACAAAAAGAAGTTGATTTTACTGATCCGTATTATACGAATTCCGTTAGCTTTATCGCCGACAAAAATACTCCGTTAACGCTATCCAAACAGGGGTTGAAAGGTAAAATCATCGGCGTGCAGGGAGGTACGACATTTGACAGTTATCTCCAAGATTCTTTTGGAAATAGCATCACTATTCAGCGATACCCGAGTGAAGAAGATGCACTGATGGATTTAACTTCCGGTCGAGTGGATGCCGTGGTTGGAGATACGCCGTTAATTAAGCAGTGGCTAAAACAAAACGGACGCAGAGAATATGTTCTGATAGGAAAGCCGGTTAATGACCCCAATTATTTTGGCAAAGGGGTCGGTATTGCCGTGAAAAAAGGCAATCAAGCGCTGTTGTTAAAATTAAATAAAGCATTAGCAGCAATTAAAGCAAATGGAGTTTATGCCGCTATTGTTCAGAAATATTTCGGGCAGGAATAATGATTGGCTTGGAAGGTTTTGGCCCCCAGCTGGCAAAGGGCGTAATGGTTACTTTGGCCGTTTCACTATGCGCCGTTATTTTTGGAATGGGGCTTGCGATTTTATTTACATTGACGGAATTTAGCCAGTTAAAATTTTTAAAATCGATTGTAAAAAGTATTACGGCTTTTATTCGTGGACTTCCTGAACTGCTGGTGTTATTCGCAATTTATTTTGGCGGCTCTGCGCTGCTGACAAAACTTTTTCATCGCTCTGTGCAGGTTAGCGCCTTTTCGGCTGGGGTATTAGCTTTGGGGATGATTTTTGCGGCTTATGCTACTCAAACGCTTCGCGGGGCGTTATTAGCAATTCCAAAAGGGCAAACCGAAGCGGGAAAAGCGATGGGCCTTCCAGGCTGGATTATTTTTAAAAGAATTGTATTGCCCCAAGCCTGGCATCATGCCTTGCCAGGCCTCGGTAATTTATGGTTAGTTTTATTAAAGGATAGTGCATTGGTGGCATTAATTGGATTAGGAGATTTAATGAATAAGGCGCAATTGGCCGCGAGCACAACGCGGGAACCTTTTAAATTTTATGTAATGGCTGCCTTTTTATTTTTATTGTTGACTTCTGTCTCGCAATTGGTTTTAAAATTATTTTCTGTAAATAAGTTTCAACAGTCATGAATATTTTGCAATATTGGCCCCAATTATTATCTAGCGTTGTGATAACAATTGAGTTAATGTTATCTGCGCTCGTGTTGGGTTTATTTTTAGCGGCGCTATTAACCGTATTTTCTGAGAGTGGTTTTTCTTTTTTAGAAGCACCGGTAAATGTTTTTGTTTTTATTATTCGTGGAACGCCATTGCTCGTTCAGATTTTTATTATTTATTATGGCAGCGGTCAGTTTCATTGGTTGCGGGAAACCATTTTGTGGTCCGTGCTAAAACGACCTTTTGGCTGTGCCATTATCGCTTTGGCTATTAATACGAGCGCTTACACAACTGTTTTATTGCGTGGCGCTATCCGTTCCATTCCGACTGGCGAAATTGAAGCGGCTAAAGCATTAGGTTTATCGCGTTGGAAAGCTTATCAGAGAATTATTATTCCTCGAGCGATCCGCATTGTATTGCCCGCTTATTCAAATGAAGTTATTATGATTTTAAAAGGAACTTCATTAGCAGGTACAATCACATTAATGGATATTATGGGAGTCACGCGTCACTTAATCGCCATGACGTATGAAGTTATCCCGCTATTTTTTCTGGCCGGAATTATTTATTTTGTTTTAAACGCTTTAATTATGAGCGTATTTTATTTCCTCGAAAAAAAATTAACATTTCAATATTATTAAAGGGGATTAATAATGAGCAGAGGTCATCTTAATACTGATGACGGGGAATTACTTCCCTTATTTATAAAAAAAACCGTTCCAGACGCTATTCAAACCTTGGTGGAACGATTTCAAAAAAAGATGACCGAAGGAACACAAGAGCGTTTTACTCGTCGTGATTATTTTATGGAGTTCGCTGCTTTCAGCTTAGCTGCAGCTAGCGGGTTAATGTATTGGAATTCTTCCCAAGAAGGAGGAGAGCGTTGGGAAAAATACCTGCACACGGTTGTTGCACTTTACGCCGCTCAGCTCGGCGGTGCAGTTACTAATGGGTTGTTTAATTTGGTTTCTTATCGGCGGATATTTTATGCACTCAGGACAAAGCGTTCGGAAGAAGAAAAAATGATTACGCAGATGAAAGGTGAAAAAACTAAGTGGGGTGCTTCGTTCTTCATTGCATTGTTTGCGCTTTTACCTATTTGGTATGAAAGTTTGGGGGGGGCATTGCTCAAAAAAATTCTCTCTAATTCAAGCGGTTTGCTAAACGTGCCTGTTAATATGCTAGGCGCAAAATTATGGTTCGACCAGAACCAGGAGAACATGCATCGTTTTTTTGATCGGATAAGAGGAAAATGTTGTGCGATGGATTTAGAATTAAAGTCAAAGCAGGAGGCTCTGCGTGAAGCAAAAGAGGTGATCGTTAAACGGATTCGTGATCAGGCGAAAGTTTATGCTAACCTGGATGTAAGATACCGAGAGCGAGTTTTCAATGAATGGATGTACGAGGGTGGCCAACCGGGAAATTTATTATCGTGGGGGCAGTTTCTTTCTAAATTGTTGAACACACAAGTATTTGAATTTCTAGAAGGCTCAATTCTGTCGGATTCATCGACCTTAGCAGAAGGAAAATCCTGGCTTCAGCGAAGTCTACGACCAGTTGTGTGGAGTGCGGCAGTCTTAGCCTTCTTTGCAAACTTTGGCTATGGGGTAATGAGTTTTTATGCAGGGAAATCCATCATTGATAGTGATATTTTTGGTGCTTTATCGACGTCTTTGCATTTAATACCCAGTCTAGCCTATACCCAGGAGGGGGTGTCGATTTTCAGCGAGTTTGTTTTGAGTGGCCAATCACTGGAATGGCGGGAAATGCCTGCGCTCTATTTCTTTTTGGCAGGAGCAAGCCTGCTAGTAGCTTCACTTTCCGGAGTTACCGCTGATCAAATGGGATACGAAGGGTGGAAAAAATGGTTTTATCGCCTAGGGGGAGAAACAGCAGCGATTGTATCGGGAGTTCTTCATAACTTTCCCACAGCGTGGGTTTATAATTGGCCCCAATGTTTAACGGCGGCTAAAGATGTTGTACACCGTTGTGCTAAGGGCGACCTAAAACGAGACTTTATTTTTATAAAAGGGTTGAACGAGTTGGCTGATTTATTAGAACGCATGCCCATTTCCAGTTGCGAGAAGTTTTTAAACAGCTCAATGGTGCCACGGGAGGATATCCGTACCTTTTTGTCTACCATAATGTCTGATGAGCAACTGCAAAAAATAGACAGGTTTTATGGCGACCAATCGATATCCCACGGGGATACGACGGGAGCCTCAAGCTCCGCAAGCCCTTGTAGTGATAATTATCATACATTTAATTAATGTAGATGAATATTACTAGGAAATAAAAATCCCCGAGACTTGCCCTGGGGATTTTTTATTTACCGATTGCCTCTATTATCGTCGCTCACTTTACCATTAGGATGAGGTTTAGCACCGTGATCCGCATCTCCATTAATGCCGCCAGAGCGGCGCTCATCCCGAGAAGGCGGGACGTCGGCGTCTGTAAGAAAAGGTGGTGGTGGCGATGGCGGTGTAGACATAGGGAGCTGGTTTACATCTACAACGTCTTCTCCCAGCGGGGGCATCGGTCCTGTCGATTGCGTATGATAGCCGGGGCCGCCCCGCCCTCCGCCGTGATCACGGCGACCGCCTCGCGTTCCGCGGCGTGAGCGAGCCCCGTGTCGGTTTTGCCCATGGCCGCCGCCACCGCCACCGCTGCGAGGATGATGTCGCCTGGGCCCTGTCGATTTGCGCGAAGCGTAGCCGCCTTGCCTTCGACCCCTTGGGGGGGAAGACGGCTTGTGCCGTTCAGGCACGTGGGGTTTAACCGGGGGCGTCACGGCCGTTGAAGGTTCTTCTTCACTCCCAAACATTTTACCCATTAACCGTTTGAATAAGCCGGGGGTAGGCGTTTTACGAGGCGTTGTTGGCGCCGGAGGCGACGTTAAAAACTGCTGGATGGCAGGCTCACTCAAGGCTCTGATTTCTTGTTTTTGTGGCGCCTCTGTTTTGAACACCTTAGTGAGTTTGTAGCTGGCCATGCCTTTACCGTGTTCGAGACTGGCAGGGTCGATTTTAATTTGCCGTAATTGATAAAGCGGGGTTTCCATATATTGATTGGGAACGATGGTAATTTTTACCGGGTAATGGTGTTCAATGCCCCGTAATAATTCCCGTTTTTCATTAATGAGGTAAGTCGCCAAATCAACCGGCGCTTGTAATTGGAAATGGATATTTTTGGCTTTGGAAGCTTGCTCTTGGATGATGTGGATAATGGATAATCCCAATGATTCAATGCTACGTATTGTACCTTCGGCGTTGCATCGGGGGCAGGCGATTTGAGTGGAACGTGTGAGCGAAGATCGCAAGCGTTGGCGAGACATTTCCAACAAACCAAATCGGGAGATACGCCCAATCTGGATACGAGCTCGGTCTTGGCTTAATGCGTTGCGCAGACAATTTTCGACTTCGCGTTGATTGCGAAGCGGGGTCATGTCGATAAAGTCGATAACAATCAGACCGCCAATGTCACGAATGCGCAATTGGCGAGCGATCTCTTCCGCGGCTTCTAAATTGGTGGAAAGCGCAGTTTCTTCGATGCTCGCCCCCCGCGTAGCGCGAGCGGAGTTAATATCAATAGCGATCAATGCTTCGCTGTGATCGATAATTAAAGAACCTCCCGAAGGAAGGCGAATCTCACGTTGGTGCGCATTCTCAATCTGTTGTTCGATTTGGAATCGACTGAAGAGCGGGAGATGTTCTCGGTAAAGTTTTAGCCGTTCTACAAATTGAGGACGGACTTGATTAATGTAATGTCGAGCATTTTCAAAGGCCACTTCATCATCGATAAGGATTTCTTCGACGTCTTGTCGCAAGTAGTCGCGAATCGCCCGGATGATGACATCACTTTCTTGGTGAATCAAATAAGGCCCGGGTTTAGCGACAGCGGCTTGTTTAACCGCTTCCCAATAGCGCAGTAAAATTTTTAAATCCCATTCTAATTCTTCCTTAGGCCGCCCTAATCCTGCCGTTCGGACAATCAAGCCCATCCCTTCAGGGAGGCTAAGTTGGTTAATCGTTTCGCGCAATTGATCGCGCTCATTGCCTTCGATGCGGCGCGAAATGCCGCCGGCTCGGGGATTGTTGGGCATAAGTACTAAAAAAGAACCCGCCAAACTAATAAATGTCGTTAAGGCGGCGCCTTTCGTCCCCCGCTCTTCTTTATCTACTTGAACGACCAGTTCTTGACCTAGTTTAAGCACCCGATTGATGTCAATAGAATCAAAATCGCCTTCGATGTCCTGGAGAAAATATTCCCGGGAGATTTCTTTCAGCGGCAAAAACCCGTGGCGTTCGCTGCCATAATTAACAAACACCGCACCGAGACTTGGCTCAATGCTGGTAATGATGCCTTTGTAAATATTGGATTTTTTCTGCTCTTGACCGGGAATTTCTATGTCGAGATCAATTAATTTAGAGTCGTCAGTAATAGCTACGCGCACCTCATCAGGCTGAGTGGCGTTAATCAGCATTCTTTTCATTTTTTAAACCTGTCCTCTGGGCGCTCAACCACAAACTTGGGTTTGGGGGTTCGCCGGAAACCGCTCTGGGAGCGCCGCGTTATTTATTAACATACTAATAACTATTCAGCGCCAATCTGAATTGCACTGAGCGTTTAAATAGTTACAAACCAATTCGTTCAATCGGCGTAAGGTAAACTTTGTAAGCTGCTGTTCGTTCACGCCAATTTTTCAGTAACTATTCAACCATTCAAGTTAGGTGCCTGAATAGTTACGTTTTTCACAATCTCAAACCATGATACCATGGCGGCGAGGCTCAACTATATCAGGCTTTAGGTAATAAAACCATATGCACACAACCCCCGTCACGATCGACGATGCCCACGCTGGGCAACGATTAGACAATTTTCTCATCACCCGGCTTAAAGGCGTCCCCTCCACCCGCATCTATCGGGCTATCCGCAAGGGCGAAGTGCGGGTAAATAAGCGGCGGGTGGGGGCTGATTATCGATTAGTGGTTGGCGACCTTGTGCGAATACCGCCTGTGCAAATGGCAGCCCCTAAAAAACCTGCCACCGTCGATGAAAAATTGCTCATTTCCTTGGAAATGCGAATTCTTTATGAAGAAGCGGATCTTTTGGTGATTGATAAGCCAGCAGGTCTGCCCGTCCATGGCGGAAGTGGTATTCAGGGGGGGGTAATTGAAGCCTTGCGTATCATGCGTCCCAAGGTCCGGTTATTGGAATTGGTTCATCGATTAGACCGTGAGACTTCAGGCTGCCTGATGGTGGCTAAAAAGCGATCAACTTTAGTGGCTTTGCATACTCTATTGACTCAGCGGAAGGTGATTAAGCAATACCTCTTGCTGGTCAAGGGTCAGTGGCAAGGGGGCGAATGTCGGGTTGAAGTCCCACTTAAGAAGAATCGTCTACAAAGCGGTGAGCGAATGGTGAAGGTCGAAAAGGAGGGAAAATCCGCGGTGACCGTTTTTCGCCCACTTAAAATTTTTGAACAAGCAAGCTTAATCGAAGCTAAACCGCTGACCGGCCGTACGCACCAAATTCGCGTTCATGCGGCGCACCTAGGCTACCCCATTGCGGGGGACGAGAAGTATGGCGATAAAGTTTTCAATCGAGAAATGCGAAATTACGGATTGCGGCGTTTGTTCTTACATTCGGCGGGAATTTTGTGTCAGTGGGAGGATAAACGTTTGGGTGTTTGTGCGATTTTAGATTCCGAGTTAATGAAATGTCTCACCCAACTTAACGCCACCTAAAATGAAACGGAATTGTTATAATTAAGATATGAAGGTTCCGACAACTGTTCGCGTTTATGTCATTGGAGATGTTCACGGCTGCGCTGATTTATTAACTCGAATGCTCAAAAATATCGAAAAAGATGCGCAGCTACATCCTCAATCCCGCCACATACTAGTGACTCTCGGCGATTATATTGATCGCGGCCCCCATTCTCGCAAGGTCATTGAGACGCTTATCCATTTGCCGTTAAATGGTTTTGAGACACGCTACTTAAAAGGTAATCACGAAGACATGTTTCTTAATTTCCTTCGCGATCCTGAAGAGGGGCTATTGTGGTTGAGCAATGGCGGATGGGCGACATTGGTGAGTTATGGATTTAAAGTCGATGATTTGCCTCGCGAGACAAGTGATTTACCGCTGGCTCGCGATAGAACATTGCAGCTACTGCCGCCCGAACACCTCACATTTTTTAAATCACTTAAATTGCATTATCAATTAGGCGATTATTTTTTCGTTCACGCCGGTGTTTGTCCCGGAATCCCGTTAGATAAACAAACTGAGGAAGATTTACTTTGGATTCGCAGCGAATTTCTCCATTCAAAAACGGATTTCGGCAAAATAGTCGTTCATGGGCACACGATTGTAAAAGAACCGGAAATTCACAATAATCGGATCGCTTTAGATACCGGCGCTTTTCATACGGGAAATTTGTCCTGCTTGGTGTTAAGCGGGGGAGAACGTTATTTTTTGTAGGTGTGATTGTCGTTTTTGGATTATTAGCTGAACGATTTAGTACTCGACAATTTTAATAATTGTACTTTCCAGTGTGATCTCGAGCGAAGTCCTAAATCCAATTGCTGATAATAATTCCCACGCCAACGCTATTTGTATAATGATTGTATTCAATCAAGCTTTGGCCATAACCACTGAAAAATTGAATATAGCCATGTAACAGGCCGTGGATGGGGAAGGAATAGGAAAGTTCAATAGCGCCGCGTTTGAAGCCACTTTCGACAGTATTTCTCAGCATTAAAGAGAGAACTTGCCGATGAAAAGTGACTGCGAAAACAACCCGTCCGTAGCCGAGGTAGCGATAAATATCGGGATTGTGAAGATCGCTGGATTCCGCTTTAAAGATTAAAATCCAGGGTTTGACGTCAACCATCCAATGGGCGCCGGTGAAAGTAAAATCGAGAAAAAGTCGATTCCAGCTTCTTTCCAAGTTACCGCCGCGGCCGTTAGATTGGTGATTAATGCCAATAGCGGCTAATCCGTTTGGAGAAAAATGATCGCTTAAAAATAATTGCGGCTCATAATTGGTTTCACGAAAAAATTGGGATTTAGCATAAAATTGCCAGTAAGAGAGCTGAGTGTAGGATATATCCAACGAAAGATTACTACCGAACATGTCATACCATATCGGAAATTGGAAGCTCATTTGACCTTTGAATTCTTGATGATCCAATTGTTGATTTTCAGGAGTATTTCCTTCATAGATAGAGTGATAAGGTCGACCGGTATAATAATAAGGCAAAATATACGTCGGTTCGTAAAAAGAAATTCCTGCGCGTGTTTTTGTAACTTGTCGTTGCCGTGCCAATCGCTTCTCGAGGAGGGATTGTTGAGCGGGCGTCAGGTTGCTTAAGATTTCCTGTAATTTTTCCTCAAAAGAAGGTGGTGGAGGAGTGGCGTGCTTGCAAACAACAACATTGTAGTAATGCTTGGTTTTTTTATCGTATCGCTTGATATGGCGACAGTCGTTTCTTGAGTTTTTTAGTTGAGAAGTAGTTTTAGTATGAGTGTGGGCGCCGCTTTGAAAAGGTAGGATGACTAAAATGCCGATGACGAATAATCCCACTTTTCTGATGGCTTTTCCCATGGAAGGATAGTATCAAAATTCTTCACAGATGCAATAGGAGCTTGCCGTGAGGCGACTACTTGCGGCGCAATAATTTTTTGAGCTCAGTGAGGGGATAGGTATTGATTACATCTTTTTTTTCAAGCCATCCGCGGCGGGCCGTATCAATTCCAAACTTTATATTGGCCAATTGGTTAATGGAATGCGCGTCGGTTGAAACCACCATTTTAATGCCAAGATCTTTCGCCATTTTGCAATGGGTATCATCTAGATCCAAGCGATTGGGTTGAGCGTTAATTTCTAATAGGCACCCATTTGTTTTAACGGCGTCGATAATGCGCTCGATGTTTACGGAATAGGGGTCGCGCCGCCCAATGAGTCGTCCACTGGGATGACCTAAAATATTAAAATAAGGGTTATCCATAGCGCGAAGAATCCGTTCGGTTTGTCTTTTTTCAGAGAGGTTAAATTTATAATGCACTGAACAGACTGTTAGATCTAACTCCTTTAAAATAGAATCGGGAAGATCCAATTGCCCATTTTCCAAAATATCCACTTCAATTCCTTTTAAAATAGTAAAGCCCTTTAGTTTTCCATTTAATTTATCAATCATTTTTATTTGTTCTATAAGTCGTTTTTTGTCTAAACCACGGGCTACGCTGAGATGTTTTGAATGATCCGTAATTGCCATGTAACGGTAACCCCGCGTCTGTGCCGCTTCTGCCATCGCTTCCAGGGAATATTTCCCATCAGTAGCATTGGTGTGACAATGCAAATCACCGCGGATATCTTTTAGAGTAATTAACTTAGGCAATTGTCCTTTTAACGCGGCTTCAAGTTCGCCACGGTTCTCACGTAATTCGGGTTCTATATAAGGCATATTGAAAAACGCGTAAAATTCTTTCTCCGTTTTACCAGCCACTTGTCGATTACCTTTATAAACCCCATATTCGTTGACCTTTAAATTTCTTTTCAAGGCCATTTTTCGGATAGTGATATTGTGGGATTTTGAACCCGTAAAATAATGCATAGCAGCGCCGTAACTTTTTTCAGGCACCACACGTAAATCCACTTGAATACCTGAGCGTAAAAAAACAGTCGAACGGGTAGTACCATGAGAGATAACCCGTAAAACCTCCTCAAACTTAGTAAAATAGTCAACGACTTTTCTCCCCTTGGTGGCGACCGCTAATATATCAAGATCCCCGACGGTTTCTTTACGGCGACGAAAACTCCCAGCAATATCCACTTTTTTAATGTCAGGCGCTTTTTTAAGGTAATCTAGCAAGGGCACAGCAATTTTCTCCGCGTCAGCTAATTTCATACGGCGCTTCCCCTTCGTAAAAGATTTGAGGCCGATAAAAATAAGCTTTTCGGTTTTCTCGCCAAATCCGTGTAGATCGCGGATCGTTCCTCGGTCGAGTTCTTTTTTTAAATCATCGAGGTTTTTTATATGAAGTTTTTCATGAAGGATTTTGATACGTTTTGGACCCAGCCCCTCGATCATTAATAATTCTGTAAGGGCTGTAGGCATTTTTTTCTCGAGACGGTCGAGTTGGGGTAACTTTCCAGTCGTAACAATCGTTTTAATTTTTTCAGCCAGCGCTGCTCCGATACCCGGCAATTCTGTCAAATCTTCCCCTTCCTTCAACATTTCGGCGACGCTTTTAGGAAGTTCGTCAATGAGGCGAGCTGCGGAACGATAAGCGCGAATACGAAAAGGGTTTTCGCCTCTAATTTCTAAAAGATCGGCCAGCTTATATAGCATGGCGGCGATTTCGGGGTTGTGAACGGGCATAAAGTAACTATACATCATTCTACCTTTTAGAGAGGAATAGAAGGCTAAGAACAATGTCAGCACGGCCCTTAAAGCGGGTTGACTGCCCGGCGGAGTCTAGCCCGACAATTGAATCGAATTTGACACCATTCCGATTCCGCTATACCATTCCTCCTCAGTTTTCAGAGGGTTAAATAATCGATATCCCGTAAACCTCGGAGAAGAGAATGGCAGTACAAAAAAGTCGTAAAACCCGTTCAAGACGCGGCATGCGCCGGTCGCACGATGCGTTACGTGGAGCGATGCTATCAAAAGATCCGACGACTGGCGAAACGCACTTGCGTCATCACATCAGTCCGGAAGGCTATTATAAAGGTCGCCAAATTTTGACCCCCAAAGAGTCTTACGAAGACGAAGAGTAAGCGCTGAATGTTAAAAACGATCGCACTCGACGCCATGGGCGGTGACAATGGACCTAAGGTCATTGTTCCAGCGGCCCTATCCATCCTGAAAAAGCATCCGAAGGTCAAACTTATTCTTGTGGGAAAAGAAGATCAGTTAGCGCTTTTAATACCCGAAAAAAATAGAAAATCTTTTGGACAGCGATTGGAAATTATTCATGCCAGTGAAGAAGTAGGAATGGATGAGCCGCCTTCTCAAGCGCTACGAACTAAAAAAAATTCCTCCATGCGTGTTGCGATTAATTTAGTGAAAGAAGGCCAGGCCCACGCTTGTGTAAGTGCGGGAAACACAGGCGCTTTAATGGCAACGGCCCGTTATGTATTAAAAACGCTGCCGGGTATTGACCGACCAGCCATTATTGCCGCTTTTCCCACGAAGAATGAGCGCGAAGTGCGGGTTTTGGACTTAGGCGCTAACGTCGATTCAACGCCTGAAAACCTTTATCAATTTGCTGTCATGGGCTCAATTTTATCTTCCGCTGCACATAACATTCGGAATCCTCGAATTGGATTGCTCAATGTAGGTGAAGAAGAAATCAAAGGAAATGAATTGGTGAAAAAAGCCAATGAACTTTTTGAGACCAGGAAAACCATTAATTATATCGGCTACGTTGAAGGCAATACTATTTTTAATAATATTGCCGATGTGGTCGTTTGTGATGGGTTTGTTGGGAATGCCGTGTTAAAAGCGAGTGAAGGTGTTGCGCAGTTAATTAAACAGCATGCCAAAGAAGCTTTTAGTGAGGCATGGTGGACGAAATTAGCGCTCTTGCCAGCGATTCCTATTTTAAAGCGCCTCATCAGACGTGTTGATCCTGAACGTTATAATGGAGCCACGTTTTTGGGATTGAATGGTATTGTGGTTAAAAGTCACGGGAGCGCGAATATTAAAGCTTTTGTTTGTGCTGTCGAAGAAGCGATTTTTCAAGTCGATAAAAATATTCCTCAGCTTATTAAAGAAGAAGTCGCTCATATTTTAAAGGAGTTTGAAAATAAATGACCTACGCGCGTATCCAGGGTGTTGGCAGTTATATTCCTCAGCAAATATTAAGTAATGCAGATTTAGAAAAAATGGTTAATACCACGGATGAGTGGATCATGCAGCGGGTCGGCGTGCGTGAGCGTCATGTCATTGCTAATAGCCCTGATAATACCACCACGATGGCGGTCGATGCGGCAAAACGTGCAATTGAAATGGCGGGAATAGACCCCGCCGTTATCGACATGATTATCGTGGGGACTGCAACAGCAGAATATTATTTTCCTAGTACGGCTTGTTTGGTCCAAAAACATTTAAATTTGCGTGAGGATATCCCCGCCTTTGACATAAATGCGGCGTGCGCAGGTTTTGTGTACGCTTTAAGCATTGCTGATCAATACATCCGAAACGAAGGCGCCAAGCATATTCTCGTTATTGGTGTGGATTCTTTAACAAAGGTAGTGGATTGGAAAGATCGCAGCACCTGTATTTTATTCGGTGATGGTGCAGGAGCGGTTATTTTACAAGCCCACAAAGAACCCGGCATTTTAAACACTATTTTACATGCGAATGGTGATTACAGTGATTTAATTACTGCTAAAAGTGGAGTTTGGGAGCGGGAATCTGTGCCTCATTTGCACATGTATGGGAAAGAAGTTTTTAAACTAGCGGTAACTAAATTAGGAGAAATTGTCGATGAGATTATTGAGAAAAGCGGACTCAAGCAATCAGACATCGATTGGTTAATTCCCCATCAAGCGAATTTACGTATTATTGAAGCAACAGCGAAACGATTAGGGCTGCCAAGAGAACGGGTTATTTTGACAATTGAGCAACATGGTAACACTTCCGCTGCTTCTATTCCTTTGGCGCTCGATGCGGCTGTTCGTGCCGGCAAGATTAAGCGCGGCGATACGCTGCTGTTAGAAGCTTTTGGTGCAGGCCTTGCCTGGGGCGCTGCGCTACTTAAATTGTAGCCCGTATGAAGCGAAGCGCGTCTTGCAGGACTGTGTTAATCCCCGTATTGCGCTTCGCTTCATACGGGCTACTCTAAATAGTTACATTTTGGAGTAAAAAATGCCGCAATCTTTTGCCTTTGTCTTTCCTGGCCAAGGGTCCCAGCATTTGGGGATGCTGGCCGAGTTAGGGCTTCAGCAACCGATAGTCCTCGAAACCTTTCAACAGGCCTCTTCCGCGCTGGCTTATGACCTCTGGGCGTTGGTTCAGCATGGCCCGCAAGAGAGGCTAGATCAAACCCAATTTACGCAGCCGGCGTTGTTAACCGCCGATGTCGCTATTTTCCGTTGTTGGGAAGCTCTAGGGGGGCCAAAACCGCAAGTGATGGCGGGCCACAGCTTAGGGGAATACGCAGCCCTTGTTTGCGCGGGGGCTTTGAAATTTGAAGAGGCCGTCAAATTGGTGGAGAAGCGGGGCCAGTATATGCAAGAAGCGGTGCCTGTCGGTGAGGGGGCTATGGGGGCTATCATCGGTTTAAATGAGGCGGAAATCGAATCCATTTGCGAAAATGCGGCGCTAGGGCAAGTTGTTCAGCCGGCCAATTTAAATTCAACAGACCAAACCGTGATATCCGGTCACAGTGAAGCGGTGGATCGTGCTCTTAATATGGCAAAGACAGAAGGCGCAAAAATCGCGAAGCGAATTCCGGTCAGTGTCCCTTCCCATTGCCCCCTCATGCAACCCGCCGCAGACCGTTTAGCGCAGGACATTGCTAAAATTTCGATTGATTCTCCTAAAGTCCCGGTGATCCATAACGTAGACGTGGTTGATCACAATGAGGCGAACATCATTCGCGGCGCTTTAATTAAACAACTAGTGAGGCCCGTTCGATGGGTAGAAACCATAAAGTATATTGAAGAACAAGGGATCAAGGTTTTCATGGAATGCGGTCCCGATAATAAATTAGCCGGTTTAATTAAGCGCATTGATCGCCAGAGCGAGATACTGCCGCTCACCACAACGGAATTAATTTTAACCGCTATAAAGCGACTAACTCACTAACTCACTAACTTCGCCCAAAGATACCCTCTCCTTGAGGAGAGAGCGGGGTGAGAAGTAAAAAATAAGGAGAAATCCATGCCTACACTGCTCAAAGGAAAAACCGCCCTCGTAACGGGCGCTTCTCGGGGCATCGGCGCTTCCATTGCGGCCGAACTCGGGCGCCAGGGAGCTATCGTTCTTGGAACGGCCACCACGGAGGCGGGGGCAAAGAAGATTACCCAGATGCTGATGGAAGAAAAAGTGGAGGGAAAAGGCTATGCTCTCGATATTTGTGATCAAGAAAGGATGAAAGCAATTCTATCCGATATTCAAGGTGATTTTGACGCGCCATCGATCTTGGTCAACAATGCGGGGATAACACGGGATAATATCCTTCTGCGAATGAGATCCGAACAGTGGGACGAGGTCATCAATACGAACCTCAACGGCGTTTTTCATCTCACGAAAGCTTGCCTAAAATCGATGGTAAAGGCTCGCTCGGGACGAATTATTAATATAAGTTCAGTAGTGGCGACAATGGGCAATGCGGGTCAAGCCAACTATGTGGCTGCCAAAGCGGGACTTGTTGGGTTTACCAAAGTCGTTGCTATGGAATATGCGGCCTACGGAATCACCGCTAATTGTATCGCTCCCGGCTTTATTGAAACGGAAATGACAGGCGCATTATCCGAACAGCAACGAGAAGCGATACTGGCCCGAGTGCCAATGAAACGCATGGGTCAGCCTAATGAAATCGCTCAGGCGGCGGCTTTTTTGGCCTCTGACAACGCGGCGTATATTACGGGGGAGACATTGCATATCAACGGTGGAATGTGTATGGTATAGCGCTTGAATACTAGTAACAACATGTTACTATTGGTCGAAGTTAACTTTAGAGAGGGGAGCCGCAATCATGGCAACAGTTGAAGAACGAGTCAAAAAGATTGTCGTTGAACAATTAGGCGTAAAGGAAGAAGAAGTTACCAACAGTGCTTCGTTTGTAGACGATTTAGGTGCTGATTCCCTAGATACGGTGGAGTTGGTGATGGCATTTGAAGAGGAATTCGAAACTGAAATCCCCGATGAAGATGCTGAAAAAATTACCACTGTCCAACAAGCGATTGACTATATCAAAGAACATTCCGCGAGCGAATCCACTTCTGCGTGATCGATTTTGCTATTTTGCTTTATTGAGAGTCTGAGGAGTCACACTTGGAGAAACGGCGCGTTGTAATAACCGGGTTGGGGGTTGTGAGCCCCCTCGGAAATAAAGTTTCGGATATGTGGCAGGCGCTCTTGGCGGGTAAAAGTGGAGTGAAGCCGATTACTCGATTCGATGCGTCCTCTTTTCCTACCCAAATTGCGGCCGAAGTCAGGGATTTTGACCCGGCCTTAGTATTAGATCTTAAAAGCATTCGTAAAACGGACGTTTTTGTGCAATTCGCCATGGAATCTGCCCGTCAGGCGTGGGAGGATTCAGGACTAGAAATCAACGAAACTAACGCGCCTCGCGTGGGGGTGGCTATTGGGTCCGGCATCGGAGGGATGCCTTGGATTGAAAAAAATTATGACGCGTTATTAACTTCCGGTCCGCGAAAAATTTCTCCCTTTTTTATTCCGGGGGCTATTATTAATATGGCTTCTGGTATGGTGTCTATTAAATACGATTTAAAGGGTCCTAATATCTCAATCGTGACCGCCTGTACGACGGGTCTTCATAACATCGGCCACGCAGCGAGAATGATTGCCCACAATGATGCAGATGCGATGATTGCAGGGGGAACGGAGATGGCATCCACTCCCCTCGGTATTGGCGGCTTTGCTGCTGTGCGCGCTTTATCGACACGAAATGATGAGCCCGAAAAAGCGAGCCGTCCGTGGGATAAAGGTCGCGATGGTTTTGTGTTGGGGGAAGGCGCCGCGTGTGTAGTAGTAGAAGAGTTAGAACACGCCAAAAAGCGCAACGCGACCATCTACGCCGAAATTATCGGATTTGGGATGAGTGGTGATGCTTATCACATGACACGCCCAGACCCCGAAGCTGAAGGATTTACCACTTGCATGAAAAATTCCCTCCGGGATGCCGGCATCGCTCCTGAGCGGGTCGACTACATAAACGCCCACGGTACCTCGACGCCTGCCGCCGATCCGCTTGAGGCGCGGGCCATTAAAAAAACATTTGGGGATCATGCTTATAAACTAGCCGTAAGCTCCACAAAATCAATGACAGGACACATGCTAGGGGCAGCAGGTGCCTTAGAAACCGTAATTTCAGTGTTAGCGATTCGCGATAATACGGCACCACCGACGATTAATCTTGAAAATCCCGATGAAGGCTGTGATTTAGATTTTGTACCCAATGAGGCGCGGGAGATGAAGATCGATACCGTAATGTCAAATTCATTTGGCTTTGGTGGCACTAACGGAACCTTGGTTTTAAGCCGAGTTTTTGACTAAACTTAATTAATGTCATTCTTCAAAAAGATTATCCTTTTTATTGGCGCTATTGTGGTGATGATTTTAGGAATGTGGTTTGCCATCGTCTGGCACCGCTTTATTCATACGCCCCTTCAAAGCGACAAAGCGATACAGCAGGTAAGCACTATTAAAGTCCCACCAGGCACCGGCATTCACTACCTAGCAAAAAGTTTGCATGAACAAGGATTACTGCAAAATCCTCAATTCTTCATTTGGCTAGCGCGCCTGAAAGGTGATGCCCCTTTATTAAAAGCAGGCGAGTATGAGATTACGCCGACGATGACGCCGTTGGAATTGTTAAGGAATGTAGTAGCAGGCAAAGTAAAGCAGCGCAGCATTACCTTTATTGAAGGTTGGACGTTTCGTGAAATGAAGCAGACCTTAGAAGAAAATCCCTACATTCACCATACCATTGACCGGCTAAGTGATCAAAAAATTCTGGCAAAACTGGGTTGCACCAACCTTCGTCCCGAGGGACTTTTTTTCCCCGACACTTATTCTTTTACGTGGGGAGACAACGATATCAAAATACTTCGTCAAGCCTATCAGCGTATGCAGACAATTTTAAACGAAGCCTGGCAACAACGCGCAGACAATTTACCTTACAAAAATCCTTATCAAGCATTAATTTTGGCCTCGCTTGTCGAAAAGGAAACGGCGTTGCCCAAAGAGCGTCCTAAAATCGCCGGCGTTATTTTACGCCGTTTAAAAAAAGGAATGCCGTTACAAGTAGACCCTACTGTTTTATACGGCCTGGGGCGTCCTTATGGTAGCCCTATTACGAAGGAAGACTTAGTTTCTAATTCACCCTATAATACCTACCAGCATTACGGTTTACCTCCCACTCCCATTGATATGCCATCGCGTGCATCGATTCTAGCTGCCCTTAAGCCAGAATCGGGCGATGCGTTATACTATGTGGCGCGGGGCGATGGCAGTCATATTTTTTCGGCGACGTATAAAGAACACAAAGAAGCTATTAAAAAAGTATTTAGAAGATGGAGAAAAACATGGGAATTGAACGCGGCCGTTTCATTTCTTTTGAAGGAATTGAAGGAGTGGGGAAGACAACCGCACTTAATTGGGTGCGGGAGCAATTAGACGCTGCCCGTATTCCTTATGTGGTTACGCGCGAGCCTGGTGGTACACCGATTGCTGAAGCCATACGCGATGTTTTATTAAGTCATTCCGATGAAATGATGTGTCCCGATACTGAATTATTGTTAATGTTCGCTGGTCGAGCGCAAAATATCGCTCATGTGGTTTTGCCTGCCTTGCGACGCGGGCAATGGGTCTTATCGGACCGTTTTACAGATGCCAGTTTTGCTTATCAAGGCGGGGGACGAGGCATTCCCGTCAAGCATATTGAGGAATTAGCCGGATGGGTTTTAGGAAATCTGAAGCCCGATCTCACGTTGTTACTCGATGCGCCCGTTTCAGTAGGTTTATGTCGTGTTAAAAGTCGGGGTGCTAAAGATCGTATCGAAGCTGAGGGACTCGAATTTTTTAAACGCGTGCGCGAATGCTATTTGGCGCTGGCGAACCAAGAGCCGGCTCGATTTCGCGTCATCCACACGGATCAGGATTTATCGAACGTTAAAAATCAAATAATGAAGGCAATAAAACCGTTATTAACTGCTTCTCCTCTTCCAGGGGAAAAAACAGAGATTGAGGGACTATGATTTATCCATGGCAGCAAACTCAATGGCAAGAAATCTTAACCCGTTATCGGCAAGGACGATTACCGCATGCATTGCTTTTAACGGGAAGTCCCGGGTTGGGTAAGTTTGATTTTGCGAAAGCGGTAGCGGAATTCATTTTATGCGAAGCCCAGGATGGAGGAGTGTGTGGTTCTTGTCGTGGTTGCCAATTATTTAGAGCCGGAAACCATCCCGATTTTTTTAAGCTGATTCCAGAAGAAAAGAGCAAAAATATTAAAATTGCGCAAATACGGGAGTTAATGAATGCACTCAATCAAACCGCTCAACATGACGGTTATCAGGTGGCTATCATTTATCCGGCGGAAGCCATGAATCGCGCGGCAGCGAATGCTTTTTTAAAAACATTAGAGGAACCGTGCGGTCAAATCTTTTTAATTTTAATCAGTCATCAACCGGGAGCCTTACTCCCGACGATCCTCAGCCGCTGTCAACGATTAGCTTTCACAGCGAGCGCCAATGAACCGACTGTTCAATGGCTTCAGAAGCAGATAGAGGGTGATCGGCGCGAGGCTATCCAGCTATTAACGGCTGCCTCTTATGCGCCGTTGCAAGCCCTTCAATTAAAATCATTGAACTATACAGAAGTGCGTGATCGATTGTTACAGTTAATTATAAACCTTACCGCCCAGCGCGAAAATGCAGTTTCAGTCGCAGGGACTTTATTAAAAGAAGATTTGCCATTCGTTTTGCAAGTGTTGATTCTTATCGCGATGGATCTATTACGCCTCCAATTAAAAGCCACTAATTTTGTGGTTAATTCCGATCAATTAATCCTGTTGCAAGAACTGAGTACTGCATTGCCGCAAAATAAAATAATGCTATTATTACAAGAATTACAAGAAGCCTGGCGGTTGACAAAAAATTCTTTATCAGTAAATACTCAGTTACTATTAGAAGATTTGTTTTTAATTTTGTAGTTTGCAAGTTCATCTGGCTTGGCAGTAATTCTGATTTTAGCTTTGAGACTTTTAAAAGCACGTCGTCCCGCGGTCAAGCCGCGGGACGACGATGCCAAAATTAAAATTGCTGGGCTTCTGGATTGCTATTTTTACAGGAATTAATGGGGTTTAAAAGCTGACCATGTTTGTTGATTCTCATTGTCATTTAAATATGCTCGATCTTAGTCCTTATGAAGGGGACCTGGGCGCATTAATTGATAAAGCTAAAAGCATGGGTGTAGAACATATTCTTTGCGTTGGGGTGGATTTAACACACGCTCAAACTGTGATTGAAATAGCCGCTCGTTTTGAGAACGTTTCTGCAAGTGTGGGGTTACATCCGAGTGAAAAAGTAGATCATGAACCGACGGTTCAAGAATTAGTTGAAGTAGCCAATCACCCCAAAGTTGTCGCTATCGGTGAAACAGGTTTAGATTATTATTATAATCACAGTGAATTAGGGAAAATGCGTGATCGTTTCCGCTGTCATGTCCAAGCAGCACTTAAACTCAAAAAACCCCTCATTATTCATTCGCGCAGCGCACAAACCGATACTATTCAGATTATGCAGGAAGAAAACGCACAAAGCGTGGGTGGTGTGATGCATTGTTTTACGGAAAGCTGGGAAATGGCGGAACAAGCCATGAAGCTCGGTTTTTACATTTCCTTTTCGGGCATTGTCACTTTTAAAAATGCAAAAAACGTAGCGGAAGTTGCAAAAAAGGTCCCTTTGGAGAAAATGCTAATTGAAACAGATGCTCCTTATTTAGCCCCTGTTCCTTACCGCGGCAAAAAAAATGAACCCCAATATATCCCTTATGTGGCAGAGCGCATTGCGGAGTTAAAAAATATCCCGCTCAATGAAGTCGCTCGAAAAACGACGGAAAATTATTACCATCTATTTGGATAAAAAATGGGGGTCTGTTTACAATCCGCTAGTAAAGTAGCCCGTATGAGCGAAGCGAAATACGGGAAATGATGCCATCTATCGTCCCCGTATTTCGCTTCGCTCATACGGGCTACTACACTTTTAATCGCACCCTCCTGCTGCCGCGGTCGTCCCGCGTTCTACTAGAATTGCAAACAGATCTAACTCAAACGGTTGTTTCGATCCCACTGTTTTTCGGCAATTGAATCCCACAAATCGTTTCTAACAAAATAGCCGCGACTTGGTAAGGATCGGCGTTAGCACCGGGCCGACGATCTTCTAAGTAACCACAACCCCGAGAGGCTACCGCGCTAGGTATGCGAACGGAAGCGCCGCGATTGCCTACGCCTGAAGAAAATTGCGTAATAGGAGCCGTTTCGTGTTTACCCGTGAGCCGCTCTTCTAAACCATGACCGTACACCGCAATATGAGCGTCATGACGTTTTGATAATCGCTCGATGGCCTGTTCGATGGCTTCCCGGCCTGTGGCGGGGTCGCGCATCAACTTAGTAGAAAAGTTCGTGTGTTTTCCAGCACCGTTCCAATCCCCTTTAACCGGTTTAGGCTGGAGGGTTGCTGTGATCCCGTAATCTTCTCCAATACGATAGAGCAACCATCGAGCCAACCAAAGATGATCAGAAACCGTCAAAGGATCAGGCGTCTCGTCGTCAGCGCCTCGATAGCCAATTTGGAACTCCCATTGTCCTGGCATGACTTCGGCGTTCGTTCCAAAAATCATGAGCTCAGCCTCAATACAAGCGGTGGCATGTTCTTCCACCAGCGGGCGACCAAACACTTCATCCGCACCGATGCCGCAATAAAAAGGGCCTTGAGGCGCGGGATATCCTCGATCGGGCCATCCGAGAGGTTGGACGCCTTGAAAGAGAGTGTATTCTTGCTCAAAACCAATCCAGGGCTCATGCTCAGCAGCGCCATTGGCCATGATTTGGCGCAAGCGGGCACGGGTGTTTGAAGCATGTGGAGATCCATCGGGATTCATCACTTCACATAACACCAAGTAATTTCCATCGCCTAAGATTGGATCTTTAACAAAATGGACCGGTTGTAAAATCAAATCGGAATCCTTTCCCGTCGCTTGGTAGGTTGAAGAGCCGTCGAACCCCCATTCTGGAAAGTCGGCCAGCGTAATATCTCGCTCAGGATGTTTGACGATCCGAACTTTTGATCGTAACTTTTGGGTTGGCTGCGCGCCGTCCATCCAAATATAGGTAACTTGAGCAAACATAGTCTAACCTCTCATTAATTTCTCAAACCAAATTCTATCATTACCACAAGACACGGCTAGGCTTCGTCATTTCGCCTGCGCGGGGATAAAGGGCTTTAAGTTTTTTAGCCCTTTATCCCCTTGTGGGTCATGATAGGAACTCAAAAGGCCCCTCCGGCTTTGTCAGTTTTTCATTAATCGTTTTAACCAGGGGCTTAATATAAGTAATATTAAACCAATCACAAATGAAAGAATCGCATTATTCATAAAGGCGTGTCCATAGATTTCGTTAGCCGCGTGGATATCCACGATGTATTTAGGCACTCCGGCTTGTTCAGCTAAAAAACCAGATAATTGGCCGCCGAACCCGAGCGCCATGAACCAAATGCCCATCATTAAACCAGTTAAATGAGGAGGAGACAATTCCGTGACCATCGATAATCCAATGGGGGAAAGCAACATCTCTCCCAGCGTGAGAAAAAGATAAAAAAGTACAACCCAAATAGGATGAATAAGTCCGCTGGTTTCGGTCCAATGGACGGCTAAAACCAAAAGGGTCATGGCAATTGCCGCTGAAAACATAGCAAAAGAAAATTTTGCGCCGGGCGTGGGATCGAGTTTTTTAATATGTAAGCGCTGCCAAAGCGCGGCTAAAAAAGGACCGAGTAAAATAATGAAAATCGTTTCTAGGGAGATAAACGCCGGCGATGGGATTAATAGGCCTACAATGTGTCGATCCACCACGCGCTGGGTAAATAAATTGACGGAGGCGAATGCCTGAAACAGTATCCCCCAAAAAACGATGGAGGCAAGGATAAGAATGATCAAAACAAGAAACTTATTCCGAATGCGTTTTTCAAATCGACTGCTAACAAAAAGAAGTGTAACCAGGATGGAAATACCAAGAACCAATTGTAATAAATTAGCAATACCGGTGCTGCTCAACAATAAATAGGCGATTAAAATAGTAAGAAGAATGAGGAAAATAATGCTGAGCTTATGACGCGTCATCCGTAAAAAAGACGGCCTAATTTGGTCAGGAGGAATGGGTAATCCGCGGTTTTCATACTTTTTGAAACCGAAGCAGAAAGTGACGGTAGCGATAAGCATGCCGACCCCCGCACTGAGAAAGGCGGCACCCCAACCCAGCTTTTCCTGGATAAAGCCGGCACTGCCTAGTGCTAGTAAGCCCCCTAAGTTGATGCCAATGTAAAATAAGGTAAAGCCCGCATCCCGACGCGGATCGTTCTCATAATAAAATTGGCCTAAAAAGCTTGAAATATTAGGTTTCAATAAACCATTGCCTACAACAAGAATGGACAAGCTAAGAAAGAGTAGTTTCTGGCCTGCAAAACCTAAGAAAAAGTAACCTAGTCCCAAGAAAATAGCGCCCAAAAATATAGCGTATCGGGGCCCCAGGACTCGGTCGGCAAAAAATCCGCCCGCAAGGGGGGCGATATAAACTAAAGCAGTAAACTCCCCCAAAATCATGTAAGCACGGGAGTCAGAAAAATTGAGAACGCTAGTAATGTAGAGAATAAGCAGACTTTGAGTGACATAAAAGCCGAAACGTTCCCACATCTCAGTGAGAAAAAGAGGCGTCAGTGCACGAGGTTGTTTCATCAGCAAGCCTTGGGTTACTAAGGGTATATAATTGAGCATAGATCGTTGAGAAATTCAACCCTTGCCACGGGTGCATTGAAAGTATAGGTTTTCAAGCTACTCGGCCCCCGAGGCGGCTTAGGTAACCTATACTTTCAATCGCCCTTGCCACTGAAGGTTCATAAGTCAAGGTTTAGAAAGTTTTCATGCCTTGCCCAGGTCTTTTCTAGCTTCTGATTAGAGCTCATTTCCGGAGTAATGGCGAACATCTCGATGTCGTGGGATCGGCCCTTATAGTAACGATAATTTTTCAGACTTCCTTCATGAGCAAATCCCGCTTTTTTAAGCATTGCAATAGAGGCTGCGTTTTCCTTTAAAGTGACCGCCTCAATACGATTAAGGGCGATGCGACTAAAACAAAAGTCGACGACCACTTGTAACGCCTTCGTCATGATACCTTGGTTCCAATAGTGCTTTGAGAGATCGTAGCAAATCTCCGCACGGTAATGCTGATTATTGATATAAAGCCCAATAGCCCCGATCATTCGGTCATCTTCTTTCCGCGCTAACGTCCAGTAAATACCCCTTCTATATTTGAAAAGGTCGTGGCAATAGGTGATTTCAGCGGCAGCTTCAGCGAGGTTTCTTGGGTTAGAGGCGAGAATATAATGAGCAACATCGGGATCGGCGTAATACTCAAAAAACGCCTCCACGTCTTTAATCATTTGCTCGCGTAGGAAAAAAGTATCATCTACGTTAAGGATGGGAAATTTTGAACTATAAAAAGCATTAAGCATGGTAGATTTTAACTGGTCCTCGCGTGTATTAGCTACTCATTGAATTATAAAGCTTAAAACTTAAGGGAATATTAATTCAAAATGGTGTAGACTTAAACGCATAAAGGTTATACGCCACTGATTACCCGTTAATTGCTGTTATACGAGGGTTTCAGGGGCTCTAGAGCAATGAGAAGGAGTAGTTGTAGAAGCATCAAAATAATCGTGTAATCGCGCTGCATTGTAAATTAGTTTAGGAAACAATTAATTATATTTCCAAAAAATCAAGCAATTGTATTTTTACAAGCCCCCTATTGTAAAGGGAATTTTGTCTTTTTGTATTTTTAAAAATCGTTTGGAACAGTTAACTTGTATACTTGGGATAGTTATTGTTATTATTTAAAAATAACCTCACTGAATAAATTGTGAAGGAAAAACGCTAAAATAAAAGGAAGTTTTCGTGGAAAAAAAAATTATCCGACGTGTAGTACCAGAATTACAAAATGGGTTTAAATGTCTTCACCCCGTTCTGCAACGTATTTACTTGGCGCGTAATGTTAATTCACCCGACGAACTAACGCATGAACTAAAAAATTTATTGCCTTATTCCTCTTTATTGAACATCGATAAAGCCGTAGCACGATTAACGCAAGCATTAAAAGACCAGCAACAAATTATAGTCATTGGTGATTTTGATGCGGATGGCGCAACAAGCACTGCGCTCACTGTCAGTGCATTGCACGCCTTTGGTATGGAAAATGTTTCTTATTTAGTACCAAATAGGTTCGCTTATGGTTACGGTTTAACGCCGGAAATTGTTGATTTGGCTTCGTCCCGCCGTCCCGATTTAATTATCACTGTAGATAACGGTATTTCCAGCCACGCGGGGGTGGCTCATGCGAATCAATTAGGTATTGATGTCATTATCACCGACCATCATTTGCAGGGGGAGACAGTGCCCCCCGCTTACGCCATCGTTAATCCCAATTGCAAAGATGACCCTTTTCCCAGTAAATGTTTAGCAGGCGTTGGAGTGGCTTTTTACCTCATGTTGGCATTGCGCGCGGAACTTAAAAAAATAAATTGGTTTGAGCGGCGCGGATTGGAATGTCCCAATATGGCAAAATTTCTCGATTTTGTTGCGTTGGGCACGATTGCTGACATTGTGCCTCTTGATAGAAATAATCGAATTTTAGTGCATCAAGGTTTACGGCGTATTCGCGCCGGCCAAGCGCATCCCGGTATTTTAGCGCTATTAGAAGTGTCAGGGCGTCCTCGCGAAAAACTGAGGGCGACGGACTTGGGATTTGGGATTGGGCCTCGATTAAACGCGGCTGGTCGTTTAGATGATATGAGTTTGGGCGTAGCGTGTTTATTAGCAGACAATCTAGATGCTGCATTGGATATCGCTTATCGCTTGGATGATTTAAATAAAGAACGGCGAGTGATCGAATCGCAAATGCAAAAAGAAGCTTTTGACGCCATCGATGGATTAAATTTGAATAATGGACTGCCACCTGCTTTGTGTTTATATCAAGAAGAATGGCATCAAGGTGTAGTTGGCTTAGTAGCTTCGCGCGTTAAAGAGCGCACCCATCGGCCCACTATTGTTTTTGCGAAAATGAACGATAGCACTCTCAAAGGTTCTGCTCGTTCAGTTTCAGGGTTACATATCCGCAATGTGTTAGAAGCGATTGCTATCAAACATCCGGGATTAGTAACTAAATTCGGCGGGCATGCGATGGCGGCTGGTTTGAGTTTGCCGCTCGAACGTTTTGATGAGTTTAAAGAAGCGTTCTCTCGCGAGGTGAACGAGCGTTTAGACGAGGACGACCTTCAGCCTCGGTTAGTGAGCGACGGCGAATTGACTTCCAATGAGCTTACGCTTGAGTTGGCGTTGTTAATGCACGAGGGCGGACCTTGGGGTCAAGACTTTCCTGAGCCACTTTTTGATGGGCGATTTAAATTGATCAATCAACGCGTTGTGGGACAACGTCATTTAAAATTGATTTTACAAGTACCAGACAGTAATTATTATCTGGATGGTATCGCTTTTCATGCGGATCTTGAGCAGTGGCCCAATTTTCATTGTGAATACGCGCATCTTGCTTATCGGTTGGATGTTAACGAGTTCCAAGGTCGTCGGAAATTGCAACTGCTTGTAGAACACATCAGGGCTTGTTGAGTTTCTGCGTTGTGGACTTGTTCGCGGGGTATATCGACTCTAATTGGAGGACTGCTCTTAATACCCGTTTCTTATTCATTAAATATTTCTTCCAGTGTTTTGGCATCGAGAAGTCGCTCCCCCCATTTTAAGAGAGTCTCAGCATCAGCCTGATCAAGTTTCTCCCGATAAGTTGTCGATAAATCGGGAAACTTACGCTGAAGTAATTGCAACAATAACGTGTATTCGCCTTCCCGCCTACCCTTTTGCAAACCGCGCTGAAGTCCTTGTTGCAATCCTTTTTGTAATCCTTGTTGAATTCCTTGTTGAATTCCTTGCTCAAGTCCTTGCTGAATTCCCTTTTGAATTCCAAACCGTTCGATGGTACTGATGTAAGGCATCTTTTTCTCCTTTTCCCAGTGATAAAGCGTTTCTCGATATTCTATCTCAAGTGGCTCCGATAAGTGAATCATCCAATCAACGAACACATACAGCCGAATGATCTGCTCTTTTGTATAACCCTTACGATACAAACGTTTGGTTAACGAAAGCTTTGTCTGTAAACGGATCGCTTCGGGGCTTCGCTTAACCTTCAGTGCTGCTAAGTAACTCAAGATCACACTAGCAAAAGGATTGGGTGACGATTCCAGTTCAACCTCTTGTTTGGCATAATCCAACAGCTTGACCACCCGAAAGTCGATCCTCAAGCGCGATCCCGCTACTTCAGTTTCATAATGATTGGGTCGCCAATTTGGGTTTCGATCGGTTAAAATCGCACAGCTTACTACCGGCTTTTGATAGCGATCATAAATCCGATATCCATAGATCAGCATTCGCTCTGCAAAGCCACTTTCCCGCTCTCCTTGAACCTCCAGATGAACTAGCACCCACTGCTCTTCTCCAGATTTAAAATACACCCGAAACAATTTGTCTAAAATACGTTTCCCGGTGATACTGTCTTTTGTGATTGCTAAGAGTTCTTTGTCTAGGCTTTCCCAAGATTTCTCCCACGCAATGAGTTGATATAAATCCGTCAAACAAAACTCAATAAATTTTTGAAAATAAGCCTCCAGGATTTCTTTCCATGCGGTGTCCTTTGCTTGGTGGGCGACTGCCATATTTCCTATGATCACTTTTTTATGGTGTTAATTGACTGCAAATGATAAATCAATAGAGTAGGGTGTCTATACTGGGGTTTTTATGTAGAAAAAATTATCGCCCTCATCAACGTGCGATTATCGAGAAATCAGCGACAGCACGACTTAGCGGGATTGTCCGGATAGTTCTAGGGA
This sequence comes from Coxiella burnetii, assembly GCF_005280755.1. NCBI lineage: Bacteria > Pseudomonadati > Pseudomonadota > Gammaproteobacteria > Legionellales > Coxiellaceae > Coxiella > Coxiella burnetii. The sequence goes on from NZ_CP040059.1 coordinate 449,087, forward strand.
GAGTGTGAGGGCTGCTTCTCTTCTTGATAGGCGCCGTTGTCGGAGATGTTTAATGAGTAATCAGAAACCGCCGCCGAATCTGATAGTAATGGAATGTGTGGGTCGTTGGAATCCGGGGGAATTTTTTTCCATAAAAAACTAGTGAGGCAAGAATCGGGTTTTTTTTGTTTTCTTTTTTCTCATCGAGAGCCCCAGTTATTGCTGCCTTTTTTTTCTCCTCATTTAGTGGGACATAATAATCTGCAATTTTGGAGTATTGCAGTTCTTTATAATCTTGATGATAGGCATCAATAATCTCATTTGAAGTGAATTTTAAAAGCACTTCAATAAGCGCCTTTTTCACAGTTGGTAGCTTCTCACTGCTCCAATAAAGATTGCAGAATCCAGTTGTTAGGCCCGATGCTATCGCTATTATTGCCACGGTGCGGTTATTTCGCAAAAAAGCATCGATTGTTAGTATAAGGACTGCTAACACCAAGAAAAAGGCTAGACGAGAAGCATAACTACTGCTGTTGTATATGTGGTCAAACAAAGCGTCTAATTCATGAATTATTTGCTCTAGTTTCGTCCGATCTGGATCAAGTAATTTTCTCATTAGCTCTTCCAAAGAAGCGTTTGAATACGCTTCAAGCGCTTCTCTAAGAAATGCAGAACCCAACCAATTATCACCAAGCGAAGTGCAGCATCTGGCTTCTAGTAAACCAAGCAGTTTTTGAGAGAGGTCCTTAATTTTTTGTGTATCGGTTTCTAAATTTGTTGGCATTGTTATATTGTAACGTTCTAATCTTAGGGTTATATTAAATGATAATAAGTTGACTTTATTTTTTTCGCATTGTCTAATTCCAAAGAGACTCGTTTACGGAGAATGTAAAGTGCCTCTTAAATCGGAGGGTTGGCGGGGTTTTTTAACGCTGTGTCAGAAAGCTGAAACGGTGGATCAGCTAGACGAATTGTTCGGTTTATTGTTTACCTTAGAAGAGAAAGAACAGTTGGCGCTGCGAGTTGAGTTAGTGCGGGCTTTGCTCAGGGGCGAAAAACCTCAACGTGAAATTGCTCATGATCTTAACATTAGCATTGCAAAGATTACCCGCGGATCGAATGCGTTGAAAACAACTAGCGATAAAATTAAATCTTTTATAAAAAAATATCTGCCTTAGGGGGGAAATTTTATGAGTAACTCTGGTAAGAAATTTGATTTTCAAGGTGTTTTAAATAATATTAAATCCATGATCAGCCCGGAAAGTAATACGCCTAGCCCTGATCCCAGCGACGCCATCGGCATGAAAATTGCAGAATTAAGTGTTCTCGCGCAACAATTGACAAAGTCCCATGAGGAACAGGCTAAAGAATTAGCTAACGTCAATCGACTGCTGAATGATTTATTTAAAGACCTAGAAGCTTTTCGCAACCCTCCGGAAAATAAAACAGAAGAAAAGCAAAAAGATAAAAAAGAAGAAACGAAAAAGGACTAAGTAGATTCCCAGCGTGAAAAACTTAAACCCCGTCGTCGTCCTCCCGCGAGGCCGTCTGCTGTAGTATTGAAGCATACAAAACCTTCACGGCCGAGTCGGGAGGATCCAGACTAACAATACTAAGAAAAACGCCGTTAGCGTTCTTCAAGCCCCTCTTAGCCTGGATTCCCGTGACTTCGGCTGTGAAAGCCCTCGATTCTCTGTCTATCGGTAGACGGCCTACGCACGGGAACGACGGAGATTTTTTCAACTACTTGATAGTCCCTCTTTGCCTCGCTCTCTTAAGTTGATGCCTATGCGTCTGCGCGGGAATGACGATTAAAAACAAATCTTGATAAAAGTCTTTTTATGCTAGTTATTTTTCCTATTAATCTTAATTTCTAAAAATCCATTGTCATCTACTCAGTTTTTAACACAATCGGCTCCCTTTGCGGTTTGCCATAAGTTTCTTTTATGAGAAAAGCCGCGATGAAGAAAGAAATCACACTAAGCGCAGGCAGAAAGCTAAAGCCGATAATAAAATCACTGGCTGTCAGGTGAGCACCGTGAGAAACGTCGATAAAAAGACTAATTAACGGCGGTACGATAGCGCCTAATAAAATAATCATGGCGTTGTTTAATCCTAATCCGGATGCACGAGTGGTTAATGAGGAGTGTTCTGAAATAATGGCAAACCCAATGTTTTGTCCTGAAGCAGCCATCCCTATTAGAAAAAACAAAAATCCGTAGATCCAATGTTCGTGGATGGGAACATAAGTAATAATCGCGGTCGATAGCAATCCAAGCAAACTGCAAAAAATAAGAGTGGGTTTTCGACGCCTAGCAATATCTGAAAAAGCGCCTAATAAAGGACAAGCCACTGCAAAGCCAAACCAAGCAAGAGAAACCATATCCGCGGCGAGCCGTTGAGTAAGGCCTCTGGCTTCCAGATAATCGGTTCCCAAGATGGCGCCTAAAACCACGATGGAAGCATAAACACAAGCTGAATAGAATGCGATGTACCACATCTGGGAATTTTTAAATAATAATTTTAATGATTGAGATAGTCCTTGTGGTCTTTTTAAGTAGATCAATGCTTGTTCCCCCCCCGCGGTTTGTTTCTTACGATGAACAAAATTAACAGCGCCAGCAGAACACCGAAAGACGCAATAAGACTGAGCACAAGACGCCAATTGCCGTGCGTCTTTGAGAGAAAAAAAACCAATGGCCTACCGGCGAGCAGAGGCCCCATAGTGCCGATAAATTGGGAAGTTCCTGCGAAAAAACCAAAATAACGTCGGGGAAACCAGGTTACCGCAATGACAAGCAGACAAATAAAAGCAAAAGAAGAACCAAATCCCATTAAAAAGCGACTAAAAAAAGCAAATCCAAATCCGGTGGATTGCGCAAATAGCCAGGTGGCGACGACACACACTAAAACAGCAAAAATCATAATAAGTTTAACGCCGAATTTATCCGCCAAAACACCGACAGGAATTTGCATAATTGCATAAGCGATGTAATAAGCAGAGCCAATTATGCAAACGATTCCGGCGTCAAATGAAGGTCAGGGATAATTTGATGAGCGACGGTCCCAATAAAAGTTCGCAGGAAAAATTCGTAAAGGAAAAAAAGAGCAGCTATCAGCCAGATAATTAAACCCAAAAAAGAAATGGGCGATTTATTCACTTGTATCAAATCGTTTATTCCTCTCAGGTCATTCCCTTATTCAAATTCTTCCAATTGCTCAATACTTTGTTCTTTCCAGTTTTTAAGGTGAGTCGCCGCTTTTTCCATTTCGGGGAAGACGGCAATTTGGAATAAGGTTTCTCCCTCATGAACCAGCGGTAAATTATTTTTACCTACAATAACACCTTCTTGCGGGCTGGTTATTGTCGCACTTTCACCAGCGCCAAAGGGATCTTTAATTGTACATAATATTTCGCCCTTTGAAACGCGTTGCCCTAATTTAAATTTAGAATAACTCATTCCGCTGGTAGACGCGCGAACCCAAATATTGCCTTTAGTAAAAAAAGAATTAGTGGTTTTTGGGAGATAACGGCGGCTTGGTTCTGGCAACAGGTTTAAATTTCGCATTACGTTCAAAATACCCTTAATGCCCACTTTAATCGCGTGCTCGTCAAAGCGCATAGCTTCACCCGCCTCATAAACCAAAAGGGGAATATTTTTCTTTTCCGTTAGCGATCGTAATGAACCCTTTTCAATTGGTGTATCGGAAATCACTGGGGCACCGAATGCTTTTGCTAATTCTTTTGCTTTTTCATTTTCAAAGTTAACGTAAATTTGCGGTAAATAGTGTGATTTAAAAGCCCCGTTTGAAGGTCGATACAATAGTCTGCTTTATCGAGTATCTCTTTTGTAAAAAGATCGGCGAGTCGAGCAGCGTGTGAACCGGTCTTTGATCCCGGAAAATTACGATCTAATTCAATTCCGCCGGGTAAATAATGTGAGCGGTTAATGAGACCGTAGACATTCATCACTGGAATGGCAATCAGTGTTCCTTGCAACCGTTTGAGAATAGTATGATCTAATAAACGATTTATAATTTCAGTGCCATTTAGCTGATTGCCTCGCATGGCTGCTAGAATGAGAAGACAGGGCCCTTTTTCTTTTCCCCGAATCACTTTAATTGGCATATACATGGGCGCACAACTAAATAATTCCGGTAAAGGTAATGCAAGGGAAACCCGCTCCCCAGGATGAATAGTTTCGTTACAGATTTTAAGTGGGGAATTTTTCATAATAAATCAAAGAAGTGCAGTTTAACAGATCTGCGCTTAGAGTTCAAAAATGAAGGTGGCATAAAAATAGCTTTGGTATAAACTCGGATGAAGTTATAATTAACTCGTTGTATTTAAAGGATTGATATGGAAATCACCTTAAGCGCTATTAAAGCCGATGTGGGCAGTATCGGCGGTCACACCCAACCTAGCATTGAAATGCTACAGGCTGTTCAGCAATCCCTTCAAAAGAATATCGACTCCGGATTATTGATCGATGGATTGGTAACTTTCACTGGCGATGATATTGCGATTATTTGTTCACATCAACAGGGTTTAAATAATGAAGACGTTCATGTCGGTTTTGCGTGGCAAGCTTTTCTTGCAGCAACTGAAGTGGCGAAAGAGCAAGGCAATTACGGCGCTGGCCAGGATTTACTCGTGGATGCGCCTTCTGGCAATGTTCGAGGCGCTGGACCTGGTGTTGCTGAAATTGAATTTACCCTTAATCCAAAATCCAATTACCGTCCGGCTGAATCCTTTATGATATTTGCAGGTGATAAGTGCGCACCCGGCGCATTTAATCTTCCTCTTTATTTAGTTTTTTGTGATCCGATGCATAATGGGGGAATTTTATTAAATCCAAAAATACATTTAGGCTGGGTGTTTACGGTGATTGATATGGATTACAAAGGGGAAGACGAAGATCGTATTATTCAGCTTTCTGTTCCCGAACGCTCCTGGGACGTTGCCGCGTTGTTGCAAAATCCCGATCGGTATGCGGTTGAATCCATTCGCTCACGTTATAAACCTGAAGAACAAGTGGTTTCTGTTTCTGCCACGCGATTGCATAACATTGCAGGAAAATACACAGGCAAGGATGATCCAATTGCTATTATTCGCAGTCAAGGTATTTTTCCGGCACCTGAGGAAATTATTGAGCCGTATTCGACTATTAATCAAATTATCAGCGGCGATGCGCGCGGCTCTCATAACATGCCGCAATTACCGGTTCCTATTAATACGCCTGTTACTGGACCGTATTGTCATCCCCTAATTTCGGCACTTGGTTTTTCCATGAATAAGCAGGGTAAATTTGCTGGACGTTATGTGGATTTTTTTGCGGGTTCTGCTTGGGATTACGCGCGTTATGTTTCCCAGCGTCGAGCGGCCGAAATTAGGCGGCAAGGATTTATGGGCATCGCTATGGCGCAGGAAGCAGAAATTGCCTACACTGGATTAGTAGATACGTGGAAAAAACTGGATGACGAATTTGAATTGCGAAAAAATGGATAATGAAAAATTTTAAATACCTTCTTTTCCTTTTGCCCATTGCAGTCGTCACAGTTTTTTTTATTTGGTATGGTCCTATCCCCCAGGACCCGGCGTATCACCATTTTGCAGATCAAAGAGTAATTGCGGGAATTCCTAATTTTTTTAATGTAACGTCAAATATTTTTTTCCTTTTAATTGGCAGCTACGGTTTGTATTTTGTATTCAAACAAAAAACGGATTCCCAAACTTTTTTAAACCCTGCAGAAAAAATATTTTACATTTGCTTTTTTGCTGGACTTGTTTTTGTTGGTTTTGGCTCTGCTTATTATCATTTGGCACCGACAAATAAAACGTTAGTTTGGGATCGGCTGGGCATTAGCATTGCTTTTATGAGTTTATTTTCTGCTATGATTGCCGAAAGAATTAATTTGCGAGCCGGATTATGGCTGCTTTTCCCATTAATATTTGTGGGCATTAGCAGTGTCGGTTATTGGATTTATTCTGAATCTATCGGACAGAGTGATTTGCGATTTTATGTTGCCGTGCAATTTTTGCCATTGCTTTCAATGCCCTTCATATTAATTTTATTCCCTCGACCCTATAACAAATCAACCTATATTTGGCTTGCACTCATCAGTTATACAACGGGCGCTTTTGTCGAACATCACGATCATGAAATCTATCGCCAACTTCATGAAACGATCAGCGGACATACTTTAAAGCACCTGCTTGATGCACTAAGCAGCTATTTTATCCTTCATTATTTGAAATCACGCGAACCCAGTATTTTTCAGTCTTCAAGAATCAAATAGTTTTATTCCCGAAATTGGGGTTGGGGGACCTATTTCTCAGATGGTATAAGACCAAAACCAATGACGCCCCAGGTTAGGTATGTGCACTGAGGAGGATCATTTGCGTAGTATCCCTTTTGAAATCCTGAAAGGGTACCTAGGTTAAACCCATGAATCGAGAAAGACTTTTTAACCCCTTTTTGGGAGTAAACTCCCTGACAAACACAATACCCCGAGGTTTTATCCGTGCTACATTTGCAGTTACGCAGGGGCGTTGCGATGCATGAAACAGGGGCGCTTTGTGACTGAGCGTAAGCAAAGCCCAAAGGAGAAAAAAGAGCTAGGGCGCTTGCAAGAAGAGGAATGGCTTGTTTTATATTCATAGAAAATATTCCCAACAGGAAATGACCTTATTCTACCGAATTGGTTATTATTTGTCCAATCCTTAAGTCACCCATATTTTGGATGGGTTATTGTTGACCCCTTTCAGGAGGCATGATAAATTTTGATCATGAATCCGATAAAAAGCCACCTACATAGACTATTTTATCCGCTTATCTCCATCTTAATTATTCAAATTCACATTATTCGCCTGTCATAGAGCGTTCGTTTTGCGGCTCTGGGCAGGAAATCTTCAAAAGCAAAGCAAATTAATCATTCCCATTCTTAACCACGAACGGTGTGAATTATCATGAGATCGACAGAAGAAAGCTTAAAAGCTGAAATGAATTTAGGAAAGCCAGCACTAGCATCTCGCTATTACGCCTGGGTAGTTTTAAGTTTATGCGCTTTGTTTTTATTTTATAAATACGTTCTGCAAGTCTCACCCAGTGTGATGACAACTGAGTTGATGCGTCAATTTCATTTAAATGGCGCCGGTTTAGGAAATTTGGCCGCGTCATTCCTTTACCCCTATTTAATTGCCCAACTTTTCGTGGGTCCTTTGCTGGATCGTTATAATCCGCGCTTGCTCACGGCGATGGCCATTGCTTTATGTGGCTTGGGCGCTATTTTCTTTGCTCATGCTCAAACCTTAAAGATTGCTTTGTTGGCGCGAGCTTTAATGGGCGTTGGTGTTTCATTTGCAACGATTAGCTATTTAAAAATGACGGCGATTTGGTTTAAGCCAAAACTGTTTGCTTTTGTAAGCGGCTTGCTTGCGACTGGAGCTATGTTAGGTTCAATGGCGGGGCAAGCACCGTTGGCTTGGCTGGTTTCAGAAGTCGGCTGGCAGATGAGTTTATATTATTGTGGTCTGTTTGGTTTAGTATTGGCTCTGCTTTTTTATGCTTGTGTCAAAAATAAATATCCTTCGAATTCTTCTGTATCTACTGAACCCACCATAAAACTACGAGATATTATTCAACTTTTAAAACTGAAACACAATTGGTTATTAATGTTTTACAGCGGTTTAGCCTTTTCGCCATTAGCCGTATTGGGTGGTCTGTGGGGCACGACATTTGAACAGACATTATTTCATTTAAACAAGCCCGAAGCGGCCTCGTTAACCTCGAGTTTATTTTTAGGGTTAGCGGTGGGAGCGCCTGTTTTGGGGTGGTTATCCAGCCGCTTCAATAAACATTTTGCCATTATGTGGATTGGGTTAATACTCTCTTTGGTAGGATTACTCTGTGCGCTTTATTTACCGGTGTCGATTGGATTAGAAGGCAGCTCATTATTTCTATTTGGTTTTGGCACAGGCGCTTTTATGCAAGGATTTACGTTGGGAAAAGTCCTCAATTCTGTTTGGCTTACCGCCTCTGTGGTTGCCCTAATTAATACCGGTGATGCTTTATTCGGTTCTTTTACGGAACCTTTGATCGGAAAATTTCTTGATTTATCCTGGCAAGGCAAAACTGTCAACGGCGTTCGCTATTTCTCGATCCACGACTTTCACCAAGCATTTGCCGTATTGCCTTTGTATTTATGCGCCGCTTTTGTTTTTTTGTTTTTTTTAAATAAAACTCCGTCACCCCGCCTGCACGGAAGCGGAAATTGCTCACCGACTTAAAAAGACCCGACAAGCGGTTTCACTTTGGGTAAAGAAAGCGCGAAGACGAGATAAGCCATTCCCCAAGCCAGTTTCGGGTTTTTCGGATAAGTCTCCCTTGTGGCGCTGGGGCGAAGTCGTACAATGGCTTTACAGACATCGATTGATTAAAGATAAAAAAACACTAGAGGCCGCCCAATTTATTGGGCATGCCAACGCAGTTTTAGGCGAGTGAGATCCTAAAATTAAAGCCTATCGGCATAACATTCTTAATAGATTGCAACAATAAATTAGCTCCTTAGGTCTGGTAAAAAACGTGCCTTTCTGTAATGCAAAAATTACTTCCTATGGCGTTGGTATAATATAAAAAAAATAAGCAACATTTTTTCGTGGGTTACCCCTTTTCTTCTTATATTATCGATGAGTTAGTGATTTAGGATAAGTAATATGGTATTTACCCTTGCAGTACGTTTTGAGAGAACCACAAACTCTGTAATAGGGCTCAACCCCGTCTACCCCGGTCTTCTCATCACAACTATTACTAGTATTATAGGAGTGTATTTTAAACTTAGGCACCCACAGAGGACCTAATTCACAATAAAGCTCAGTCACACCTTCTGGATATGAGTGACCGTTACATGTAGGAGAACCAGAACCTGTACATTTGGCTATTGTGAACTTTGTTATAGCCTGCGCATCAGCAGCTTGAGTAACAGCCCCCATCATTAAGCAAGCAGCAAAAATTAGTATGCCCTTTAACATTCCATTCATCGCACCTTCCTCCTAAAGTTTGGATAAAAAATCCTAGCAGATATTTGCTATGTAGTAAAACTAGTGCTTGAACCGAGGGGTGTGATCAAAACCATTACTCAATAATGAAAGAAAAGCATTTAAAACGCATTGTCAGTATAATTGAAAAAGATATGAATAATAAGATAAAATCTTTTAAAAATAACTAGTTTTCGACAAGAAATATGTTGAAAGCGTCTTATAATTAGTGAAAGTACAGCCAGAAAAGTGAAGGCCCGAACTGAACTGTTTATACAGCAGTACAAAAATGATTGTCGCATTTGGTCCTAGAATGCGCCCGCCTTCGTGTTTTACTGTAACCGTTTGATTTATCTGGCTCCTCGGGAGGGACTTGAACCCCCGACCAAGTGATTAACAGTCACCTGCTCTACCGACTGAGCTACCGAGGAGCATGGTAGAAATGAAGTCGTATGTTACCGGGCAATCCGAAGAGAATCAACCGACTAATAATCCAGTACCGACGCTAACCGCTCCAGGGCTTCTTGCAATTTTTCGGTGCTGGTTGCACAAGAAAGGCGAACGTGTCCGGGCGAGCCAAAGGCGCTTCCGGGGACGACGGCAACTTTCGTTTTATCCAATAAGTACGTTCCGAGTTTGATGTCATCCTCTAATCCGAGCTGTTGGATGGCAGCCGAAACATCGGGGAAGAGGTAAAAGGCGCCGTCAGCGGGAATGCAGTGAACACCTTTCATTTGATTAAGGGCTTTCAGCACCAAATCGTGGCGTGTTTTATAAGCCTCATACATGTAAGCAAAATCACCGCGCTGAGCGCCGAGTGCTGTCGTGGCAGCGACTTGGGCAATCGAATTGGGAGAAGAAGTACTCTGAGATTGAATTTTTTTCATTGCTTGAATAATCGATTTAGGACCAGCCGCATAACCAATTCGCCATCCGGTCATGGCATAAGCCTTGGAAGCGCCGTTGATAATGATAGTGCGATCGCGCAATTCCGGGCAAACGTTAAGGATATTTACAAAACGGTTTTGTCCCCACAGAATATATTCATAAATTTCATCGGAAAGAATTAAAATTTGGGGATGCTCCATCAAAACGTCTGCCAACGCTTTTAATTCACTTTCAGTATAAGCAACTCCGGAAGGGTTGTTGGGACTGTTTAAAATCAGCAGTCGCGATTGGGGAGTAATCGCTTGAGAGAGCTGACCGGGAGTGAGTTTAAAATTTTGGTCAATGGTCGCTGAGATAATAATGGGTTTTGCTTCCGCCAGTTGTACCATTGGTGGATAGCTCACCCAATAAGGGGCAGGAATGATGGCTTCGTCCCCCGCATTTAGCGTTCCCATCAGGACGTTATAGATCGATTGTTTGGCTCCGCCGCTGACCAGTATTTCAGAAGGCTCGTAGTTTAAGTGATTATCGCGCTTTAATTTATGGACAATCGCCGCTTTTAGGGCAGGAGTTCCGTCTACATTGGTGTATTTGGTAAAGCCTTCTTGAATTGCTTTAATGGCGGACTGTTTGATAAAGTCCGGGGTGTCAAAATCCGGTTCACCTGCGCTGAGACTGATCACGTCATGGCCCTTGTTTAAAAGCTCGCGTGCGAGATCGGAGACAGCCAATGTTACTGAGGGTTCAAGTTGTTGCGCTCGGACGGATAAGACATCATTCATTTTTCTAAGCTCCTTATGATTGCTGTGGTAGAGTAGCGGAAAATATACCGGTAAACAATGGGGAAAGCAGGGTTTCTGAAATGTCAAAAGCGTTTAAATTAACATCCAAATTCAAGCCCAGTGGGGATCAGCCGCAAGCAATAGAAAAATTGGTCGCCGGGTTGGAAGATGGCTTGGCTTATCAAACGCTTTTGGGGGTTACGGGATCAGGGAAAACCTTTACGATTGCGAATGCCATTGAAAAAGTTCAACGACCTACGTTAATTTTGGAACCGAATAAAACTTTAGCCGCGCAATTTTACGCTGAAATGCGTGAGTTTTTTCCTGAAAATGCGGTGGAATATTTTGTTTCTTATTATGATTATTATCAGCCCGAAGCCTATGTTCCGAGTTCAGACACTTATATCGAAAAAGACGCTTCCATTAACGACCACATTGAGCAAATGCGTTTATCGGCAACGAAAGCAATAACGGAACGCCATGATACAATTATTATCGCCACTGTTTCGGCCATTTACGGTTTAGGCGATCCAGATTCGTATTTGAAAATGTTATTGCATTTAACCCGCGGTGACCAAATTGATCAACGGAAAATTTTGCAGCGTTTGGCCGAGTTACAATACACCCGCAATGATCTTGAATTACGACGTGCCACCTACCGTGTGAACGGCGATATTATTGATATTTATCCCGCAGATTCCGAACGTGAAGCTGTGCGCGTGGAATTGTTTGACGACGAAGTAGAAAATCTCAGTTATTTTGACCCGCTGACAGGGGAAATGCTAAGACGTGTCCCGCGAATAACGGTTTATCCCAAAACCCATTACGTTACGCCACGAGAAAAACTCCTATCTACACTTGACCAAATTAAAATAGAATTAAAAGAACGATTATCCCAATTAGAAAAAGCCAATAAATTAGTGGAGCGTCAGCGTTTAGAACAACGAACTAAATTTGATATGGAAATGATTTTAGAGTTGGGTTATTGCAGCGGCATTGAAAATTATTCTCGTTATTTGTCTGGTCGAAACGAAGGGGAACCGCCGCCCACTTTAATCGATTATTTACCTAAAGATGCTTTGTTGATTATCGATGAGTCGCACGTGACCATTCCGCAACTCGGCGGCATGTATCGCGGTGACCGAGCGCGTAAAGAAACCTTAGTGGAATACGGGTTTCGCCTCCCTTCTGCATTGGACAATCGGCCGCTGCGTTTTGATGAGTTTGAAAAGCTAGCGCCGCAAACCATTTTTATCTCGGCAACGCCGGGACCTTATGAGGAAAAACAAAGCGATCAAGTTGTGGAGTTGTTAGTAAGACCCACGGGCCTAATTGATCCTGAAATTGAAGTCCGACCCGTTGCCACTCAGGTTGATGATTTGCTCTCGGAAATTAAAAAACGAGCGGCGCAGAATGAACGGGTTTTAGTAACGACATTGACCAAACGGATGGCGGAAGACCTTACTGAATATTTTACAGAGCATAACGTTCGTGTGCGTTACTTGCATTCGGATATTGATACCGTGGAACGGGTGGAAATTATTCGTGATTTACGCTTGGGCGTTTTTGATGTGCTTGTCGGGATTAATTTATTGCGGGAAGGGTTGGATATTCCGGAAGTTTCTTTAGTGGCTATTTTAGATGCCGACAAAGAAGGGTTTTTGCGGTCCGAACGCTCGCTGATTCAAACAATGGGGCGAGCGGCCCGAAATGTGCACGGTAAAGCTATTTTATATGCGGACCGGATTACGGATTCCATGAAACGAGCGATGGAAGAAGCCGAAAGAAGACGAATAGCGCAAAGCGCATATAATGAAAAGCACCATATTACGCCAAAAAGTATCCAAAAAGCCGTCACCGAAATTATCGAAGGCGCTCGTACTTATACCGAAAGAGGCCGTTTCGTTAATCAAGCGCAATTGATAGCTGAAGAAGAAGCGAAATATATTGCCATGACGCCGAAACAATTGGCAAAAGAGTTGCGTAAATTGGAAGAGCAAATGTATCATCACGCACGAAACTTGGAATTTGAAGAGGCGGCTGCCGTTCGCGATAAAATCCAGCATATACGAAAGGGGCTTTTGGAAGTTAAAGAATGAGTCTTTCGTTATTCCCGCGAAAGCGGGGACGAACAGTTTCTCGACGTTAAGGAATTAACATGCTCAACATTGATTTGATTCATCTAGTCACGGCTATTGGTTATTTTGGAATTTTACTCGTTGTTTTTTTAGAAACGGGGATTTTTGTTTGCTTTTTTTTCCCGGGTGATAGCTTGTTATTTTCGGCGGGTTTGTTAGCTTCCCAGGGCGTTTTCAAAATTTGGATTTTGGTGCCGACCACCATTGCGGTTGCTATTTTAGGTTATTTTCTAGCTTATTGGTTGGGTGAAAAGCTCGGCGGGTGGTTATTAAGGCGGCCCGATTCGATTTGGTTTAAGAAGAGTTATCTCATTCAGGCGAAAAAGTTTTACGATAAACACGGCGGTAAATCATTAATTCTCGGTCGATTGATTCCAGTGGTTCGTACCTTTGTCCCCATTGTCGCCGGTATGACGCGGATGGAATATTATCGTTATATCATTTTTAATGTCGTCGGTGCTTTTGTTTGGGGGGGCGGAGTAACGTTAGTGGGTTATTATTTTGGCTACTTGATTCCAGATGTGGGTGAGTATATTTTGTTGATCGTGTTGTTCATTATTCTATTGTCTCTACTGCCTGGAATTTGGCATGCAGTAAAAAGTCGGTTTTTTAATCCGCCGTCACCCTAATCCGATTGCCTCTTTGTTGAGAGGTTTTACTATCGACTTGCTAACGCGATCGCCACTTTTGAGCGAGAGGGGCGCCCTAAATAATCGCAAATCAATCGACCTGCTCTCGTTAACCGTTTTAAATCAACACCGCATTCAATCTTCATGCCATTCAATAAATAAACAACATCCTCGGTTGCCACATTACCCCCGGCCCCAGGGGCATAAGGACAACCTCCCAAACCTGCGACGGCGCTATCAATCGTTGAAACGCCTTTTTCTAAACTCACGTAAATATTGGTTAGTGCCTGAGCATAAGTATCGTGGAAATGCACAGCAATTTTTTCAATCGGAATTTTGCTGGAAATAACATCGATCAATTGCTGGGCTTTGAGTGGCGTGCCAATTCCGATCGTATCGCCCAATGAAATCTGATAACAACCAAGGTTAACCAACCTTTCAGCAACCGTGAGCACTTGGTGGAGCGCAATTTCACCTTCATAAGGGCAACCTAACACGCAAGACACATAACCGCGAACGGCCAAATTATTTTTTTTTGCACGTTCAATCACTCGCGCAATTCGGTTCAGACTCTCTTCAATCGAACAGTTCGTATTTTTTTGAGAAAAGGTTTCTGAAGCGGCCGTAAACACCGACACTTCAGAAATATGAGCGTCAAGCGCATCATCGAAACCCTGTTCGTTAGGCACTAAAGCGGTATAGCGAACCGAAGGGTTGCGCGTAATACCTTCCATGACTTCTCGATGGTCAGCCATTTGCGGAACCCATTTCGGCGATACAAAACTGGTGGCTTCAATAACGGATAGGCCGGATTGCGAAAGCTGATTGATGAACTCAATCTTTAAATGTGTGGGCACATTCTGAGGCTCATTTTGAAGCCCGTCGCGAGGACCCACCTCGACGAGGGTGACTTTCTTAGGTAATGGCATTCGTTTCTGCAAGCCTGTTTTCTGCTTTGAAAGGCAACGCTTTTTTTGCCCATTTTAAACTGTCTTTGACAATTTGTTCAGTATCAAGTTGGGTAAATTCCCCCCCTTTGAGCAATTGTTTGCCCGCGACCCACACGTCGCTCACTTGCAGACGGTTAATGGCGTATACCAAATGAGAAACCGGATTAAAAACAGGTTGGGTGAGAAAAGAACTTAAATCCACCGCAATGACATCGGCAAATTTTCCCGGCTCGAGTGAGCCGATTTTATCTTCTAGCCCCAGCGCTTTGGCGCCATTGAGCGTCGCCATTTTCAAAATTTCAGGAGCGGGTAAGTGCGTGGGGTCGAGGCCGGAAACTTTTGCCGTGAAAGAAGCCGTTCGCATTTCACCGAATAAATCGAGGTCGTTATTGCTCGCCGCACCGTCAGTGCCAATCGCTACATTAACGCCGGCATCTACCAATTTTGCAATAGGGGCAATGCCGCTGCTCAATTTTAAATTAGATTCGGGGCAGTGAACGATATTCGTTTGAGTATCCGCAACTAATTTAATTTCTTCCGAAGTTAACTGCGTCATATGGACAGCTATAAGCCGTTGTGACAGCAACCCTAAGTCATGTAAATGGGCGAGCGGTCTTTTTCCATAGCTTTTTAAGCCTTGTTCAATCTCTACCTTCGTTTCATGAAGGTGTATATGAATGGGTAGGTCGTAGTATTCAGCTAATTTTTTAATTTCCTTAAACGCGGTGTCACTAACGGTATAAGGGGCATGCGGGGCAAGCGCCCAGGTGATCAGCGAATGATTTTCTGCTTTTTCCAATGTTTCTTGGGCGCGCGCTAAATAAGCTTTTTCATCACTAGCCCATTCCGTGGGAACGCTCATTATTACGACTCCGATAAGCGCCCGCATACCAGCTTCACTGGCGGCTTTGGCGATTGTGTCGTGGAAAAAATAATGATCGTTGAAACAAGTCGTACCGCCGCGTAACATTTCGGCAATAGCAAGCCGCGTGCCAGCCCGAACGGATTCAGCATTAATGAGGGCTTTTTCGGCTGGCCAGATGTGGTTTTGCAACCAATCCAGTAATTGCAAATCATCAGCCAACCCCCGAAAGAGGTTCATCGGAGTATGGGTATGAGCATTAACCAACCCCGGTAGGACAACATGATCGTTAAGTTCGAGGTGCTGATCGGCCGTGTATTTTTTGTTAGCTTCAGCCTGCGGAAGAAGATCAACAATGTATTCATCGCGCACGGCTAATGCGAAATTTTCTAAAATTTGATTAGCAGGAGCGATGGGAAGAAGCCAGCGCGCATTAATGAGTAGATCAACATTTTCCATAAAAACCCTCCGTTTCAGATAAGCAGGCATATTAACGGAAAGCACAGGTTGGAGTCTAGCAAGGCCACAATCCGCAAAGCTTAAGGGCGATTTCATCAAAAAAACATTGGCGTGATTTACAAGCGATTATTCGTGTTGAGTCTGCACTGGTCAGTTGAAAATAATTTACATTGGAAATTAGATGTTGGTCTTGGCGAGGACGTCTGTCTCGCGACCCGAGGTCATGCTGAGAACCTTGCCACAATGAGGAAGATGGTTCTTAAGCTCTTGGAAGATGAGACACTGCAAAAAACGCAATCGCGATGAAGCGGTTACAGGCGGCTATGTCCACCCGATACCTGAGAAAAATAATCGGCTTTTGAACTTTGGTGAAATCGCCCTGGTGGTAACACAGGGCGATTTCACCAAAGTTCAAATTAGATTCAAAAAAACGAAAGAAAATTAATTAAGGGGGCCAAGAAGTAGACAACGATTAATAAATGCGTTAAAGATCAAGCTCCTACGTTTCTAGACGTAGATTTAAAAAATCTTAACAAGGAGCTTGATCATGGAAAAAACTACGTGCAAATCGTTAAAAAATCAATACCTATTCCACTGTTTTTTGAGCAAGTAGCCCGTATTTCGCTTCGCTCATACGTATATGGACCCACCCTTGTTGTCAACAATCAGTTTTGATGAAAAGAAAGCGGTTGCATTCGTATATCCGGCATCACGATTTAAATTGGCCACCATTGGTGCCTTGATGAATTATGCAAGGTTGATGCTTATCGGGCTATCGGCTTCACAGAGCCACCGTATGAATCAGCTTAATCAACCTCAGGTTTTACCTTACTTTCATCAGCCCTCATTGTTTCGAACTCGGTTGGTGTGTCTCCTTTTGTTAATTCTTTTTTTTACCCACGGCGGTGTTTAGGCGCCACAGCGATACGTTTCTTGGCGTGTTAAAAGCGCCCAAATGATCGGCGCATTTTTATTCGCTAACGCCACACAAGCGCGATTCATTCCGCGGCGCTCAATGAGTGCTTTTAACCACAGACTCTTTTTATCCGTTTTATTTTTTACATGACGCAATAGCGCACGGGCGCCATGAATCAATAACGTCCTTAACATCACATTGCCGCGTTTACTAATCCCCAACAACACCTCCTTATTCCCACTCGAATGTTGTCGAGGGACCAACCCAATAAACGCCGACAACTGCCGGGAACGATGAAATTGATGAATGTCACCCACGCTCGCATAAACCGAGAGCGCCGTTAAATAACCCACCCCCGGGATGCTCTGTACCCGTTGACAATCCTCATTGGCTTTTGCCACCGCTTTTAATTCCTCCTCGTAATCACCAATCGCTTCGTCCCGGTTCAACAATTCGGTATACAAACAATTCAACACCCGTTTCATCCGCGGTGTTAATCCCACCGCTTCGCTCGCTAAAATCAACGGGAGCTCTTCATAAAATCGCTTGGCACCACGCGCCATCGTGAGTCCGTATTCTTGCAACAACCCCCGAATCTCATTGATCAGCGCCGTGCGGCTTTTGACTAAACGATCGCGTATCTTTAACAGCGCTTGAACGTCTTGTTGTTCCACCGTTTTACCCTGCACAAACCGCATCGAGGCGCGGGAAGCCGCTTCAGCTATCGCCTGCGCATCGTTACGATCATTCTTGTTACTTTTGACATACGGTTTGACGTGCTGCGGACTGATCAACTGCGTTGGGATACCCATCCCCATAAACGTCCGATACCAATGGTTCGCTCCTCCACACGCTTCCATCACCACGCAGCCCACCTTAAGACTGGCTACGGTGGATACATACTGAGCACGCTTAACCCGTCTCGTGTAGATCACTTTACCCCACTCATCAATTCCACACAGTTGAAAAACATCTTTTGCAATATCAACACCCAGTATTTTAATATCTTTCATGGACCTTCTCCTTTTTTTGAAAATAGAAATTCTATGTTGGCGCATTATGACGCCGTCTTTAAGGGGTGGGTCCATTTCATTGGGCTACTTGTTGAAAACCTACACTTTCAATTGCACCTATGAACGAGCGGCTCTAGAGCCCAACCTTAACTCAGTTTCGGCCTCGCTCAGCCTCGTCTTGCATTGGACAAGACGGGATCTCCCATCCCTGTCTTCAATATGATATAATATTCGATCTCAATTAAATTAGTAACTCATTGTTTTAATGAGGAAAATAGAGGAAGTTGGTCATGGCGGAAGCGGCGCACGAGATTATTCCAATCACTATTGAAGAAGAACTCAAGCAATCGTACCTCGATTATGCGATGAGTGTTATCGTAGGGCGTGCGCTGCCTGATGTGCGTGATGGGTTAAAGCCGGTGCACCGGCGTGTGCTATATGCCATGAGTGAATTAGGCAATGATTGGAATAAGCCGAATAAAAAATCCGCTCGAATTGTCGGGGATGTAATTGGTAAATACCATCCGCATGGCGATGTTGCCGTTTATGACACGATTGTTCGGATGGCCCAGCCTTTTAGCTTGCGTTATTTGCTGATCGATGGTCAAGGTAACTTTGGTTCTGTAGATGGGGATGCGCCGGCAGCCATGCGTTACACCGAGATTCGATTATCCCGCTTTGCGCATGCTTTGATGGCCGATCTTGATAAGGAAACGGTCGATTTTGCTCCTAATTACGATGAAACGGAAATGGCCCCCGCGGTCCTCCCGACGCGAGTTCCAAATCTGCTCATTAACGGGGCTTCCGGTATTGCAGTGGGAATGGCTACTAATATTCCTCCTCATAATTTAAATGAAATTATCAATGCGACTTTGGCATTGATTGAAAATCCTGACTTAAATGTCGAAGAATTAATGCGCCATATTCCTGGCCCGGATTTTCCAACGGCAGGCATCATCAATGGTCGTAACGGTATTGTCCAAGCCTATAAAACTGGGCGGGGTCGAATTTATGTGCGTGCGAAAACCGAAATTGAAACCACAAAAAGCGGACGATCGCTAATTGTTGTGCACGAGTTACCTTATCAAGTCAACAAAGCCCGTTTATTAGAAAAAATCGGTGAGTTAGTTCGTGAAAAACGCATTGAAGGTATTTCGGGGTTACGGGATGAATCCGATAAACGCGGTATGCGCATGGTGATCGAGGTTAGCCGGGGAGATAACGCCGAAATTGTGCTCAACAATTTATATGCACAAACGCAACTGCAAACCGTGTTTGGAATTAATATGGTGGCGCTGGATAATGGTCAACCGCGTGTTTTAAATTTAAAACAATTATTAAGCGCTTTTTTACAGCACCGCCGCGAAGTAGTGACTCGACGGACCCTTTTTGAATTGCGAAAAGCACGAGAAAGAGCGCATATTTTAGAAGGATTAGGCGTTGCGTTAGCCAACATTGACGAAGTGATTGCACTCATTAAAAAGGCGAAAACGCCAGCCATTGCTAAAGAAAATTTATTAGCGCAAGCTTGGAAGCCGGGGGCCGTTGCTGATTTTTTGAAAAAAGCCGGCAGCGATCGAACCCGGCCTGATGATTTAGCAGCAGAATTTGGACTGCGAAAAGAGGGTTATTACCTATCTCCCGCACAAGCGCAAGCGATTTTGGATTTGCGATTGCATCGTTTGACCGGCCTTGAAACCGATAAAATCCGAGAGGAATACATAGCGATTATCGACAAAATCGAAGAATTAATTGCAATCGTTTCTGATCCCGATAAGTTACATGAGGTAATTCGAGAGGAATTGATCGCTGTAAAAGAACAATTCGGTGATGAGCGACGCACCGTTATTATTGATGATCATTCTGACTTAACACATGAAGATTTAATTCCTGAAGAACATAGGGTTGTAACCTTATCCCATGAAGGTTATATCAAATCGCAATCGTTGAGCAGTTATCAAGCGCAACATCGCGGTGGGCGCGGTAAATTGGCTGCTGCCGTAAAAGAACAGGATTTTGTAAAAAATATTTTAGTGGCCAATAGCCACGATACAATTTTATGCTTTTCGACTCAGGGAAAAGTTTATTGGCTTAAGGTTTATCAAGTGCCGCAAGGTAGCCGTATAGCGCGCGGACGACCGATAATTAATTTATTACCCCTCGTTAAAGACGAACAAATTTCTGCTATTTTGCCGATACGCGCCTATGATGGATCGCATTTCGTTTTTATGGCCACCGCGCAAGGCGCTATAAAAAAAGTATCTTTGGCTGAATTTTCACAACCGCGTACAAAGGGTAAAATTGCCTTGGCGTTGAACGAAGGCGATCGTTTAGTGGGTGTTGACATTACCGATGGAAAAAAAGAAATTATGTTGGTGACCGATGCCGGAAAAGCCATTCGTTTTCACGAAAAGGAAGTTCGCGAAATGGGTCGTTCAGCGCGAGGCGTTCGTGGCATTAAACTAAAAGCCAAACAAAATGTGATTGCGTTAATTGTTGTAAAACCCAAAGGGAATATATTGACGGCCACCGTGCACGGTTACGGGCAGCGTACCGCATTGGATGATTATCGCTCCACCGGTCGAGGCGGGCAGGGTGTGATGGCGATACGGATTAATTCCCGCAATGGAAAGGTGGTTTCCGCTGCGCAGGTGTTTGATGACGACGATGTATTGCTCATTAGTGATAAAGGAACGTTAGTGCGAACTCGCGTGAACGAAATTTCGCAAATGGGGCGCAATACCCAGGGCGTGCGATTGATTCAACTTTCACAAGATGAGTTATTAGTGGGTATGGAAGCGATTTCGGCAGAATTGATTGAAGAACCCTCTCCCTAACCCTCCGCTTGCACGGGAGGGGCCTGGGGAGGGGCTTAAATTTTTACCAGAAGGATTTTTATGTCTCGCGTATACAATTTTTCAGCTGGTCCAGCAGCTATTCCCGAAGAAGTTTTGTTTACTGTACGTGATGAATTATTGGATTGGCATGGCATTGGCATGTCTATTGCGGAAGTTTCCCATCGTGGTGAGGAGTTTATTGGAGTCGCTGAGGAAGCTGAGCGCGATTTGCGGGAATTGCTGGCTGTTCCTGAATCCTATCATATTCTTTTTTTACAAGGGGGCTCCCGATTACAATTCGATATGGTGCCGATGAACTTGCTGGCTAATCATAAAAAAGCGGTTTATATCGATTCGGGTGTTTGGTCGAATCTCGCAATCCGAGAAGCAAAAAATTATTGTGACCCTCACTTGGCGACGAATGCGAAAGAACTCAATTACACAGGCATACCTGATCAAGCGACGTGGGATATGCCTAATGAAGCTGCTTATTTCTATTATGTCGATAATGAAACGGTAAACGGCATTGAATTTCCTTTTATTCCTGACACCGATTTAACGTTGGTGTGTGACATGTCATCCAATTTGTTATCTCGACCGTTTGATGTTTCTCGTTACGGTTTGATTTTTGCTTGCGCTCAAAAAAACATGGGTCTGGCAGGGTTAACCATTGTTATCGTCCATGACGACTTATTAAAACGATCGCCGCTGCCGACAACACCAAGCTATTTACAATATGCTTTACACGCGAAAGAACGTTCTTTTATAAACACACCGCCGACATTTGCCTGGTATCTAGCCGGCCTTATTTTTAAATGGGTAAAAAACCAAGGGGGTGTAGCGGTGCTGGCGGAGCGTAATCAACGAAAAGCCGCTAAACTCTATAAATTTATTGATAAGAGTAATTTTTTTGACAATCCTATTAATCCCACTTACCGTTCACGAATGAACGTCATTTTTAGATTAGCGGATGAAAGATTGAATTCGCTCTTTTTAAAAGAAGCAACGGAAAACGGATTGGCTAATTTAAAAGGTCATCGTCTTTTAGGCGGCATGCGCGCTAGCATTTACAATGCCATGACAGAAGAAGGCGTTGACGCATTGATTAATTTTATGGGCCAATTCGAAAAGCGGCACGGCTAAATTAGATGGATTATCAAACTATTCCTTCACAAGGCTTAAGCGGTGAAATTTGTGTTCCCGGCGATAAATCCATTTCACACCGCGCTGTGCTATTGGCGGCTATTGCGGAAGGGCAAACACAGGTCGATGGTTTTTTAATGGGGGCTGATAACCTGGCAATGGTGAGTGCTCTTCAACAAATGGGCGCTTCTATTCAGGTTATTGAAGATGAAAATATTTTAGTGGTTGAAGGGGTTGGCATGACAGGTCTCCAAGCGCCGCCCGAAGCTTTAGATTGTGGTAATTCGGGAACAGCTATTCGCTTATTGTCAGGGCTGCTAGCCGGACAACCTTTTAATACGGTATTGACAGGAGATTCGTCTTTGCAGCGCCGTCCGATGAAACGCATCATTGATCCTTTGACTTTAATGGGCGCAAAAATCGACTCAACAGGTAACGTCCCCCCACTGAAAATTTATGGAAATCCACGGCTAACTGGAATTCACTATCAGCTTCCTATGGCAAGCGCACAGGTGAAATCCTGCTTATTATTAGCGGGATTGTATGCGCGAGGAAAAACATGTATTACAGAACCCGCCCCTTCGCGTGATCACACCGAACGATTACTGAAACATTTTCATTACACTCTACAAAAAGACAAGCAGAGTATTTGTGTTAGCGGCGGCGGAAAGTTAAAGGCTAACGATATCTCGATACCAGGTGACATTTCATCCGCCGCTTTTTTTATAGTGGCGGCCACGATCACACCGGGCTCTGCTATTCGCTTATGCCGCGTGGGCGTTAACCCAACGCGATTAGGCGTGATTAATTTATTAAAAATGATGGGTGCAGATATTGAAGTTACTCATTACACGGAAAAAAACGAGGAACCAACAGCGGATATCACGGTGCGACACGCAAGGTTAAAAGGTATTGATATCCCGCCAGATCAAGTGCCATTAACCATCGATGAATTTCCTGTTTTGCTTATTGCCGCAGCGGTCGCCCAGGGGAAAACGGTATTGCGAGACGCCGCCGAATTACGGGTTAAAGAGACCGACCGTATCGCGGCGATGGTAGATGGGTTACAAAAATTGGGTATAGCAGCAGAGTCTTTACCAGACGGTGTGATTATCCAAGGAGGAACGCTGGAAGGTGGGGAGGTTAACAGTTACGATGACCACCGCATTGCCATGGCATTTGCGGTTGCGGGGACCTTGGCGAAAGGCCCTGTTAGAATTCGCAATTGTGACAACGTAAAGACGTCGTTTCCCAATTTTGTTGAATTAGCAAACGAGGTAGGAATGAATGTCAAAGGCGTAAGGGGGAGAGGTGGTTTTTAAATGAACGCTCGACAAAAGCCAGCACCTGTTATTACCATTGATGGACCCTCAGGTTCTGGTAAAGGGACGATTGCTTTTCGAATTGCTCAAACATTGAACTGGTATCTCTTGGATAGTGGAATTATCTATCGCGCCATCGCGTGGGCAATGGCGCATTACAAAGTTCCACTGGAGGATTCCGCCGGGTTGGCGCGCCTTTTAAAACGGGTTCAGATTAGCATTGAAAATCGGATATTGGGTAAAAAGGCCAAAATAAGTTGTGATGGTCACGATATCACTTTAGCGATCCGCTCCGAGGAGTGTGGCGCGTTAGCTTCTAGGGCCTCTGCTTTACCCATCGTGCGCGAGGCGGTTCTTCAGTACCAACGCGATTTTCGCCAGCGCCCTGGCTTGGTAGCCGACGGCCGGGATATGGGAACGGTAGTTTTTCCTGATGCCGTCTTAAAATTTTATTTTGATGCAGACTCACAACAACGGGCCTATAGACGTTATAAGGAGTTGCAAGACCGGGGGATTAATGTTAGCCTCCCCGACATCCAGGAAGATTTGGAGGAGCGCGATCGTCGTGATATTACTCGCTCTATTTCTCCAACGAAGCCTGCAGAAGATGCTGTAATTATCGATACAACTCATTTAAGTATCGAAGCAGTTTTCGCGACGGTCATGAATCATGTCCGACAGCGCGGATTGGCCAACGTAGCCAATGAAAAATAGGTCTTATTTGCGATAGCAGATAAGGAAGTACAACAAACTGGAGTCTGTTTACAATTCGCTAGTCTGGACAGACTAGTAGAATCGTAAACAGACCCTAACCCGTATCTTTATTGATATGGTTATAACCTAATGTGTCTAACTACATGAGTGAAACCTTTGCTGAATTATTTGAAAAAAGCTTAACGGAAACCGACTTACGTCCTGGAGCCTTGGTCAAGGCTACTGTTGTTGAAGTCCGTCCCGACCGCGTCATTGTTAATGCCGGACTTAAATCCGAGGGGATTATTCCCGCTTCCGAATTTCGTAATGAAGAACCCCACGTAGGTGATGAATTTTTTGTTGTCATCGAAGCCTCCGATAATGGTTTTGGTGAAACCCGTCTCTCGCGCGAAAAAGCGCGACGCGCTAAAGCGTGGAGCGAGCTCGAAAAGGCTTACAAAGCAGGTGAGATGGTGAAAGGGGTCATTATTGAGCGCGTAAAAGGTGGTTTTACCGTGGATTTAAACTCCGTTCGCGCCTTTTTGCCAGGGTCGTTGGTGGATGTAAAACCTGTTCGCGATCCGGGCTATTTAGAAGATAAAGAAATCGATTTTAAAATCATCAAGATGGATCAACGCCGAAATAACGTAGTGGTTTCGCGCCGTGCGGTAATGGAAGCGGAAACCAGCGCAGAACGTCAAGCGCGTCTTGAAGAATTGCAAGAAGGCCAAGAAATTAAAGGGGTGATTAAAAACATCACCGATTACGGGGCTTTCGTTGATTTAGGTGGAGTAGACGGTCTATTGCACATCACTGATATGGCTTGGGGGCGCGTCAAGCACCCGAGCGATCTCCTTAACGTCGGTGACGAAGTACACGTTAAAGTCCTCAAATTCGACCGTGATAAAAAGCGTGTTTCTTTAGGAATGAAACAATTGGCCGACGATCCGTGGGCGAAGATTGAACGTCGTTACCCCGTCAATTCTCGCGTATTTGGAAAAGTGACCAATATTACGGATTATGGGTGCTTCGTTAAATTGGAAGAAGGCGTTGAAGGATTGGTCCATACTTCTGAATTGGATTGGACAAACAAAAATATCCACCCCAGTAAGGTAGTCCAGTCAGGCGAAGAGGTTGAGGTGATGGTGCTTGAAATTGACGAGGAACGCCGTCGTATTTCTTTAGGCATCAAACAATGCAAGCGGAACCCATGGCAAGAATTTGCAGAAAAACACGAAAAAGATGAAAAAATTACGGGTAAAGTTCGATCAATCACCGACTTTGGAATGTTCATCGGATTAGAAGGCGACATCGATGGACTTGTCCACTTGTCCGATATCTCGTGGACAGAAAGTGGTGAAGAAGCCATTCGTAACTATAAGAAAGGCGATGAAGTGCAAGCCGTTATTCTGGGAATTGACCCAGAACGTGAACGAATTTCTTTGGGGATCAAACAACTGGAAGGCGATCCTTTCATGGAATTCGTAGAAAGTTACGACAAAGACGCTGTGATTCAGGCTAAAGTTAAGGAAGTGGAAAGCAAACAAGCCGTCTTAGAGCTTGCGGATCAAGTATTGGGTCAAATGCGGTTAGCGGATTACACTTACGACCGTGTAAAAGATTTAACACAAGAGCTGAACGTGGGTGATGAAGTGGCTGTTAAAATTGTTAACGTTGATCGTAAGAATCGACTTATCAATGTCTCGCATAAAGCTGTAGAAGGTCGCTCGGAAAAGGGCACGCGCACTGTATCCGACGTGCCAACGAAAACCACGTTAGGCGACTTGCTCAAGGAGAAAATCCAGAGTAAAGACGAATAGTAAAAAATACCCGCTAGGCGGGTATTTTTTTGCCCTCTCCTAGCCTCTCCCGCAAGCGGGGAAGAGGCATAGTGGAAGGATGGCGCTGAAGATTTATAATACTTTTCTTAGTGCAAACTAAACTGTTATTCATAACCACTAATAAGGCACGGTCATGCGATATATTTTATATCTCTTCTGGATTTTTATTATTCTCTTGGGGATCACCTTTGCCGCGTTGAATCCTCAAAAAGTAGCACTCAATTATTATTTGGATATAAAAACAGTCCAATTGCCTTTGCTAATTTTAGTAACATTATTAATCGGCGCAATTTTAGGTATTTTAGCGGTTCTACCGGCTTTAATTAAGAATAAGCACACCGCCCGTCATCTTAAATCCAAAGTAAAGCAAATCGAAGCCGAAGTGCAAAATTTACGAACGATCCCCATCAAGGACGTTCATTGATGATAGCGCAAGCGTTATTTTTGCTTTTGCCAATGGCCGCCGCCGGCGGATGGTTTGCAGCGCGACGCGTATCATTTAAAAACGATCCTAAATTGTTGCCTACTTTACGCCAAGATTATTTTAAAGGTTTGAATTATTTAATTAACGAACAGCCGGACAAAGCTGTCGATGTTTTTATTAAATTGCTTGAAGTCGACACAGACACAGTAGAAACGCATTTAGCACTGGGTAGTCTCTTTCGTCGGCGGGGCGAAGTGGACCGTGCTATTCGTGTCCACCAAAACTTAATAGCTCGGCCGCAATTAGCCAAAGAACATCGTTTTCACGCTTTATCGGAATTGGGTCAGGATTATTTACGCGCCGGCGTGCTTGACCGCGCTGAACGGTTGTTTCTTGAGTTAGTAGAGATGGGTGAGGAAAATCAAGGCAGCTTGCGCTTTTTGTTGCACATCTATCAGCAAGAAAAAGACTGGCAAAAGGCCATTGAAACGGCCCAAAAATTACTCGCGTGTGGCGAACCAGTTCACGCTATTATTGCACAATACCATTGTGAGCTGGCTGAGCAAATGATTGATACAGGGCGGACTTCCCAAGCGGTGCAATGTTTAAAACGAGCCCAAGCCATCGATTCGAATTGTGTGCGTGCAAGCCTTATTCAAGGGCGCCTAGAAAGCGAAAACGCGCACTATCGAGAGGCTATTCGCTGTTATAAACGAGTCGTTGAGCAAGATCCTGATTATATTTCGGAAGCCGTAGGCCCATTAGTCGATTGTTATCAGCGGCTGGGGGAAGAAAATAAATTAGTGGCTTATCTCGAAGACTGTCTCATGCGTTACCCAAGAATTTCATTGGTATTGGCCATTTCGGATCATTTACAACATCGACACGGAGAAAAAGCGGCTATAGAATTTATCGCGCAACAAATTCAGCGCCAGCCATCCTTGCGCGGTTTAACGCATTTAGTAGGATTATATTTACTTAATTCCAGCGGCGATACGCGAGATAAATTATTAATTTTGCAAAATTTCATGAAAAAATTATTGAAAAATAAACCCATCTATCGTTGTTCTCATTGCGGATTTTCGGGAAAAATGTTGTATTGGCTCTGTCCCAGTTGCCAACATTGGAATACCGTAAGGCCCATTCAAGGTTTAGAAGGTAATTGAAAGATGGAAAAACCAGACCCAAAAGTTATTGTGGCCATCGATGCTGGGACGGTGGAGCAAGCCCGAGCACAAATAAACCCATTAACCCCTGAATTATGTCACCTTAAAATCGGCAGTATTCTATTTACACGTTACGGGCCGGCATTTGTCGAGGAATTAATGCAGAAAGGGTATCGCATTTTTCTCGATTTGAAATTTTATGATATTCCACAAACGGTGGCAGGCGCTTGCCGAGCGGTCGCAGAGCTTGGCGTGTGGATGATGAATATTCATATATCCGGTGGACGCACGATGATGGAAACGGTCGTGAATGCGTTGCAATCAATTACTTTAAAGGAAAAACCTTTATTAATCGGGGTCACTATTTTAACAAGCCTAGACGGTAGTGATTTAAAAACATTAGGGATACAAGAGAAGGTTCCTGATATCGTTTGTCGTATGGCAACCCTTGCCAAAAGCGCTGGGTTGGATGGGGTGGTTTGTTCAGCTCAAGAGGCGGCATTGCTGCGTAAACAATTCGATAGAAATTTTTTGTTAGTTACTCCTGGCATCCGTTTAGAAACCGATGAAAAAGGTGATCAAAAACGTGTAATGACTCCACGAGCGGCTATCCAAGCTGGCAGTGATTATTTAGTAATTGGCAGGCCCATCACGCAATCCACAGATCCTTTAAAGGCATTAGAGGCTATTGATAAAGATATTAAGACCCGTTGAAGATTTCCAATGTCAATAAAAATTATCCCGGTATTGTGCTCTTCTCACATTGACATACACTGTTGATGTTTGAACTGTTCAAGGAGATTTTTATGAAAAAAATAATTCAATTAATTTCAGCGGTATTAATAACTAGCCTTGTTTTTTCAGCACAGGCCAAGCCTGCTTCTGAAGTGATTAAAAATAAACTGCATAGGCATGCAGCCGTGAGTACGCAAAAAACAGGACCTGTCGATATTAACACGGCCGATGCCACTCTATTAACTACGCTTAAAGGCATTGGCGTTAAAAAAGCTAAAGCCATCATCGCCTATCGGAAAAAAGAAGGGAATTTTAAATCAATAGAGGCATTGTCGTCGGTACCCGGCATCAGCCAAAAAACCGTTGCTCGTCTCATAAGAAACAATCCTCATCGCTTAGTGGTTAATCCGTAGGTGAAGGATAACCCTCTCCCGCAAGCGGGAGAGGGGAGAAGAAAATCTATCGCTCCCCTTTGGAAAACCCCATCGCGCTTGTCTCTGGCGCCAGCGCCAGAGATTTCTTTCTTTGAATGCTACTTCACGCTTGAATAATCTTTCTCCGGCCTGTTATCATTTTCCTGTTCATGACGTTGATCAAATTGAGAACTGCAGGATGTGACTTTTTATGGAACTTATTAAAAGCGGCCTTATCGCGTTTGTAGCCTCTTTATTCTGCATTTGGTTATTGCGCCCTTTGGCAATACGCATTGGTTTTGTTGACCGCCCTAATGACCGAAAATGGCATGAAAGAGAAGTTCCTATGATTGGCGGAATCGCGATGTTCTTTTCTTTTTGCTTTGCGTTATTAACGCTCTCCACTTCATTGTTGCCTTATCGAGGGATGTTAGCGGGAAGCAGCATCCTTGTTTTAATGGGAGTCGTAGACGATTTTAGTGATCTAAGTTCAAAGCTGCGATTATTTGGCCAATTATTTGCAGCTTTGTTGATGATCATTTGGGGAAATGTGGTTCTGTCTAACCTTGGCAATTTATTCTTTTTAGGCGATCTTAAAATTGGCTTGTGGGCTATTCCAATAACGGTAATTGTGGTTTTGGCTAACATCAATGCAATGAATATGATTGACGGTCAAGATGGTCTGGCCGGGGGCGTAGCGTTAGGACAGGCGCTATTATTATTGGTGAGTGTCAAACTGCATCAAGTGTCTGATTTTCGGTTGCTCTTTATTCTTATTATTTTATTAATCGCCTTTTTAGGCTTTAACATGCGATTACTGTGGCGTAAAGAGGCCAGTATTTTTATGGGCGATTCGGGGAGTACCTTCATTGCTTTTCTGTTGGCGTGGTTTGCGATTGATTTATCCCAACAGAATTCGGCGTTGATCAAACCCATGACGATATTGTGGATTATGGCATTTCCTTTATTCGATCTCATCAATGTAATTGTATTGCGAGTGCGACAAAAAAAATCGATCATTGTAGCGAGTCGCGATCATTTTCACCATGTATTACACGTCGCTGGTTTAAATACATCCTTATCTACCTTATTATTGTGTGCATTATCCTTGCTTTTAGGCATTTTTGGATTAGCGTTAAATTATTTTACTGTCTCTGATGGGTGGCAATTCATTTTATGGGTGGGGGCGTTGTTTTGCTATATTTACATCGTTGAGTTGACGCGCAAACCGATCATAGACAACGAAATCGATATTATCGCTAACCCCGAAGGGTGAGCTCTTGTGACTAAAACCTCCTGCAATGGCGGTACGTCATCAAAACGGCAAATGATTGGGCTCAAAAAGACCCGGTTAAGCATGGGCCTACTTTATTTATTGTGTTGTAGAATTGCCAATCCTTAACGTGGCTGCGGGTTTTGAAGAAGAGCGGCTTGAGGGCTGTCCTCTGCGCCGGTACACAAAATTTCAAGTAATCTACGAAGCGGCTCTTGCTTTAAGGCAGGGAAAGTATGGAGAAGGTCATCCATTCTTTCATTATCTAGATTTTCCTGCTGATTGAGAATCTCTTCGAGTTCGCTAGTGGCTCGACTTATTTGTTGAACAGAGTGATGACATTTAAAAAAACCCACAACTTTCTTCCAACACGTATTTTCATTCTCAATAGTCTTTTTATATTCCTGAAGTAATTTTTCGATGATTAAGCGTAAATTTTGGGGTTTGTCTCTAAAGTCAGCTTTGGAAAAACATTCGATATGTTTCAATAACAGAGATAAATTATTTTCTATAACATTTTTAATAAAGTCTACGTCAGCGATCCCATTGTCGCCTTCTCTTATGTTAGCCAAATGAGCCAGTTGGCTAAATAGCGATTGTGCTAATTCTTTTTTAGGAAAAAGTCCACGGAGGGGTGAATATTGAGAGAGATCATGTTGGCTTGCGAACAAAAGTAAAGGGCTATAGCCACTGCGATTAGATTGCAGGAATATTTGCTGTTGTGCTTCAAAGCTAAGGTGGCTTACTTGGTCTAAAATAATCTCCTTTATAGGTTCAAAATTCATTGCTAGCATCAAAGTATTATCGCCATTTTTATTTATTTGAATAAAGATCGACTCAAAAACCTTGGGATCATTTTCTTTATGATGCTCCAGAAGCTCCAGAAAAGGATCGATGGGCCCAAAAAAATACAAGATAATATTCAAAACAGCCACGAATACTTCTAATTTGAATCCCATTCGCACGACTAACATCAAGATATTTTCGCCATCTGCATTTATTGATAGGTTTTCTTCGTTCGGGGATTTTAATAGTTTTTTAATTTCTTCATCGGGAGAAGGTACGAAATCGTTTTTCTTAACGTCCTCCATAATTTTTAAATAAAGTTCTAAAAGGGGAAAGAGTCGTTCACCCAAAGACCAACCGACATTAGGGTGTTTATTTTCACCCTCTTTTTTTTCTTCTCGGGGAGAGGGAGGGGGCTCGAAAATTCGTCCTTCAGGAATTAACTGCTGCATGATAAAGCTATCAAAGTTCCGTACTTTCTTTTTTTTACTTAAGTTTCTGATATCTTTTTTTAAGGAATCTACGTTGATTCTCATCCTTAAGCCCTCCAGTTGTGCTATCTTACTTTATCTAACTAGTGATGGAAACAATATAACTTATTGTTCTTAAACAAAAAATGGTTGGGTAATTTTTGCCATCAGGATAGTTGCATTCTCAAGCCTTTTTGGCGCAAAATGTCACGACCGGATTATGCAGCATAAGGAAGAACGACTATGAAGCTGGTTGAACATTTTTCTCGGCTTTTTTGGGGATTAATCGGATTTTTTATAGTTATAGCGGCTGGGTGTTCCACTACCCTTGAGAGACCCATGCCAGTTCGATCCTTTGCTGGAACGGCCGCCTGTTCGCAAAATGCATTCCTGCGCAAATACGATTGTTCTCTTAGCAAAATTGAGGTTGCTGCGGAGCGTGGTGATCCTGACGCCCAATATGCTTTGGGATATATGTATTTTTATGGTATAAGCACGGTTCGGGATACAGAAGCCGCTAATCTGTGGATACGACGGGCAGCCGCCCAAGGTCAGCCCTTGGCGATTCGGGCCTCTCATATGATTCATGAACACGAATATCCCGCCATGGGCGCTGTTCAAGGCCCTTCTCTAAACCCGACTAGCCATTCAGCATCTCCAAGAGCCGCTCTTCATTATAAAGAGGTCGATATCCACCGTGCTAATACCCGAGCGCCATTGGAACCCTTACGCCACCACTTGCCGGCTTATCGAAAAAATACCTCTCGCCATTCGAATCCCGTCCATGATGTGCTTAAGAAAAATTCCGAAACCCCCCAGGAGAAAGATTCCACGGTAGCGCCGCCTCTTAGTCAGCGTAAGGGTGCTCGAGTCGCAGCCCCTGTAGCTGTTACGGCGATGAACGCCGGCTTGAGCGCAGGAGAAAAAGCCTTACTTAATTCGAAAGCGAGTTATACAGTGCAGTTGATGGCTAGTGTTGATTTAAAGGCCATTAAGGATTTTGTGAAACGCCATCACCTGGAAGGTCAAACTCATTATTTCCATGCTTCGTACCGCGGCCATCAGTGGTATGTCCTCTTGTATGGTGCCTATAAGAGCCAAGGCGAGGCAAAAGCGGCTATCCAGCAACTTCCTCAGCCCCTTCAAAAGCTTCGCCCCTGGGTTAAGTCTGTGAGGGTGGTTAAGCGGGAAATTCAGCTAAGGAAGGTAGTTTAGGAGATCTAAGCTTCCCCAATTCTGCCCCTATTATTACCCCCAGCGCACAGCCACTTCAATTTTGGCCTCCTCATCCCGCGCAGCGGAAATCACAAGCGCGCTTTCAGCGCGTTGCGTTTGGTCCTCGCCTGCGCGCATAGGCGTCAACTTAAGCATAAAGCCCTAATGACTGTAAAGTTGATGCTCTCTTTCGCCTTGTTCCTTTCAAAATTCCTTGATACAACGGATTCCTATTATTACCCAGCCGTGGTGAAGCGCGAAAAACTTAAAACCCGTCGTCCTTCCGCGAGGCCATCTGCGGTATTATTGAAAGATACAAAACCTTCACGGCCGAGTCGGGAGGACCCGGATTAGGGGGCTAAGAAAAACACCGATGGCGCTTTTCTTAGGCTTTTAGCCGGGATTCCCGTGACTTCGGCCGTGAAAGCCCTCGATTCTTTGTCTATCGGTAGACGGCCTACGCACGGGAACGACGGACATTTTTTAACTACTTGATATTCCCTCTTTACCTCGCTCCTTAAGTTGACGTCTATGCGCGCAGGCGGGAATCTAGCGCGCTTTCTATCAAGGTTTGTTTTTAATCCTCATTCCCCCTGCCGCGGTGACGGGGCCTAAAGTGGCTGTGACTGGAGTCTAACGACAGGATCCTGTCCCTCCCCTATTGATAGATTTTAGAACAAAATTTGTATATAGTAACCTTACTATTGATTTCAGAGAATATTTGGGCAAATATCTATCTAATATTTTCTGGAATATTACGAAGGGGGAAAGCATTTATGTCTGTCCGATCACTGACCGGCCAACCTAAACCTTTTTATCTTATTTTCTTTATTGAAATCTGGGAACGCTTTGGTTATTACGGGGTTCAAGCCCTACTCGTGTTATACATGGTAGAACGCTTGGGCTATCAAGATAGCCATGCCGATTTCCTTTTTGCCGCTTTTAGCGCCTTAGTTTTCTTACTTCCCTGCCTGGGGGGGTACGTTGGCGATAAGCTGCTCGGAACGAAGCGCACTATCTTGTTGGGGGCAATTGTATTGGCCCTCGGCTATTTATTACTGTCGCTGCCGGCGATTTCTAACGCTTATCTCGCGCTTCCTTTAGCCTTTATTGCTGTCGGGAACGGTTTGTTCAAAGCAAATCCGTCGAGCTTACTGTCCAAAGTTTATGAAAAAACGCAGCACAATCTGGACAGTGGTTTTACTCTCTATTATATGGCCGTTAACATCGGAGCGGCTGTTTCGATGAATTTAACGCCAATCTTAAGCAAGTTTTTTGGCTGGCATGTGGCTTTTTCTGTTTGTTGCGCTGGGCTAGTCATTGCCATCTTTAATTTTTTTGCTATGCGGGGAAGTATTGCCGATTACGGCTCAAAGCCGGATCAGAGCCTTTTACGTTTGCATTATTTAATGTATGTGTTGCTCGGCACGGCAGGGCTTATTGTTGGCGGGTATTTCTTGTTAATTCATTTTCAAATAATGTCTTGGCTCCTTTCTATCGGAACGGTGGCTTTATTGCTGACTTATTTTGTTTTAACGGGGAAAGCTAAGCCAGAAGAACGCAAGGGAATGTTTTTATTTATTATCTTATTTTCCCAAGCCGTTGTCTTTTTTGTGTTGTATTTTCAAATGCCGACATCGTTATCGCTCTTTGCATTGCGAAATGTTCACCATTCGATCTTGGGCATTCCTATTGAACCGGCTCAATTCCAAATGCTTAATCCGCTATGGGTCATGATTATGAGTCCGGTGATGGCGGTAATTTATCAAAGGCTGCATAAGCGTGGTCGCGATCTATCGATGCCGGCCAAATTTTCGTTGGGAACGTTCTTGGCGGGCCTTGCTTTTTTATCGCTTCCTTTTGGGGCTTTATTCAACCATCATGGTGTAATTTCGGGGATGTGGCTGGTGCTTTCTTACTGGTTGCAAAGTACCGGCGAATTGCTGGTTAGTGCGCTCGGATTGTCGCTTGCGGCTCGTTATGTGCCTCAGCGATTTATGGGGTTCACCATGGGCCTCTGGTTTCTCTGTACCTCCATTGCAAGCATCATTGCAGGGAAGGTAGCGAGCATAGCCAGCATTCCAAAGAATATTTCGAAAGATGCTCTCATGTCGTTACCTATTTATGACCATTTATTCATGAAAATCGGTCTGATTACCGTAGCGATATCGCTCGTTATGTTTACGTTGGTGCCTTTATTGAAAAAACTAGCAGCCAATGACAAACAGTTTGTTGACAAGCAAGACGTCGCCGAGCTGCTGAGCGATGATCAATTAGTGGAGTTAAGTTAGCTGGCGATAAGAGGCTAGCTTTTTTTATATCAGCAATATCTCCTCTCTCCCAAGCGGGAGAGGAGAAAGTCGTGATCGAGATCTTTTTTAACTACGCCCCTTTCTGGACTGACTTTCTTCTCTGGCCTGATTTGGGTAGACTACAAACACTATTAGTCAGGACGAATAGCGGCTGCTCATGTATCTAAAGACCATCAAACTTGCTGGATTCAAATCATTTGTTGATCCTACGCTTATCCCCATTCGCGGTTCGATGAACGCCATCGTTGGCCCTAATGGCTGCGGTAAATCAAATGTGGTTGATGCAGTGCGCTGGGTAATTGGAGAAACCTCGGCAAAACAGTTGCGCGGGCAGTCGATGAGCGATGTGATATTCAATGGCACCACCTCCCGTAAACCCGTCGGTAAAGCCTCCATTGAACTTCATTTTGATAACAGTGAAGGCCGAATTGGCGGCGAGTACGCCAAATACGGCGAGATCGCTATTCGCCGCGAAGTCGAGCGCGATGGGCAATCGAATTATTTTATCAACGGCGCGCACGTACGCCGGCGTGATGTCGTGGATGTCTTTTTGGGCACAGGGCTTGGACCGCGTAGTTATGCCATCGTGGAACAAGGGATGATTTCTAATCTCATCGAAGCAAAGCCAGAAGAATTGCGGGTTTACATCGAAGAAGCTGCCGGTATTTCAAAATACAAAGAACGCCGCCGCGAAACCGAAAGCCGAATGCGCCATACACAAGAAAACTTAGATCGGGTCAACGATATTGCTGAAGAACTGGCTAAACAACTGCGGCATTTAAAACGTCAGGCCAACGCGGCGGAACGTTATAAAGCTTATAAGCAAGAAGAACGCGCGCTTGGCGCTCAATTCAAAGTTTTACAATGGAAGGCGCTAGACCATAAATTATCTGAACATGATCAAGCTATTAATCAGAAAAATACCCGCCGAGAAGAAAAACAGAGCGAGCAACATCGCATTGAAACCGAAATAGAAAAAATGCGGGAGCAATTAACCGATGTTAATGAGAAACATAATGCTGTGCAAAAACGTTATTATGGTTTAGGCGCTGATATTGCCCGTTTAGAGCAGCGTATTAAAGACACGCAAGAAAAAATTCACCAATGGCAATCCGAATTAGAAGAAAATGAAAATGTATGGGAGGAACTGCAAAATAATACGGCTGAATGCGAAGCGCAAATAACGGAATTAGAAACCGAGTTAGAGCATTTAAAGCCTCGATCGTCTGATATTCATTCAGCTGCCGCCGAAGCTTCCAAGGAATTGGCGCAAGCGGAATCGAACATGGCCCGATGGCAAGAAGCTTGGGAAGCTTTTCAAGCAGAAACTTCGCAAACCATGAGTCAGCTAGAAGTCATGCGAACCAAAAGAGAGCATTGCGAACGTCAATTAACGGATTTAGAAAAAAGCAAACAGCAATTGCAACAAAATTTAAAGCAATTACAACTCGATCAACTTTTAAATGAAATCGCGCCCTTATCCTCACAGTCCGAATTATTAAACGCGGAACTCAGCGATAGCCAGTCGAAATTACAATCATTAGCTGAAACAATTGCTTCTCGCCGTGATGCGAATCAAACTACACGGGAGGAATTACAAACCCAACGACGCGAACTGCAAGCTTTGGAAGCCCGCGCAGCTTCATTAGAAGCGTTGCAAAAAGCGGCCTTAGGAGAGAGTGACGGAAAAATCAGTGAATGGCTTTCTTCCCAGCAGTTAAAAGAAAATCCGCGCCTGGGGCAAAAATTAGTTGTCAATCCCGGTTGGGAGATAGCAGTTGAAACAGTATTAAGCGGCTTTTTTGACGCGGTTTGTGTGGATGCAGCGCTGCCATTTCTGACTGATTTGACGACGGTGTCAGAAGGCCGGGTTACACTAGTAGAAAAAAAATCGGTTTCTGCCAGCGCTTTTGACAAAGCGCCTACATTGGCCAGTCAAGTCAAAAGTGAGTGGCCTTTTCAACAATGGTTAGCGGGAATTTATATCGCCGACACACTGGACCAAGCAAAACAATTGCAAAGTTCATTGCAAGAGAATGAGTCTGTGATTACCAAAGAAGGCCTTTGGCTTGGTCCCCATTGGGCACGAATTTCGAAACTACAAGACGCACCGCAAAGCGGATTTTTACTGCGGGAACAACAATTAAAACAATTAAAAGCGAATATTCTTGGACAGCAAAAAAAATGCGACGAGCAGGAAGCGTTATTAAAATCGGGTGAACAACAATTAAATCAGCTCGAAACTGACCGCGATACGTTGCTCCAGACTTATCAGAAGTTAAACGCAGAAGCAACGACTGTTCAAAGCGCGTTAAGCACTAAACAAGCGCAATTGGATAATGCACAACAACAACAAACTCGTTTAAAAATAGGTCTTAACGAATGTGAACAGCAGATTGAACAATGCCAACAACAATTAACGCTTATAAAAAATAAAGCGTCTTCGTTAGACGATTCACAAGGCTTATTAGCCACGCGGCGCGAAGAAATGATACGGGAACGAGATCATTATCGCACCCAATTAATCGAATTACGTGAAAAAGCCCATCAAAAACGCAAAGAAGCCGATGAGTTGGAGATTCGATTGGCCAGCAACGAAGATCAGCTATCTCTGTTAAGACAAACGGTTGCGCGAGATCAACGGCAATTAAAGCAGCTTACCGAACGGCGCGAAATGTTGTCTCAATATTTATCGGAAGGTGATAAGCCTTTAGAAGAGTTAAACGAGAAATTACAAACGCAATTGGAACAACGACTTATTTTGGAAACGGAGCTACGAGAAGTCGAAAAAGAACTCGAAGAGGCCAATCAATTATTACGTCACCTTGAAGAAAAACGCGTTTCGACGCAGAAAGCGCTTAATGAAGCGCAAGCGCAATTAGAAGAATTGCGTATGCAGCGCCAAACCGTCAGTGTAAGACAAACCACTATTAAAGAACAGCTAAGCGAAAATGATTTTGATCTTGAGCAAGTCATGGCTGAATTGCCAGAAGAAGCGACGATCGAAAGTTGGCAAGAAAAATTAGATCAGCTCGTCGAACGTATTCAACGGATGGGACCAATCAATTTGGCCGCTATTGAAGAATACGAAAGCGTGAATGAACGAAAAAATTATTTAGATAAACAACATGCCGATTTAACCGAAGCGCTGGAAATTTTAAAAAACGCAATCCATAAAATCGATCGTGAAACACGCGCTAAATTTCAAGAAACCTATGATCAGGTCAATCAACAATTTCAATCTTTATTTCCACGCATTTTCGGTGGCGGCCGGGCAACCCTCGAAATGACAGATACTGATTTATTGACGGCCGGCGTAATCGTGCGCGCCCAACCGCCCGGAAAGCGCAACGTCACTATCCATATGCTATCAGGCGGTGAAAAAGCGCTGACGGCCGTTGCGTTGGTTTTTTCCTTATTCCAATTAAATCCAGCGCCTTTTTGTATTTTGGACGAAGTGGATGCCCCCCTTGATGATATTAATGTCGGTCGTTTCTGCCAACTTGTTAAAGAAATGTCTAAAGAGGTTCAATTTCTAGTAATTAGCCATAACAAGGTGACTATTGAAATGGCTGATTATTTAATGGGTGTTACAATGCAAGAGCCCGGCGTCTCGCGAATTGTCTCAGTCAATATGCAAGAAGCTATCGGGTTGGTGGAAGCATAAAATCCTCCTTCACGAAAGTGGCGGGGACAAAGGAAAATAAATGTTTGGGCTCGAGTGGAGAATAACAAAATGATAATGCTCTTACTGTTATTATTCCTTCTGGTAGTAGCCGGGGCCGTTATCTTTCGAGTGCGACAACAATCGCAGCAGGCTACCCGTCGTCGGCATCGTCGTGAGCCTTCGATTCAACAATCCGTTGAAAAAGAAGAAGAGGCGGAAATTGATACCGATGAGGCATTGGGTCTCTCACAAGATCCTCAAGAAAGGAAAGAAGCTGTTAGAAACGAACCCGCAGAAGCTGAAGAAATTCAAGATATATTTACTTTGTATGTCATGGCACCGAAAGAATACCCTTACAATGGCTATGAATTGTTACAAGCCTTATTAGCTAACGGTTTGCGTTACGGCGAACGGAATATTTTTCATCGTCATGAAATAAAAACTGGCCGCGGTCGAATTTTATTTAGTTTAGCTTCTGTGAATAAACCAGGGACGTTTGAATTATCTAAAATGGGGAATTTTTCTTGCCCGGGCTTAGTATTATTTATGGTGTTAAAACATACGCCGGACCCATTGATGGCTTTTGACACGTTGCTTGAAACTGCACGCCAACTTACCGAAGACTTGGGTGGAGAGGTGTGGGATGAAGAACGGCGGCTGTTAAACATGGATAAAGTTGCTCAACTGCGTGCTCGAATTCGGCGTTATGAAGAATCACAGCGAGTGCCAGATTTTTTTGAATCCTAGGTGAATGGTGTGGAAGTTCCTGCAAAAATTCAAAAGCGGATCGAGCGGTTGCGCCAGGAAATTAATGATCATAATTATCGTTATTACGTATTATCACAGCCCACTATTCCCGACTCCGTTTATGATGAACTTTTTCATGAGTTAGAAAAGTTAGAGAAAAAATACCCTGAAACAATCACGCCTTCGTCTCCTACGCAACGCGTAGGTGCTGAGCCATTAAAAGTGTTTGAACCCGTTCATCATGAAATTCCGATGTTATCGCTGGATAACGTGTTTGATGAAAAAGGGTTGCGGGCTTTTGATAAACGCATTCGGCAGCGATTGAAACTCGATAAACCCTTCGAATATGTGTGTGAACCAAAGATGGATGGTGTCGCCCTCAGTTTACTTTACGAAAATGGCGAATTAATTCGGGCCGCCACGCGGGGAGATGGATATACCGGCGAAAACGTGACTCAAAATACGCGAACGATTGCATCGGTTCCCTTACAATTGCGTGGAAACGATTATCCTGAATTAGTGGAAATACGTGGCGAAGTGCTAATGCCGCGAGAGGGTTTTGCAAAATTTAATCGGGAGGCTGAAAAACGTGGCGACAAAACCTTCGCCAATCCGCGTAACGCAGCATCCGGTAGTTTGCGTCAGCTGGACCCGCGGATTACAGCCAAACGCCCCCTTATTTTTTACGGTTATTTAATCGGTTTACTTAAAGGAAAAGACTTTCCGAAAAATCATTGTGACGTATTGAAGTGGTTTAAGGATTGGGGGATTCCAGTTATTTCTGAAATAAAAGTTGTAGGTGGCATAGAGGGTTGTCTTGATTATTACGAACATTTAGTAAAAACTCGTGAAAAAATGCCTTTTGATATCGATGGAATCGTTATAAAAGTAAATTCTCTGCAAGTTCAGGCTGAATTAGGATTCGTTTCGCGGGCGCCACGATGGGCTATCGCCTATAAATTTCCAGCCCAGGAAAAAATGACGGTAGTGAAAGCCATCGAGTTTCAAGTAGGACGCACGGGCGCTGTTACCCCAGTGGCTCGTTTAGAACCGGTGTCGGTAAGTGGAGTGACGGTCAGTAATGCGACTTTGCACAATTTCGACGAACTTTATCGTAAAGACGTCCGCGTTGGGGATACGGTTATTGTGCGTCGAGCGGGTGATGTAATTCCCGAAGTGGTAGGACCGATTTTAGCAAAGCGCCCCAAAAAGGCAAAACTCATAAAAATACCGTCTCGCTGTCCTGTTTGCCACGCGGAAGTCATTAAACCGGAGGGTGAAGCAGTAGCGCGCTGCGTGGGGGGATTATATTGCCGGGCTCAATTGCGTGAGAGTATAAAGCATTTTGCTTCCCGTCGGGCGTTGGATATTGAGGGGTTAGGAGATAAATTGGTAGAGCTTTTCATTCAGGAAAAATTAATTAAAGACATTACGGGAATTTATCAACTTAAAAAATCAGCAATTACAGCTTTGCCGCGTATGGGGGAAAAATCGGCAGAAAATTTATTAACAGCAATTGAGAAAAGTAAAAAAACAACCTTGCCGCGTTTTTTGTATGCACTGGGAATTCGCGGCGTTGGTGATACTACCGCTCGAACGCTAGCGCGTCATTTTCACGAACTTGACC
Organism: Coxiella burnetii; assembly: GCF_005280755.1. Lineage (NCBI taxonomy): Bacteria > Pseudomonadati > Pseudomonadota > Gammaproteobacteria > Legionellales > Coxiellaceae > Coxiella > Coxiella burnetii. Next base: position 489,411 of record NZ_CP040059.1, read on the forward strand.
TTTTAATGAAAGCATCAATTGAAACCTTACAGGAAATTCGCGATATCGGCCCCGTAGCGGCAGAAAATATTCATGCTTTTTTCCATCAAAAAAATAATGCGGAATTAATTAATAAATTAATTCATTTAGGCGTGCATTGGCCGCAAGAGAAAGCAGTGGTGAAATCGGAAATTGCTGGTAAGACATTCGTACTTACCGGTGCTTTGAAATCATTAACTCGCGAGGAAGCGGAAGAAAAAATCGAACGATCAGGAGGGAAGGCGACCAGCAGCGTATCGAAGAATACGGATTATGTGATCGTGGGTGAAAACCCGGGTAGCAAATACGAAAAGGCAAAAGCATTGGGAATTTCGCTTATTGATGAAGAAGCCTTCTTGAAATTACTGAAATCGTAAGGGAGTTTTTTGATGAAATCTCCTTGCTTAACTAAATCTTAATTAAAAGACTTAAAATCAATGTTGGGCTTACGCTTTAAGCTTTGAAGCGATTGATCTATTTAGCCTCTACTCATTACCATGAATGTGAAGTACTCACTATCTCAATTAGATAAAGTGCCTGCAAGAAAGCGAGGAAAGACAGCAAGTACGCGAAAGTATAAAAAAACGAAGAAGCATAGGGAGCGGCGATGCAGCCTGGCGAACTATTTGATGAAATAATCCGGGGGTTCAAGGAAAGCGTACAACAGACTCGCTTTCTCACAAAGGCGAAGAAAGAGGGAAAAATCAAGCAATACGAAGAACTTTATGAAATTTTTCATCGTCAAATGAACGAAAAAGAGGAACTAGACGCAGAGAACGAAGTTCTTAAGAAGGCGAAAGAAAGTCTTAGCAAAGATAATCAGGAATTAATTAATAAAGTTCAAGCTCTTGAAATTGATAACAAAGAGTTAGCTTATGATAACACCCGGCTTAACGGAAAAGTAAGAACGTTAACTCTCGAAAAAATAAAAAAAACGAAAGAGAATAAACTCCTTGAAAGAAAGTATGAGGCCGCACAGTCTGAAATCGAACAGATTACATCATCGCTCCCTCCTATCGAACAACCAAGTTTTCTTGTGTGGGACGATATAACTAAACGAGACCGGATTATCTCTCATCTACAAAGATATTTTACTAAGTTGGATTTGGAATTACCGGAACTGTCGCCATCCCGGCGCGGATATGAAAGCATTGATCATATTCATGTCGAACAAAAAGTCAATGAGGGTGCAGAGCCGGTTTTGCTTTTTGAGATTGAAAAACTTAATTCGGATACTATTTGCATTAACCATCTCTACGTTAACGAAGGAAAAGAAGAAAATATCAATCATTCTCCTGTTCGAATATTGAGATACGTAAGGGCTTTTAAAGAAAAGAAAAATATCTTATCGGTTGTTGGTATCGATAAGAATTTTTATTTATTAAAGGCTAAGCAAACGACATTTCTTTCAAGGTTAATTAAAGAGTCTTTTAAGACTTTAATTACAGTGGGGGACGGTTATGGGCATGGGCTATTAAACCTCGTTCAATTTAGCAAAAATAAAGATACAGGGGATGAGCTTAACTCGCTTCAGATATTTTTGTATGCCGTTGTCGCATCAATTCCACGCGGCTATTATGGTTGGAACAAGTTAAGTTCATTATTGGATTTACGTTCATTTATAGGCTTGCCAGGAGCGCTTTCTCATCCTTCTTTTAATAAAAAAGAAAAAGTTTTATTTTGGGCTTATACGGCTGTTTCGGCTATTTTAGATGGATTAATAACACGAGCAGCCGTCTATCGGTTATTTCTGGATTCAGGTTCGTCTCCGACAATAGCTAACTTTATTGCATCAACTATCGGTATTGCTGACGGGTCGCAGTTTTTTTCTGTGGAAGGTTCGGCGCTAGCGAGGGAATTTAAACGACCGGTATTGGATGGGGAATATAAATTATGCTTGAAAGATAAAGATAAGTATCCCATTTTAGTTTTTCTAGAAATGATCGGTGTTAATTTTGGGATCATTTTTGGAGTTGGTTCGTGGAGTTGCTTAGCGGCAAATAATGTAAGTCACTTTTTATTAGAAACAAATATTTTTAGCCGGAACTATTCTTGGCAAGGGGCGCGAGTAATTTCATTCACATTAAGTATCATGTATTTTCTTTATACTTATTGTTTATTTGGTATCGAAATTAAAGAAATTATTTATTCTAAATTTTCTTACTTACACAATTATGGTTTTCCAAATATTTTTATTCAATTCTCTGAATTCCACGCTTACTTAAAAAACAGAAGTCCGTATAAATGGAGAGCAGTTTATGCTTTGTCAATACTTACAGCAGTGATTGGGCTTAACGCAGCTTTTCTTGATCTTATCACTGCTTATGAAGGTTCGTTTGATTTTTTTACACTTGAGTTTTCAGAATTAATTGCTGGGCAGCTCAAAGGAATGTTTTATTCATCAGCAACCTGTTTTTCATTGCTTTCGTTGTTTTTGTATGGTCGATTGTTGCTAAGAGTCGTGCTGATAGGAAAAGAAAATCAGAGGGATGAGCAGCACGAATCTGTTTTTAAAACCATATACACTATTAAAGACGCCTTCGGTGATTTAACTCAAACGATTTTATTGGCCTTGCCTAAAATAATAACCGATTTTGTCGCAGGTCCAAACGTCGATAATTTTTTACCGTTTTGGTTTTCTGGGATTATTTTCTTTGTACTTCATTTGTATAAACAACGAGGTTATTACCAGCTTTCTCAACTTAAGTTTCAATGGTGTGATTTAAGTTGCTTGGGTGAAAGTGAGTATGAATTTAAAATAGCAAATCGACCACCAGCTTTAAGAGATTTACGACTGAGCGGAAACGTTGTTTCCCTTTATTTTTCGGAACGCGAAAACGAACTTTGTTACAGCGTTTCTGATCGTAATACCTCGGGACGTAGTATCATTGACTGCCCTTTAAGAAAAAATAAATCTGCTCTGGCTGAGTTAGCCGGGCTCATCCGATCGCAAAGAGAAAATAAAAGCTTCAATGATTTAAGCGATCAACATCAAGCCGCCATCCGGGCAGAAATTGAAGAGAATATTTTTTTAGGCAAGCCCTACGTCCTTAGTAGCACTTTTTTTTCTTTTATAGCTGTTATTTTATTGATGGGATGTATGGGATTTGTAAAGAATATTTGTGGTATTAGCGAAAGGGATGATGATTCAGCTCAAATACGAGCGATGTTGTTAGGCGCATTATTAGGCGGTGTCTTATCGACGCTTTTGTTAAGGTTCACTACAGGTTCGGTTGGTACAGAAGCGCAATTAAACGATGATGATCTGTTTATCTTTTCTATTAAGGAGAAATCATCCTGGTTGGGATCGTTCATTCGGCGGTTTGTAAGGCGTAATTCTAGACCTGAGGAACGTGCCCCGAGCCGTTGTTCGTGGTTCAGTTGGGTTTCGAGAGGGCAGCGCGATGAACAGCGCCGACCCCTATTAGAGGAAGTAGAGAAGAAGGATTATACGCCAGTCTAAGATTGATAGGAAACTTGCTTTTGCATTCCCGATTAGTCTATTATTTGAACTCTTGTAGTTTTTGAAGTTGAGTGTTTATATGAAGAAGACAATAATAAGTACTTGTTTGGTAACGATTTTTATGGCAGGTGTCGCGAATGCACATACAGATGCCCAGAAACAGCCTTCTGTCCCGATATATATCCTTCGCACTGCAGGGTGTCAGAAAATGTTCTAGAGTTCCATCCCCTCGGGGGGGCAGCAATTGCTCTCTAGAGCCGGCCTCACACTTACTTTCTTCAGAGCTGGAATTTCTGAGGGCTCATCTTCTATTCCCGCAGAGGTGGTCTGTGTTTACCATAATGACAAATCCCACGATATGGTCGATTTCCATGCGAAGAGTAAAGTGGGTAAGTTCAAGCCGGTGAGCGTTGCCATTATGAGTAATTGGAAAAAAATCGATTCGATCGATTGGAACTGCGCGAGCGATTGGTCTTCGGGTTCTCTGAGTAATAACCAGTGCTTATTTGAAGTGCCCTCTAAATAATACTCTTACAATAAACTCAAAAGTATTTTATCCCCCTTTCGTGGGATGACGCTGGAAATTGTCAAATCTTGCGCTTTCCCACGATAGGCCTATAATAGAAGGATATAATCAAAAACAGGGAGTGACAATGACTTTACTTATCATCCTCCTAATCTTAATAATATTAATCGGTGGTTATGCCATTTCTATTTATAATCATTTAATTGGCTTAATCGAATCTATCCGCAACAACAATAAACAAATCGATATCCAACTAGATCGTCGTTATAAAGTTTTCGAATCTTTAATTGAGGTGGTTAAGAAATACATGGATTACGAACGCTCTACATTGAAAGATGTGGTTGCTTTACGTAATCAAGCGCAAACGGCAAAACAAGCAGGGGATAACGACGCGCGTATGAAAGCGGAAAATAAAATATCGACAATATTATCAGGATTACATGTTGTTTTTGAACAATACCCGGATTTAAAAGCCAACCAAAATGCCTTTCAATTACAAGAAACTATTGTAAGCACGGAAAATAAACTGGCGTACGCCAAGCAAGCTTACAACGATAGCGTTGAGCGATATAATGCAAAGAAAAAAATGGTTTTTCCTTCAATGGTGGTCAGTGCATTTCCCAGTAAGTTGAATTTTGATTTCCCTTATTGGCAATTGCCACCTGAGAAAATAATTAAGCAAGAAGATTATAAAGTAAACTTGTAGGTTTTTCTGATGGGTTCAATTCATGATTTTAAAGCGGATTCGGTTGACTGGCGTCAATCGCTGCAGCGTAATCGATGGCGTACCCGGTATGTGATTGCAACTTTCCTCGCAATTTATTTAGCCATCGGATTACTGATTGATCTTTACATTAATGCGGGACGTTATCCAAACGCTTCTTTATCGCAATTGTTGACGGCGCTGCTGACTTTTAAAATTTTTCCAACCGCAACGGTAATCACTGGTTTAATTGCATTAATTTCGTTGTACCTGACATTTACTTTTAACCACAAGCTAATGCTATTAGGCGCGAATTACCGTGAGATTACTCCTGAGAGTGCAAAAACGCTGGAAGAAAAGGCTCTTTACAATATTGTAGAAGAATTAAGAATCGCAGCGGCACTTAAGTTTATGCCCAAAGTTTATCTTATTCAGGCAGATTACATGAATGCCTTTGCGAGCGGTTATAGTGAAAAATCAGCGATGGTGGCTGTTACGAACGGCCTTTTGTACAAATTAGATCGCAGCGAATTAGGAGCGGTGATGGCGCATGAGCTTAGTCATATTCGCCATATGGATATTAAATTGACGTTAACGGCTTCAGTTTTGGCTAATATTTTATTGATTGCCGTTGATATCCTCTTTTTTAGTGCTATGTATGGTGGACGCTCTCAAGAAAGTGGCGGGGGACGAAACCGGTTGTTTATTTTTATTTTACTATTGCGCTATTGGATGCCACTTTTAACGGTTATTTTAATGCTGTATCTCAGCCGCACACGGGAATACATGGCGGATGCAGGGTCTGTCGAATTGATGCGCGATAATGAGCCGCTGGCTCGCGCATTATTAAAAATTCAAGGCGACCACGCTCAAAACCGAGAAGGGTATGCTCGGGAATACGCACAAACTCCCCACGAAAGCCTCCGCCAAGCCGCTTATATTTTTGATCCCGTAGCAGTGGGTATCCAGCCTATGCATTCGTTGAGCGATTTCTTTTCTACCCATCCATCATTAGTAAAACGTTTGGCGGCGATAGGCTATAAACTTAAAGAACAGTAAAGCGATAGGGTCAAGTCTTTGACATATCATTCCCCACCACTCACAGCCCTAATAAAACAAGATACCCTTCAATTGCTTTCCCTTTTTGATTTCGTAAAACGATATTATCAAAACGTAGAAGTTTAAAGTTATTTCTTTTGATTAGAGCGATTATGTATTTTTTGGAATGAGCATAACGAATCGTTTGTAATAATTCATAAGGAAATTGATGTGTTTTCTCGACTGTGAGCGCGAAAAGCCCCTTTGCGGCTAATGCTTTTTTTACTTTTTCAAAGATATCGTCCAGCTCGCCAATGTAGGTGAAAACGTCGCCTGCTAAAATAAGGTTAAATCCCTGGTGGTTATTTAACGCCTCTTGCAACGTTTGATTTTCAAGTTTATCGTAAATATTTTTATTTCCAGCAGTAATGAGCATCTTTTCTGAAACATCAATACCGATTAATTCTTTAGCCATTGGTTTAAAAAGTTCACCGCAAAGTCCTGTTCCGCAGCCTAAATCTAAAATTCGCCATTCGGCCTTGCCGCCATTCCATTCAGTTTCAACGGCTTGATAAAGCTTTTGAGGAACTTGGTATTGCAAATGCAAGGTTAAATGCTGGTCGTAATAAGTGGCGTATTCGTCAAATAAATGACGAACGTACGAATCGGGCGCGCGCGGTGGGGCTTCTTTTTTTTGGAGTGCTGTTAAAATATGTTCGATTTCAGAGTCGTTTGGCTTTAGGACCAAGGTGGATTCGTAGTGTTCGATGGCCTGCTTTATTTGATTTATTTTTAAATAAACCGCCGCGATATTTAAGTGAGCTTCACGATAATTAGGGTCTAAGGTTAGCGCTTGTTTGAAATAATCAATGGCTTCCCGATGCCGTTCTTGATACATGTGTAAAACACCGACGTTATAATAGCATTCTATTTGCGGTTTTTTTTCCAATTGCCGTAAATAATGAAGGAGCGCTTCTTTATGGTCGCCCCGCTGAAGATAAGCAGTGGCTAAGCTGTAATGGCAATCGGGGTGTTCCGGATTTAACAAAAGCGCGTTGGTAAAATAGTCAATGGCTTTTTGGAATTGATTATCTTTAAGATGAGCTAATCCACAATCGTATTGAGCATCCGCGTTTTCTGGTTCTAGCGCTAAGCGTTTTTCGTAGTAAGTAATCGCCTTTGAGAAATCGCCGAGATACATATAAACATGAGCGAGTTGACTAAAAGCAGCGGAATGGTGCGAGGACATCGCAACAGTTCTTTTTAATTCGTCAATAGCTTGATGGTAGTTTTCAAGCTCGATTAAAAGTCGCGCATAATTGAAATGCGCGTTTGCAAAATGGGGTTTCAAAGCAATAGCTTTTTGATAGGCTTTTTTAGCATTATCAAATTTTTTTTGTCGAAAAAAACAATTGGCAATATTATTGTAGGCCGTGGCATGGTCCGGTTGTAATTGAATAGCCTGATCGTAGGCGATGGTAGCTTCCACTAATTTTCCATGTTGGGACAATATATTTCCTCGGCTATTTTGAAAGGTGGCGTTTTGGGGTTCTAGGAGAAGGGCACGATCGATATAGTGAAGGGCTTCGTCATTACGACCTAACTGAGATAAGGCAATTCCCGCACCGTGTAAAGCGGCAGTTTGTTTGGGATCATCCTCAAGTACCTTATGGTAATTCTCAAGAGCGTTTTTGAGGCTTCCTTGTTGGTGTTGTTGAATTGCGCGTTCAAGGAGTTTGTTGGTCATATCGTTTTTGAAGGGCTTGACTCAATTGATAAACGGTCATTGCATAAATTATACGCGGATTATACCGCATAATCACATCAAAATTAGCAAAGACGAGCCATTTTTCATCGCCATTTTCCATTTTCAGTTGGACAATGGCCGCTTTTTTAGTATCAGGTATTGGAGCTGATGGGATAATTCCCTTATTTTTCAATTGCTTAATGGAAATTTTGGGAATAGCCCTTTTGGAAATTAACTGCGGGTCAAGGGGTTTTTTGCTGGTAAAAGCACAGGCAATAGATTGATTTTTATGCCAGCCATGGGCATGGAGAAAGTTTGCAATACTAACAATGGCGTCTTCGTCGTTATTCATGAGGTCAATGTGACCCTGCTTGGCATAGGTAACTGCGTAATGCCGGTAAGTACTAGGCATAAATTGAGGAATTCCAATAGCGCCAGCGTAAGAGCTTCTGACTAGGGGAAGGGGTAAGCGCTGTTCTTCAATCAGTAAAAAAAATTGAGCGAGCTCTCGGGTGAAAAACTTCGTCCGATGATTATAATGAAAAGCCAACGTCGTTAACGCGTTGAGGGCGGAATATTTTCCGATGCGTTCCCCATAATTGGTTTCAATTCCAATGATAGCGACGATAACAGCGGGTGGGACGCCATACCGGCGTTCGGCATATTCCAACGCTTTTGCATGGACTTTCCAATAGTTGATACCGTCTTGGATCCGTTTTTCGGTTATAAAATAGTGACGATAAACGTCCCACGGTTTTTCTTCGTAAGGATGGGTGATATGGAAAATCACTTCTTCATCGTATTTCGCTTGAGAAAGTGCAGCGACCAGTTTTTCACGTTTGAAGTGATAATGCTTTGCCATGTAATTAATGAAAGTTTTTTCTTTTTGTGCGACCGTGCTTTGCTTTTTCATTTCGGCGCCTAATATTGGTGTGGCGAACAACAATAACAGCGCACAAAATCCCCTTTGAAGCCAATTTAACATAAATATCCTTTATTAAATTTATTTCCACGGCTTGCCGTGTTCCTTCACACAGTCATTCCCCCGCAGGTGGGATGATGGGTCAACTGGTCCATAATTTTCGATGTGTGTGGATGGACATAATCATACCAAATCCAGCCATCGTTGTAATGATTGAACTACCGCCATAACTAATTAATGGAAGCGGAACGCCAACGACTGGCAAAATTCCAACGACCATTCCAATATTAATAAACGTACATAAAATAAAAGTTAAACTTAAGCTTCCGCTTAATAAGCGCGTAAAGGTATCTTGCGCTTGACTGCTAATGTAAAATCCGCGGCCGAAAACGGCTAAAAATAGAATGAGTAAAGCAAGGCAGCCAATTAATCCCAATTCCTCGCCCGTCACAGCGAAAATAAAGTCGGTCGCATGGGCCGGTAGGAATTGCAGATGAGACTGTGTTCCATGCAGCCAGCCTTTACCAAATAGGCCACCGGAACCGATGGCAATTTTTGATTGAATAATATGGTAGCCACTTCCCAGTGGGTCGCGCTCGGGATTGAGAAAGGTTAGAACACGTTCTTTTTGATAGCCGTGCACGAAGTGCCAAAGAATGGGGGTACTTAGCGCACCCAAGGATAAAAAAACGAGAATTAATTTCCAATTTAATCCAGCTAATAATAAAACACAAAGACCCGCAGCAGCAATGATAATTGCCGTTCCTAAGTCGGGTTGTTTTGCAGTCAGAATTACCGGAAAAACCAATAAAAGGAGAGAAATGATAAGCGGTTTGATTTTTGGAGGAAGTTGTTTGTTATCAAAATAATACGATAACATCATCGGCATCGCGAGTTTCATGATTTCGGAAGGTTGTAAATGGAAAAAACCTAAATCGAACCACCGGCGAGCACCTTTACTAATATTCCCAAAAATCAATACCCCGATTAACAATAATAATCCGGCGCTAAATATCCATGGTGTCCAGTGATAATAAAATTTAGGAGGAATATAGGCAAAAATAAACATGACTAAAAAACCGATCAGCAACCACACCGTTTGTTTAAGCATAACACTGACGTTTTGATTGCTTGCGCTAAATAAAATAAAAAGTCCGACATTGACTAGCAGAAAAACAAAAATTAAAAGTAAGGGATCGATGGGTAGGCCTTGCCAGCGCAAGTGAACCATACGCCGTTTAAGGCGGGAGTCGGAATTCAATTTGTTAAGCAGATGAGCGCGTGTTGTCAATATAACCTCTTTTACCTTTCTCCCTACGAAAAAGAAGGGAAATTATTTTTGCTGATGTTTGAAGTAATAATTAATGATTTCTCCTGCCATTTTATCAGCCATTGCGCTATGTTCAACCACTACTGCAACGGCTATTTGCGGGTTCTCGACCGGCGCAAAAGCAATAAAAAGGTGGTTGTTGCGTAAGCGCTTGGGAATATTGGTGCGGCTTTTATCTTCGTCGCGCTGGTGCCCGTAGACCTGGGCAGTGCCGGTTTTGGCCGCTACCGTGAAACCAGGATGTCTGCCAAAGAAATCAGCTGTTCCCCACGGCTTATCCACCACCTCTTGCATCGCATGGATAACAATATCCCAATTATCAGGGTTCTTCAAAAAAATGGGGGGTTTGGGGATCGGCTGTTGGACGTTGACTTTTCCCGTGGGTTCCACACTCTTGAATAACAGCGTGGGCCGATAGCGTTTGCCGTGTTCGGCAAGAGTCGCTGTCGCTTGTGCGAGCTGCAAAGGGGTAACTAGGAAAAATCCCTGACCAATGCCGGCCTCAATGGTATCGCCGGTATACCAAGGTTTGCCTTGCGTCCCCATTTTCCAGCGCGGGGAGGGAACAAGCCCAGGGACCTCTTCCGGTAAATCGATCCCCGTTAGTTGGCCAAACCCAAAGCGCTGAAGAATATCGTCCATCCGTTTAATACCCAGCGCCACTGCTAGATTGTAGAAGTAAACATCACAAGAGACCGCGATCGCTTTGACGACGTTAACCCAGCCGTGTCCCCGTTCTCGCCAATCGTGATAAATATGTTGGGTGTTGGGTAATTGGAACCACCCCGGATCGTAAATTCGGTATTGTGGGGTGATAATTCCCATATCCAAACCGAAAAGCGCTAAAAAAGGTTTAACCGTTGAGCCCGAGGCAAATTGGCCGCGGATCGCTCGATTGTAGAGGGGGTGCTGTGGCGAGTTTACTAATTTTTGATAGTCTTGTTGGCTCAAGCCAGAGACGAAGGGGTTGGGATCAAAGCTTGGCTTGGTAACCAACGCCAAGACCTGTCCTGTGCTGGGTTGGATGGCAACGATGGCACCGCTCTCCTCACCCAGGACTTTTCTCGCTTCGGTCTGAAGGTTGCTATCAATAGTGAGATAGATGTTAGTTCCCGGTGTAGGCGGTACCCTTTTTAATATACGAACGATCCGTCCACTGGCATTGATTTCAGCCTCTTCAGCGCCCATTGTGCCGTGGAGTTCGTTTTCATAATATTTTTCGATCCCCATTTTGCCGATATCGTCATCGATGTTGTAATTGTTGGTGTTTATCTTTTGCAGTTCTCGGGCATTAATTCGACCAACGTATCCCACTACATCGCTGGTGAGGTCCCCGAGCGGGTAATAACGCATCATTCGCGTTTCAATCCGCACGTCGGGAAATCGATATTGGTTTACATAAAAACGGGCAACCTCTTCGTTTGTTAATTTATATTTTAATGGGACGGGCTGGTAGCGGTGATATTGATAGAGGATATGATGAAATTGTTTAATCTCATCGGAGGAAATGGGAATTATTTTAGTAAGTTCTCTTATGGTTTCGTTTAAGTGATGGGTCCCATTGGGGAGGATGGTTAAGATGTAAGTCGGGATATCCTTGGCTAACAACACGCCATTTCGATCAAATATCAAACCGCGGTTCGGTTCAATGGGAATAATATTTAATAGATTGTGGCGTGAAAGGGTGGAATAAAAATGGTGATTTTTGATCTGAAGGTAAATTAACCTTCCGATGAGGATAAAGGCAAAAATCAAAAGGAGAATAAGGGCAGTCAAGCAGCGACTTTTGAACAAGTGTGTTTCAAGATGAATGTTTTTAATCGTCAGCCGTTCTCTATTCATGCCGATCATTGTCCATTTTCTGAGCGACCTATCGATGATAGGGATGATTCGTTATTATACTCCACGCGCGGTAAATTTGTTCAGCAACAATGACACGCGTCAACGCGTGCGGCAACGTTAACGCAGAGAGCGACCAGACCCATCGGGCTTTGTCGATGCAAGTTGCCGATAAACCCTCAGGGCCGCCGATGAGCAAGCTAATCGACCGATTTTCATGGCGCCATTGTGAAAGTTTTTGGGCTAGGTCGGGGTGTCAACTTCTTCTCCTAAGCGATCCAGAACGATAATTTCACTCTCTTTCGGAACGGCATCGATAAGCTGTTGACTTTCTTGAAGCATGATTTTTTTAAGATCGGCTCCTTTGGAGCGCTTAAACGCTGCTATTTCAATCAGATTTAAGTCAAAGTCGCGCGGCAATCGATCGGCGTAGCTTTGAAAGCCGGCCTTTATCCAAGCCGGTAGGCGCTTTCCAACGGCGACCACATTAATTTTCATATTGTTGGCGGGCGGTTTCCGTGACGCTCCACAATTTCTCAAGACTGTAGAAATCACGGACTTCGGGGAGCATGATGTGCACGATCACATCGTAAAGGTCGATGAGAATCCATTCAGCCTCGGCTTCACCTTCCACGCCCAACGGACGTATCCCATTTTCTTTTGCTCGTCGAATGACTTTATCGGCGAGCGCACTGGCATGGCGTTTGGAAGTCGCGCTACAGACGATCATTCGATCCATCAGGTCGGTCAACGTCGTCACATCAAGGTCGGTAATTTGAAGAGCTTTATGCTCATCAAGCGTGTTAATCACTAAATTGGCAAGTTCGGCACTTTTCATCGGATTATTAAATTAGCCCTCGGGTAAAAACCCCTAATGATAAAGGGATTGTGGATTTCAAACAAGTTAGGGTTAAAGGGCGGGCGCGATTGAAAGTGGCGGTTTCAACAAGTAGCCCAATGAAATGGACCCACCCCTTAAAGACGGCGTCATAATGCGCCAACATAGAATTTCTATTTTCAAAAAAAGGAGAAGGTCCATGAAAGATATTAAAATACTGGGTGTTGATATTGCAAAAGATGTTTTTCAACTGTGTGGAATTGATGAGTGGGGTAAAGTGATCTACACGAGACGGGTTAAGCGTGCTCAGTATGTATCCACCGTAGCCAGTCTTAAGGTGGGCTGCGTGGTGATGGAAGCGTGTGGAGGAGCGAACCATTGGTATCGGACGTTTATGGGGATGGGTATCCCAACGCAGTTGATCAGTCCGCAGCACGTCAAACCGTATGTCAAAAGTAACAAGAATGATCGTAACGATGCGCAGGCGATAGCTGAAGCGGCTTCCCGCGCCTCGATGCGGTTTGTGCAGGGTAAAACGGTGGAACAACAAGACGTTCAAGCGCTGTTAAAGATACGCGATCGTTTAGTCAAAAGCCGCACGGCGCTGATCAATGAGATTCGGGGGTTGTTGCAAGAATACGGACTCACGATGGCGCGTGGTGCCAAGCGATTTTATGAAGAGCTCCCGTTGATTTTAGCGAGCGAAGCGGTGGGATTAACACCGCGGATGAAACGGGTGTTGAATTGTTTGTATACCGAATTGTTGAACCGGGACGAAGCGATTGGTGATTACGAGGAGGAATTAAAAGCGGTGGCAAAAGCCAATGAGGATTGTCAACGGGTACAGAGCATCCCGGGGGTGGGTTATTTAACGGCGCTCTCGGTTTATGCGAGCGTGGGTGACATTCATCAATTTCATCGTTCCCGGCAGTTGTCGGCGTTTATTGGGTTGGTCCCTCGACAACATTCGAGTGGGAATAAGGAGGTGTTGTTGGGGATTAGTAAACGCGGCAATGTGATGTTAAGGACGTTATTGATTCATGGCGCCCGTGCGCTATTGCGTCATGTAAAAAATAAAACGGATAAAAAGAGTCTGTGGTTAAAAGCACTCATTGAGCGCCGCGGAATGAATCGCGCTTGTGTGGCGTTAGCGAATAAAAATGCGCCGATCATTTGGGCGCTTTTAACACGCCAAGAAACGTATCGCTGTGGCGCCTAAACACCGCCGTGGGTAAAAAAAAGAATTAACAAAAGGAGACACACCAACCGAGTTCGAAACAATGAGGGCTGATGAAAGTAAGGTAAAACCTGAGGTTGATTAAGCTGATTCATACGGTGGCTCTGTGAAGCCGATAGCCCGATAAGCATCAACCTTGCATAATTCATCAAGGCACCAATGGTGGCCAATTTAAATCGTGATGCCGGATATACGAATGCAACCGCTTTCTTTTCATCAAAACTGATTGTTGACAACAAGGGTGGGTCCATATACGTATGAGCGAAGCGAAATACGGGAAAACAATGATGTCATCTATTGTCCCCGTATTTCGCTTCGCTCATAGGGCTACTTAGCTAGATTGGCTATTTATCTGTAGTAAAAAGAACGGTTGCATCGCCAAAGAGCGTGTCGGGCGTACCTGTAATGGCGGAACCATCTAAATTGATTTTTGCCATAGTGGAAACAGGGACGGGGGTGGATAGCGCAACCGACGAAATGACGCCGATGACGATAACGCCAGTGATGGCCCCTATAGAAGCGCCTAGGGTAGCAGACCCAAAAACCACGAAAACGATGTTGCGCTAACTGCACGGGCTTATTGGATGGGGGGTTTTGTCCGGCTGAAGCCGCTCCAGCTCCTGCAGCCGTAAGCCCTAATGCCAATAAGCAAATACTGAATTTTATCCTTTCCATAGATGTTCTCCATTATTCTGCGTTTAGACCTATAAAAAATTTAGCATATTAATTTTTTATTTTGGTGTAAGGAGTGAATTATTGTTGATAAAGCTTATGCGCTTTAATGTAAGTAAGTACGGTTTTCGGTAAAAGAGGCGCTACGATCTCATAATCGCCCTTAGCCAGATAGTGACGGATTTGAGTGGCGCTGATAGGCCGGGGAGAAAGCGTTTGAAAGAATATTTTTCCGAACTGGAATCGACCGAGATCCTCAGCATTTTCTGTTTGATGATGAGAAAGAAGATCGCTCAGCCACGGTTGTTGGGGCAAACGATAATTTGGACGATTGACTACAATGAGATGGCAATATTCCAAAATTACCGAAGATTGATGCCAATGCTTAAAATCAGCAAAAGCATCGGTCGAAAGAATGAAGCAAAGTGCATGAGTAAGAAATAAAGGGCGCAGGATTTTAAGCGTGTTAATAGTATAAGAAATATCGTTTCCTTTAATTTCGACATCATTCAGAATTAAATTAGGCTGGTTTGCAATAGCACGCTTGATCATTTCCAAGCGGTCGGCTGGACTGGCGAGAGGGGACGGACGATGGGGCGGTTGTCGAGATGGTATAAATTGAATTTCTGTCAATGATGGCAGTTTCTGTATTAATTCATTGGCTAGCGCTAAATGACCTTTGTGAATAGGATCGAAAGTGCCACCAAATAACCCGAGCAATGGAAACATTTTAAAGGAGCCCCTTTTCAACCCCGGCCATGCGTAAACTTAATGTTTCTAATTCCTGCCAGGCATTGCCCGGCGTTAAGCCTTTGAGGATATGGTCGATGCGTTTTGCTTGTTGTAAGAGTTGAGCGATAATCGTGGTATTTAAGCGCATTAACGCCGTTCTTAGCGGCTGCTTACGTGTTTGCCATTGGGAAGCGAGAAGTTCGGTGAGCGGCTTACCTCGCTGATAGTCAATGGCCAGTGGGTACAGCAGACGCAACTCGCGAGTTATGGCCCATAATATCAGCAATCCCGCTTCTTTGTCGGCAAAATATAAATTCGCTAAAATGCGAACGACACGGGATTTTGCGCCCATTAAGGCGGCTTGTGTGAGATCAAAAATGGTGAATCGTGCGTTATCGTTAACAACCCCGATAATCGCTTTGGGAGTGATAGATTCGTCTTGGTGAAGAAGGCGTAATTTTTCGATAGCTTGGTGTGTGGCTAATAAATTACCTTCAGTTAATTCAGCGAGAAGGGAAATACTTTCATTATCGGCTTCTAAGCCTGCTTTTTTTAAGCGTTGTTCAATCCAAGCCAGTAGCGATTGTCCTGACAAAGGCCAAAGGGAAATTACGGCGCCTGAACGGTCGATGGCTTTATACCATTTTGTTTTTTGTTGAGCGGCCGTTAATTTATTAGTGATAATTATTAAGCGTTTATCCTCGGGTGGGTTGTTGAGGTACTGTAATAAAGCTTGTGTTCCTGATTCATCAAATTTTGCTTTGGGATTGCGAAGTTCAATAAGCGTTTTATCGCTTAATAAACTGAAGTTATCGAAAGATTGCGTTAGGCTTTGCCAATGGAATCCCGTTTCAACAAATAATAATTCACACTGATGGAAGCCTTTTTGCCGAGCTGCTTCGCGAATGGTGTCGCGTGTTTCCTGGACCAGAAGCGGGACGTCTCCGGAAATGAGATAAAGGGGAAGAAGCGCTTGTCGGTTTAAATGGTTGTCGAGCTGTTTTTGTAGGAGTTGCATGGTTAAGCCCCTTTCTCCCTAACCCTCGGAGGAGGAGGGGCTAAACCCGTAACCAAATAATTATAAATCAATGTCACCATCGTCCGCGTCATTTCTCGCTTCATCAAACGGGTGGCGTTCGGCGTGTAAACTTGATTCGCATTTTGCAGTAGCGATCGGGTTAGCGTTAAATTTGCCGGACCTTTAATTGTCCGGCCGTCTTGCGTTTCCACAACGAAATCCACACTTAATGTGTAAGAATAAGTCGTGGCATTGCTACTGTATAAAATAGTGGGGATCACGGTTTCCCAGCCGATGTGACCAATTCGTAATGTTACCGGAGCGGCTTCTCGTGTTTGGGTTAGATGAACATTGAGCGCGCGTAACGTTCGGCTGAGTTGAACGACTAAAGGATCATAAGGATTGGGAGCATCTAAATAAAGAATACGTAGTTGTGGTGGAATATCGTTAGGTGAGCGCGGTTTAAAACCACAGGCGGAAAGACTGCTAATAAAAATGACCATCAGGAGTGGGATAATTAGCCGAATTTTTCTCATGATGCCGTTACACCACAATATTGATGAGTTTTTTAGGAACGACGATAACTTTTTTGATTTTTTTATCCGCAAGGTGGCGTTGCACATTTTCCTGATTTAATGCAGTGCTTTCGATAATTTCTTTGGATGCTTCTGTAGGCACTTGAATACGGCCGCGAAGTTTCCCGTTAATTTGAACAATTAATTCAAGCTCAGTGGTTTGTAATGCTTTAGGGTCAGGTCTAGGCCACGGAGTATCAAGGATATCGCCGCCGAATCCGAGGGATTGCCATAAGTGGTGACTAATGTGTGGCGTAATCGGTGACAAAAGCCGCAATAAAATTCCTGTACCTTCTCGAATTAAATGCGCCTCAGCATCGTTATCGGTCGTTAATTTTATTAATATATTTAATATTTTCATTACGGCTGAAACGACAGTATTAAATTGCAGGCGTTCCATGTCGATGTTGGCTTGTTGTAAACATTCGTGTATTTGCTGTCGGGTTTGACGATGCTCGGGCGCTTCCCATTGGTAATTGCTTCTCTCTTTTTGTTGATTAATGGCGAGCAAAGCGTCTTTAATCCGATAAGAAAACCCCCACAATTTTTTTAAAAAACGATAAGCACCTTCGACCCCGCTATCGGACCACTCCAAGTCTTGTTCGGGCGGAGCAGCAAATATGATAAATAATCGAACTGTGTCTGCGCCGTATTTTTTGATGAGCGATTGGGGGGTGACGACATTTCCTTTAGATTTAGACATTTTTGCGCCGTCTTTTAAGACCATTCCTTGCGTCAATAATCGAATAAAAGGTTCGTTTGAATTTAATAAACCGAGATCACGCAATATTTTGTGCATGAATCTCGCATAGAGAAGATGCATGACGGCGTGTTCGATACCGCCGATGTATTGATCAACAGGCGTCCAGTACTTTGCTCGATCATCCAGCATTACTTTATCTTGATCCGGACAACTATAGCGAGCGTAATACCAGGAAGATTCAACGAAGGTGTCCATGGTGTCGGTCTCGCGAGTCGCTGGTTTGTTGCAAACAGGACACCGGGTTTTATAGAAACTGGCTGTTTCTTTTAAAGGAGATCCATGACCCGTGGGAATAATATCTTCAGGCAACAAAACAGGTAATTGATTTTCCGGTACGGGAACGGTTCCACAGGTTTTGCAATAAATAATAGGAATGGGCGTTCCCCAGTACCGTTGCCGTGAGATTCCCCAATCACGTAGCCGATAATGGGTTTGTCGGCTGCCAGCGCCATTATTTTTTAAATAATCAGCGATAACGTTAAAGGCAGTTTTTGAATCGATATCGTTAAAGGAACCTGAATTAATCAGCTTCCCCGGATTGGTGTAGGCGGCTTGATTATAATCCCAATCGTGGCCATCAGCCGGTTCAATCACAGGCTTGAGAGGTAAATCATATTTTAAGGCAAATTCATGATCCCGTTCGTCGTGTGCTGGTACCGCCATGACGACGCCGGAGGCATATTCCATTAAAACGAAGTTTGCGATCCAAATGGGTAATTTTTCTTTAGAGAGGGGGTGAACGGCAAAAAGTCCGCTATCGATGCCTTCTTTTTCTTGCGTAGCGATATCGGCTTCAGCCACACGCGTTTGTTTGCATTTTTTTAGAAAGGCTGCAATTTTCTTGCTTTTTTTAGCGCGTTCTTTTGCAAGGGGGTGTTCGGGCGCAATGGCAAGGTAGGTAACGCCCATCAATGTGTCCGGCCGGGTGGTATAAACTTGCAATTTATCAGGGCCTTTTTCAAGGTTGAAGTTGATGATCACCCCTTGGGATTGACCGATCCAATTGCGCTGCATGGTAATGACCTGTTCTGGCCACTCTTTTAATTCATCGAGATCTTTAAGTAATTCTTCACTGTAGTCTGTAATTTTTAAAAACCATTGAGAAATTTCACGACGTTCTACAACCGCTCCCGAGCGCCATCCACGACCATCGACAATTTGTTCATTGGCTAAAACCGTTTGATCGACAGGGTCCCAATTAACGATGGCATTTTTTTTGTAAGCCAGCCCTTTTTTGTAAAGTTGTAAAAATAACCATTGTTCCCATCGATAATAGGTCGAATCACAGGTGGTAATTTCGCGCGACCAATCGTAAGCAAAACCTAGCTGCTTTAATTGTTTGCGCATTTTTTTAATGTTCTTGCGCGTCCATTCGGCGGGGGGAAGTTCGCGCTGGATCGCGGCATTTTCCGCGGGCAATCCAAAAGCATCCCAGCCCATGGGTTGTAAAACATTTCGGCCTTTATGGATTTGATAGCGAGCGATAACGTCGCCAATGGTATAATTGCGCACATGCCCCATGTGCAGATCGCCGCTGGGATAGGGCAGCATGGACAGACAATAAAATTTTTCCCTGCTTAAATCCTCCTTGACTTCAAAAGTCTCGTTCTCTTCCCAGTACTCTTGAGCCAGTTGTTCGATTAGGGTGGGTTGGTACGATTCATTCATAGTTGGCTAGGATACCTCAGTGGGTTGGCGGATGGAAGAATGGGTTATTTTCCTTAAGGAAATATTAAATATGATCAAAAGTTGACTCCTTAGGAGGCAACCCTTTATTCTTAAAGAAAAATTAAAAAAGGGGGAGGCCATGTTTATCAGATCAAATCATGATCAAACCTCTAAGAATCAGTTTTACAAACCCGGCATGTTAGTGCCGGTATTTTCAGCCGCAGGATTACTTAAGAATGGGCGTTACCAATTTCTCCTACAGCAAATAGAAACGTTAAGTTTATTGCCGACAGAGCAGTATGCTCAGTTATACGAAGCCTTGGTGTACCGGTTTGTGGAATTCGTCCAGGTATTGCCGATTCGATTGGACGAGCCTTTATGCAGTTTAATGAATGAAGGTTTGCTGCGGGGGGTTAATTCTTTGAATCACTACATTCAGAATCACCCCGAAGCCACACCGCTGGAGCGCTATGCCCTATTTTCAGCGGGATTATTGCTTGAAGTAGCCCATGCGGTTGTCAATCAGAAAATTTTCATTACTGACGAGGAAGGCAATTTTATTAAACAATGGAATCCTTTTAGCGGGCCGTTAATCGATGACGTAGAAACAAAACATTATAAAATTATGCCGCTTTCGTCGTATTATCAGCGTAATATTCCCTCAATCACCCCTATTTTAGTGCGCCAATTATTGCCTGATGAAGGGTTTTTATGGCTGACGAGCGACATGCGTGTTTTTTCCGATTGGATGCAAGCCTTACGCGATGATGAGGGTGAAGGCGGAGGGCGTTTTGAACATGTTTTGCAATTATTTAAACATAAAAATATCGATGGGTTATTTAATACCCTGCCGGCGTTGCCAGTAAATTTGCAGGACTCCCCAGCTACCGCTCATGCTGATGCTTTTTTGAATTGGTTAAAGGAAGCATTAGCAACTAATCAGATTAAAGTAAACACTTCCGATGCAGGGGTGCACGTCATTCCGGAGGGCGTTTTCTTGGAGAAAACAGGGATATTTAAGCAATACATTGATTTGCATGTCAATGTACCTGTGAATTTATTTACCGTCTACCAACAATTTGGAAATTTATTCGGTCTTACAAAATTAAGCGGTATTGATTATCGATTTGAACAGCTTTTTTCAGAATATCCCGATGCACTTAAACGTAAATCCAAAATGGGGTTTGCCGGTCTCATCGGCATACGAAGAGCAAGCCCTACTCGGGAAGGGGTTCTTATCGCCGATCCCAATTTGATTTTCACACGGGGTGAAATTCCGTCGGCGACATCGTATTTAAAATTATCGTCTGCTCAAAAGTCGCAGAATATTCCTATGACTCCGACTTCGAGTGTGAAGCCGAAAATAAAGTAAAAACAGTTACCCTTTTGAAGATACGATGATAAATCCCCTTGACTTGTGGGCGACTGGATCATTACCTTTGCTTAGTGATTGATACAATTCATCTGTTTTAATCCAAACAGGAAGATATTTATAGCGAGCAACATCAAGTAATAAAAATCGATCTGCTTTTGCATTATAAGCGGCTAATGGCGAAAAATGACCGCAACCCTGTTCCTTTATATATTTATGACAAAAATTAACAATAATGAACTTATGGGATGAACTAACGGCACCGATGGCCAATCTCCGAAATAGTTTTTTGTCCATTCCTTCCTCTCTGCCGTGATACATTTTTACAAAAATATTAAAAGTTTTTAACGATTGAGCAATTTGAGATAAGGTAGCACCTTTTGAATTGATTTCAGCCGGTGTAATGACTTTTAAAACACTTTCTGTAAAGAAATTATCTTGGTTAAAGATGTAAAAAGGTGAGTGAGAGGGAGTTATCGGGTTTAATGTTGACAGCATTTAAGACCATGACACTTGCCGCAACCCCGCAGAATGCCACCCCTTTTTCAGTCGTAAAATACGGTATCAGCTCCCAGAACGCTGTTTTGTGTTGGCTCTTATTGAAGAGTTTAATTCCGGCTGGAGAGTTGAAAGCAATTAAATTATGGGGAACGGGCAATAAAGTAGGTAATGCACATACCTTCATGGATAGGATCAAAGTAACTATAAAAAAAGCGAATTTTTTTGCTAAAGATATATTCATAACCAATACATTTGTTAAAACCCGTAGGTTGGGCTGAGCTTGCGAAGGCCAACAGCATAAAATTTAATTCTATAACAGATGAGTATGCCAGTCTCCTTCCTTTTTGTTGGGCTTTGCAAGCTCAGCCCAACCTACAGGCTCATTGATTTAAGTCAGCAACCATTTCCATAATGGTAGTATATGAATTTGATATTTTTTATTGCCTTTGATAGTGGTTTCATTA
This sequence comes from Coxiella burnetii, assembly GCF_005280755.1. Taxonomy (NCBI): domain Bacteria; kingdom Pseudomonadati; phylum Pseudomonadota; class Gammaproteobacteria; order Legionellales; family Coxiellaceae; genus Coxiella; species Coxiella burnetii. The sequence goes on from NZ_CP040059.1 coordinate 510,837, forward strand.
CCTTCTTCACTTTCAGTTAAAATATAACCTTCTTTGAGATTGTAGCTTTCTAAAGCCTCAAGGAGTCCGTCTATTTCTCTTTTTTTAGTGTTGGGATCGAAAAGCGTTTGGCAAACTTGAATCGCTTTAATAATTTTTATTCCTTCCTGAACCAGAAAATCACATTCTTTCTCAGCTTTATGATAATAAATTGCTTTATATCGTCGTTTTAATTCAATAAATGCGATATTTTCCAACACCCTTCCATAATCATCACTAAAATAGAAACCAAGTATTTTTGCTAATGCATGATCAACAAAATAAACTTTTTTAGGTGATAATAATTGAGCTTTTACAGATAAACTGTATCTGTTAAGAAAAAAGCATAAATAGCTATTTTCAAGGTAACTACAATAATCCGACACGGTAGTAGAACTGCCGAGCCCCAATAATTTTTGTAATGCAACGTATGTTGTTTCTTTACTGCAATTGCTGGAAAGGAAAAAAACAAGTTTTTTTAAAGCGATAGCATTTGGTAATTTATATCTGGAAACAATATCTCGATAGAGAATGCTTTCATACAAAGTATGTAAATAATCTATCTGGTGATTTTTTACATATTCTGGTATTCCACCATAGGTGCAGTATTTATTGAATAATTGTTTAATTTTACTAGTTTGCTTAGTTGATAGATTCTTTTGATCCAGTAAATTAGAATCTTCATAATGCACGAACTCATAAAAAGAAAATGGATAAATACTGATATCCATGTAACGACCAGTTAATCGAGTCCCTAACTCCTCACTAAATAAAGTTGCATTTGAACCTGTGATTATAATTTTATTACCACCGTTATATAATCGTCGAACAAACATTTCCCAACCGGGAATATTTTGTATTTCATCAAAATAAAAAGTGTTTTGTTCACCATATAATTCTAAAAAAACTTCATAAAGCAACTGAAAGTCATCGTTAGTGAACGTTGCTAAACGATCATCTTCAAAGTTGAAATAATAATCTTGTTCTTTAGCTTTCACTCGGACACTGTGCATCAAGACGGATTTACCACAGCGCCGAACTCCCATGATTACAGTAACTTCTTTACTTTTTACTAAAGGTTCTAATTTTTTCTCCGCACTTCGGTGATAGTAATTAAGAGGAATGCTTTCTTCTTCTCTCTGGTCAGAAATGATATTTTTAAGCAAGTGTGCAGAGATCGTCGCCATATTAACCCCATTGATAATGGAATCATATCTTGATTTTATCCCATTGTCAATGGAAGTAGAATTTCGACCGTAATCCCGTAGGTTGGGCTGAGCTTGCGAAGCCCAACAGCATAAAATTTAATTCTATAACAGATGAGTATTGCCAGTCTTCTTCCTTTTTGTTGGGCTTCGCAAGCTCAGCCCAACCTACGGGTTTTAGGGATAAACAAAATCTAATAAAGTAAGAAGCTTATTGATCGGGTGAATCAGAGCACCTAATAAAGATAGATTGCGCTTTTCTGTCTTCTCTGCAAGTGCAATAAATTCCAGAAGCCGAAAATTTATTCCATGATATCCCTTCCACTCCTGGTTTTTGGCACCAGTTATCCGGTGAGTGTTCGCCTACATCAAGACCGATGCCAACCTTCTGACTGTTAGAGTAATACATATAAAGATCCCCACGGTCATAATGCGATCCGCAAGTGATGTTGCTTGAACCCTTGGCTTGAATAGGATTAACTTCCGGATTCCCGCAAAAAGTTGCTTTCGCTAATTCCGCAGTTGGCTTGAGAGTCAAAGGCGAGGCTCCATCGTTACTTATATTGAACACGTATGCGTATGCGATTGTGCTACATATTGAAAGAAAAACTAATGAAATTAACTTAAGTTTCATCTTTATCCTCCTGATGCCCCGAATTTATCTCAGTATAGCATATTTCTATTTGAATATTAGTCCGTAGGTTGGGCTGAGCTTGCGAAGCCCAACAGTGCAAAATTTAATTCTATAACAACCCAATTGGCAGGCAAAATACCTTTAGCAATGTAATGATGAATGTTTGAGTATTGCCGGTTTTCTTCCTTTTTTGTTGGGCTTCGCAAGCTCAGCCCAACCTACGGCTTAAAGAAAGGTTAATAACAGGAAAATGATAATTATTCCTACTACAGGATAATAATTCCACCTCATTAAAGGGGTTTTCCCGGTGACTGGTTTAATTTGGCCGGTTAATAGGAGTCGTTGATTCTGCGGGGCGGATTTTACGATTTTTCCTTCGGGACTGATAATGGCGGTAATGCCGGTGTTGGTGCTATAGAGTAAATAACGCTCCGTTTCGAGCGCTCGCATTTGGGCAATTTGCAATTGTTGTGCAGGGGCGATGGTTCCAGCGAACCAGCTATCATCATTGACCACAACGATAAATTGCTTGTTAGACAAATGGTTTAGCACTTCAGTAGGGTAAGCGATTTCATAGCAAATAAACGGCGCAAATGGAATACCTTTAACAACCGTGGGTTCTTGATCTTCAGGGCCGGGGCTTAAGTCGGACATCGGAATATCAAAATATTTCATAAGGAGGTTACATATTTTTGACGAAGTGAACGACTCTCCAAAAGGAACCAAATGTCGCTTTAAATAAAGGCCGTGGCCATCGCCGAGAACCATTAGTCCATTAAACACTTTGTTTGTTTTTTCATGATAAATGGGAATGCCTGTCATTAAAGCCGTATTATGTTGTTTGGCTTCTTTATCCAAAGCTTGAAGAAAAACGGAAACTTGTTGGGGGTAAATAGGGATAGCAGCTTCTGGCCAAACGATGATGCCGTGGTCCCAATTTTTCTGTGTTTCAGAATAATACGTATGCAAAGTGGAATAAAGGGTGTCGGGGTCCCATTTCAATCGTTGGCCTATGTTTCCTTGAACTAATCCTACCCGAACGGATTCTGAACCCGGGCGCGTCCAAGGAATAAAAGTCAAAACCCAACCCACGATAAAAGGTAGGATTATGAGAATAAGGCACATTATCTTTTTATTAAGCTTTTTAGAGGTAACAAGAAGATAAATACATCCGCTGATAAAAGCCACAATGAGTGAAATACCATAAATGCCAAAGAGAGGTCCAAAACCTTTTAGAGGAGAATTAATTTGACTGTAACCCAAAAAAAGCCAAGGGAATCCAGTGAACAATATGCTGCGCAGCCATTCCCAAACAACCCACCATGCTGGAAAAGCAAATAAAGCCGTCAATGCCGCTTTTCTTTTTCTAAAAAATAAGGAAAAGGAGAGCCCTTGGAAAGCAATAAATAAAGCCAGTACAAAAACAAACAGAACGGTAATCAAAACAGCTAAAGGGACATTGGCATTGCCAAAATGATGAATGCTGACGTATACCCACGAAGCACCCGCCCCAAAAAAACCAAATCCGAAAAGCCAACCCCGCCACCATGCGACGAGTGGTCGCGAACGTAACCAAACGGCAAGTAAAATCGCGGGAGAAACAAAAGCGATAGGGAACCAGTTAAACGGCGCGAAAGCGAGCGGCAAAATTGCCCCGGCTATTAGTGCAAGAACACTATTCATTTTCGGTTTTCTTCGTTAAATGCAGCAATTGAATACTTCGTTTAGTAGCTAGCATGACGGTTATTTTCATGGAATCAATTACGATGGATTCGCCTCTTTTCGGTAAGTGTCCGATTTGTTGCATTACGTAGCCGCCAATTGTATCAAAATCTTCATCATTAATCTTGGTCCCAAAATAATTATTGAAAACATCGATAGGCGTTAAGGCTTTAACCGTAAATTCTTTAGGATTAAGTTTGGTAATAGGTTCTTCTTCAACAATGTCCGTTTCATCTTGAATGCTGCCTACAATTTGCTCGAGAACATCTTCGATAGTGATTAAACCGGAGACGCTCCCATACTCGTCTACCACGATGGCCATATGGTAGCGCTTTAACCGGAATTCATTTAGCAAAACATCCAAACGTTTACTTTCCGGGATAAAAATAGCGGGACGCGCGAGATCTTTGATTTGGGCTTTCGCTTGCTTTTCTCCTACGGTGTATTGCAATAAATCCTTGGCTAATAAAATACCGATGACTTCGTCGCGGCTTTCGCTAATGATGGGAAAGCGGGAATGCGCGGATTCGATGATAATAGGTAATGTTGATTGCGGTGTAGCATCGTGGTCAACAACAACCATTTGGGCGCGAGGAATCATCACATCGCGCACTTTCTTTTCAGAAACCCTCAATACACCTTCTATCATCGCCAGCGCATCTTGGTCCAAAAGATTACGTTCTTTGGCGTCATGTAAGAGTTCAATGAGTTGTTCGCGGTCTTTGGGTTCCCAAAGTAAAGCATGGCTTAAACGTTCCAGCCAGGATCGGTGAGGGTGGGGATCTTCGTTCATTGTTTCTCGCAAGTAATTAATTTAGAAGGTTATTATAGCAGCTACGTGTCATAATTAATCCGTCAGGTGACGTTGGTCGTACAATTTCTGACAAGCGGTTTTTGGCACGGCGAACATCATAAGAAAGGCGATGAATAACAACGCCGGCAAAACAAAAAGCGCGAACTGATAGTTTTGAACTGTATAAAAGGGGGTTCCTGCCAGCGTTTGAGTGCCTGGCCAACAAAGGACGAGTAAATAACCAATGAGCGGCTGAAAGATCGCTGCTCCAATGGTCACTATGAAATTCGTGGCGGCCGTGGAAATACCGGTGGAGCGTGGTGGACTGATTTCTCTGGCGATCGCAAATATCAACGCTTGTGGTCCCACGCAGAATCCAATTAAAAACAGCAAGCTTAAAGCCACTGAAAGGGGTAAGCCTGGAACGTAAATGAGAATAAGGGTCAAGACGAAAGTGCTGCTGATTCCTATGAAAAGAGGTACGCGACGATTTTGGATGCGGTCTGAAAACCAGCCGGCAAAGGGAAAACCCAGAGCGCTGCCGATAAACAATAAAGCAACCGCGGTGGCGCCCTCGGCCGGGGGCAAATGGTAGGCCTGAATCATAAAATTAACGCCCCATAACGAAGCAAATACCGAAATGGGCAAAAAGAGAAAACACCCCACAAAACCGGCCATCCAGAAACGCCAATTTTTTAATAATTCAAGTACACGTCCCCACGTGTGTTTCCAGGAGAAATAACTGCGAGGGACTTGAACTACCCAAGAAGGCTTGTCGCGAATCAATAAAAATAACAAAACCGTCAAACCAATGCCGACATAAACAGTCAAATAAACGGCTTGCCGCCAACCCAAAACGACCACGACTCGCGACAAGAGAATATCCGCAACCACAGCGCCGATGGTACCTAACGCGGTAGCGATGCCCGCAAATAAAGCAAAATGTTTTTTGGGAAGCCATAAGGCCGCTAATTTTAAGGCGCCAATAAAACCAAAGGCGGATCCCACCCCCATCAGGATGCGGCCGAAAAAAGCAGCCGGTAAACTCAGAAAAGTAGCAAAAACGAAAGCGCCAACGGTGCATAAAAGCGCGGACAAGGTAAGTACCCAGCGGGGATTATACCGGTCCATGATAACACCGGAAGGGATTTGCAAAGGCGTATAGGCATAATAATAAAAAGCCGAAATAAACCCAATCGTGGGCGCTCCAACGTTGAATTGATCCATTAAAGGGTGGATCATCACGCTGGGCGTGACGCGAAGAAAGAAATCATAGAAATAAAATAGGGCAGCGAGAAGACAAATTATCCACGGGATCAAAGTGCCTCTTAAAAAGGAGGGATCACGTTCTTGCGATTGTAAGGGTATTTCTCGATTATTCTTCATACGGATTTTCGAATCCAAGCTGCGATAAAATTTTTATTTCCAAATTTTCCATTTCCTCAGCGTCCTCATTTTCAACATGATCATACCCTAACAAATGTAAAAAGCCATGGGTAATTAAATGAGCAAAATGAGCTTCTGTAGTCTTATGTTGCGCGTGAGCTTCTTCGGCCACTAGTGGCGCGCAGATCGCTAAATCCCCGAATGACTCCGAAGGAAAACCCGGAATGGGTTCGTCCGGAAAGGACAAAACATTCGTAGGGCCTTTTTTATGTCGGTAATGCTCATTTAATTCAGTGCTTTCTTCTTTATCAATAAAACGAATAGTTAACGCCGATTTATTTTTATCCGTGACGATAAATTGTAATGCCGTTTCGACCCATTGCTCTATGTTTGAAAGACTCGGAAGATCTTCGAATTGCGTCGCGTGCTGCACATCAATAGAGATCATTCGGCGTTTTCTTCCTCATAAGCTTCAATAATCCGCTGGACCACCGGATGCCGAACGATATCATTTGATTTAAAAAAGGTAAATTGAATTTCGTCGATGTCACGCAATAAAGTAATGGCATGTCGCAATCCCGATTCCGTCGTTTTCGGTAAATCCGTTTGCGTAATGTCTCCCGTAATAACGGCTTTCGACCCAAAGCCGATACGGGTCAAAAACATTTTCATTTGTTCTCGCGTTGCATTTTGCGCTTCATCTAAAATAACAAAAGAATCATTGAGCGTTCGACCGCGCATATAGGCGAGAGGAGCGATTTCAATAATCCCTTTTTCGGAAAGTTGACTAACTTTCGCAATACCAATCATTTCAAACAACGCGTCGTATAAAGGGCGCAGATACGGATCAATTTTTTGTGTAAGATCGCCGGGTAAATAACCGAGTTTTTCACCGGCTTCTACCGCCGGTCGTGTTAGCACAATGCGCGAGACTTCTTCTTTTTCTAAAGCGGATACTGCACAGGCGACGGCTAAAAAAGTTTTACCCGTCCCGGAAGGACCGATGCCAAAGTTAATATCGTATTTTTGTATCGCATTAAGGTAATGTTGTTGATTAGGCGTGCGTGCTTTAACGCGGAGCTGGTGTGTTTTAAGCTCATAGTCGTTAACTTTTTCTTTATGTTTTGTTTCGGATTCAGGATATTGGGTTTCGCGGATGCGTATTAGCACTTCATTCGGCGTAATACTTCGGCGATAGGCGGCTTCTTTGTATAAAGATTTTAACACTTCTGCAGCTTTGTCCACTGATTTAGGGATGCCAATAATTTCAAAATCACTGCCCCGATTGTTGATTTCCACGCCGAGGTGGCGTTCGATAAAGTGTAAATTCTCATCGAATTGCCCGCAAAGCTTCGCTAGGCGTTTATTATCGTGAGGCGTTAATTCTAATCGTCGCGTTGATTCAGAAATATCCAAAAGGTTATCCTTAACAAATCTCACCCCAGAGTGAATAAGGGCGAGCTTCTTTAATTTTAATCGTGACCATCTGCCCAATCAATGGGGTATCGCCATTAAAATTAACGACCCGATTATTTTCTGTGCGGCCACTCAATTGATCAGGGTATTTTTTGGAGGGTCCCGTGACTAAGATGCGTTGCTGGGTACCGACCATCGACTGGCTGATTTCAGCCGCTTTCGCATTGATGCGATTTTGAAGAATGGCCAAACGTTCTTTTTTAACAGCCATGGGCACATCATCCGGTAATTGAGCCGCCGGTGTGCCGGGACGAGGGCTGTAGATGAAACTAAACGAATGATCAAAACCCATGTCATGGATTAAATTCATCGTTGCCTCAAAATCCGCGTCGGTTTCCCCAGGAAAACCGATGATGAAATCAGAAGAAAGGCTAATATCCGGGCGTACCGCTCGAAGCTTGCGAATTTTCGATTTGTATTCGAGGACGGTATAGTTGCGCTTCATCGCGGCGAGAATACGGTCCGACCCGCTTTGAACGGGGAGATGCAGGTGATTGGCGAGCTTGGGCTCTTCTGCATAAGCGTCAATTAGATTTTCAGAAAAGGCTGAAGGATGAGAGGTGGTAAAACGGATTCGCTCAATGTTATCCATAGCGGCTAAGTAATGGATCAATAATGCCAAATCCGCTACCTGTCCATCGTGCATTAGCCCGCGATAATCATTTACATTTTGCCCGAGTAAAGTAATTTCTCGCACTCCTTGTTCACACAAACTGGCGACTTCAGCAATCACATCATCAAATGGCCGGCTGATTTCTTCACCGCGGGTATAAGGGACCACGCAAAAAGTACAGTACTTGCTGCATCCTTCCATAATCGAAACAAAAGCGCTTGGTCCCTCTGCACGAGGCTGTGGTAAGCGGTCGAACTTTTCAATTTCGGGGAAGGTAATGTCCACTACCGATTTTCTTTTTTGAATAACGGAATCCAAAAGATCAGGCAGGCGATGCAAGGTTTGTGGACCAAAAACGATGTCAACAAAGGGCGCTTGTTTTAAGATAGTTTCTCCTTCTTGACTAGCGACACAGCCGCCCACTCCGATGACGACGTGAGGACGTTTTTCTTTAAACGGACGCCAGCGACCTAGCTCTGAGAAGACTTTAGTCTGCGCTTTCTCGCGGACTGAGCAAGTATTTAGTAAAAAAACGTCAGCAACGGCGGGGTCTTCAGTTAATTCTAAACCATGGGAGAACTTAAGCACGTCTGCCATTTTTGCAGAATCGTACTCATTCATTTGACAGCCATGTGTTTTTAAATACAGTTTTTTCATTTATCCAGAATTCAAGTTAATTAATCAATGTAGGAGACCTCTTTCCTGACCAGCGAGGGGTTTTCAAATTCTTCATCTGGCACCGTTGAGGGAATGCCCGTCTTGACTTCCTCTTCGAAGCGGACAAGGGTCTCCGCAACGTGTTTGTCGCTGGCTCGGAAGGTAACCGCCAAATAAAGACAACAAAAACATAAAATAGCAAGGTATAGAAAATCCCAACCGAAGTGAATTTTATTAATACCGCCGCCGTAAGAACCTAAATAAGAAATCACATTTAATCCCACTAAATAGGGCCACATCCATGTCGCAGCGCGCCAATTCATGTGAATACCGCGCGGGCGTTTAGAAAACAAACGGTAAACCACAAAAAGCATAAAAGAAATAAAAAGACTCAATCCCAGTTTAGAAACGACACTCCATCCGGCCCAATAAACAATGAGTGTGCAAATATAAAAACCAAAAAAACTCCAGACGGTGATTAACGGTAAACGAAAAACACGCTTATGTTCCGGCAGTTGATAACGTAAAGACAAACAACAAATCGGGCCGGTGATATAAGATAAGGCGATAATGGAGGACATAAATTCAGCCATGGCATACCAGCCATGGAAAGGCAGAAAAAATGTCATCCCAACAATAAAATTCACGAACACCGCTTTAGCGGGAATACCGCGTTCGTTCACTTCTTGTAAGAATTTAGGTAATTGGCGGTTGGCGCTTAAACCGTAGAGGGTTCGCGAGGAGCTCGTACTATAAACAAGCCCAGCGGCGCTGGTGGCGATCATGGCGTCGATATACAAAAGAATGGCCATCCATGTAACACCAAAAGTCATTAATAAACCCGCTAAGGGGCCCGCATCGCCAATAAAATGCACGAAAAACCAGCCTTTGGATAAACTCTCGGGGCTTAGCGCACCGATAAAGCCGATTTCCAGTAATAAATAAATAATCAATACGATGATTAAACTACCGAGAATGCCGATAATTACGGTTCGATTTGGATTTTCCGCCTCACCGGCTAATTCCACGGCTTGTTTAAAACCATTAAAAGCAAACAAAATACCGCCCGTTGCCAATGCGGCAAAAACGCCTTTCCAGCCATTAGGCATAAATCCGCCATAGTGAGGATTATTAAAATTATTGGGATGAAAGGCCACGACCATCAATACAATCGCCGTCAAAACGGGAATAATTAATTTCCAAAAAGAGAAAATGTTATTGAGCCGTGTAATTAAACGAATGGAATAAATATTAATTAAACTAAAACCGATCATCATGAGTGTGGCAATCAGATACCCAAGCGGGCTTAATCCATGCATTCCCGCCCCATGATGCCGAATTAAAGTGGGCCAGTAATTCGCCGCGTATTGAATCATGGCTTGCACTTCGATAGCGGGAGCGGTCATTAGGGTAAACCAGGTAATCCACCCAAAAAAAAGACTTACAAACGTACCGTGCGTTAATTGGGGGAAGCGCGTGCTGCCTCCGGTGATAGGCAACATAGTCACTATTTCTGCGTAAGTGAGGGCCACTATCATGACTAAGATGCCCCCGAATATCCAGGCAAGTATGGATGCAGGACCTGCTAAACGACCCACGTACAACGAACTAAATAACCACCCCGACCCGATCATGGCGCTGACCGCTGACATCATTAAACCGATCGGGCCAATGCGTCGTTTGTAGGCATGCACGTTATTCATAAGGTCTCCTATCGGCTACATCACTATTTCGATTTCACGGTCACTAAATAGTGGAGGAGATTGTAACTGCTTGCCGAGACGGGTTCAAATCTTTAGCGAACCCTTCATTTTGTTTACCGATAGGATCCGTTTTTAAACAATTAGGTTGGATTTTTCTGACCTTATAGGCAGGGGAATGCGATTAGTTGGTCTGATTGGTTTGCCAACCTACGGACTAGGTGAGTTTCGTACTTAAGCTGTCATTCATTTTTGATTGGTCAATGTAGACATACCTATCGCCATCTATATTTAAAAAGGAGCAATCATCCCCACTTTTATCTAGCGAATAGTTATCAAAAATGCCGTAAGATGCGTGTAGTTCACAAGTTTTTCCGTTCCAGATGACATAAAGATAAGCATCTCCGTCGCCACCGTCATGGGTGAGGTCCGCGGGTTCCTGTACACCGTATGGTATTGGAAATGAATGTCCTGGATATATTTTTTTACCTAGATGCCAAATGTTGCCCTCAATATTGCTTTCTACCTTAACTATAGGCGTTTTGTCCGGACTAAAATTGTCGAAGTCCATGTGCATATTTGCAAAAGCGGAATAAAAAGGAATGTTTAATAAAGCTGGAATTAATAAGAGTTTTTTAATCATCTTTTTCTTATAAATTTATAGATTTCTCGATTCAGGAGAATAACAAATTTTTCAAAAAAGTTCAAATTTTGATCAATTTGAGAAAGAGAACTTTTCCCTTTTGTCCGTTTCGAAAAACCAAAGTAGCAAGTGTTTTATCTTATTGAAAAATAAATAGAATTTTACCTCGCTATTTATTTAGAGGATTCTGGCAATCCTATTTCTATTTTTTTTCTTTTTTAGAAAGAGCGATTCTATAAATCGCCTAAATCCCAACGAGCTTTGTGCTCTCACGTGAAGTAATATACCATTATACAATTACTTCATATCCAGGAGCCATCGGTGGCTGATTGCTATCTCACTGAAAAGAAAAAGAATTTCATACCGATTCAACCCATGATGCCGGATGAGTTGCCGGATTGGTTAGATACGCAAGATGCCCGTACCCAACAATGGGTGAAAGCAAGTGGATTTGTAGGGTTGGCGGGTACTATTTGCTCTATTCCGGAATCCACGGGCGCCTTGCAGCGGGTTTTGCTCGGTGTGAGTGATTACGAATACAGTTGGGACTTCGGGGGGTTGTCGAAAGTTTTGCCTCCGGGAGCCTTTCAGCTAAATCGGGATGATTTTGAAGATGATGAATATTATGAACGCGCTTTGCTCGCCTTTGGGCTAGGCAGTTACCAGTTTAATGCCTACCGGAAAAGATCCCCTTATTTAGCAAAATTGTTTTTACCACAAGCGCACCGAAAACGGGTGACCGATTGGTTGACGACGATTTATTTAATTCGCGATTTAATTAACACGCCCGCCGAAGACATGGGGCCATCGGAATTAGCACAAGCGGTTAAGCATGTGGCGAAGGAATTTGAAGCAAAAGTCAAAATAATCGAAAGCAAAGACCTTGAAACCGAATTTCCGGCAATTTACGCCGTTGGCCGTGCTGGCAGCCGGCCGCCACTGTTAATCGATCTAAAATGGGGCGATATTAAAGCCCCGAAAGTGACGTTAGTCGGCAAAGGAGTGTGTTTTGACAGCGGTGGTTTAGATATAAAAACCCCCGGGGGTATGCTCTTAATGAAAAAGGACATGGGGGGCGCGGCGCATGCCTTAGGGCTGGCTCGGATGATCATGCTGCAACAATTGCCCGTGCGTTTACGCTTACTCATTCCCGCCGTGGAAAACGCCATTGGAAGTCGAAGCTATCGCCCTGGCGATGTGGTGCAAACTCGCGCCCGGAAAACAATCGAAATTACCAATACGGATGCGGAAGGCCGAGTTGTCCTGGCGGATGCTTTAGCGGAAGCGGTGAAAGAAGATCCCGATTTGATCATCGACTTTTCTACACTCACCGGTGCTGCGCGGATAGCGCTTGGGCCGAATTTACCCGCGTTATTTGCTAATCAAGATTCACTGGCGCAAGCGTTGATCGACGCCTCGCTTAAAACTGACGATCCACTGTGGCGATTGCCTTTGTTTCAGCCTTATCGGAATTATTTAAAAAGTGAGGTAGCTGACCTCACCAACAGTTCACAAAACCGCATGGCTGGCGCCATTACCGCCGCTTTATTTTTACAGCATTTTGTCTCCGATCAAATTCCGTGGGCGCATTTTGATATTTTTGCGTGGAATTTAGAGGACTTGCCTGGACGGCCGATCGGGGGAGAAGCGATGGCTTTGCGCGCTGTCTTCCATTACCTTGAACAGCAATATCGGTGAAGTCATTTTATGGGATTGCTAACACGCTTTCGCCAGCAGTTACCGCCGATTTCTCAAATTGAGCGTGAAGTTTTACAAGCCGGTGATACCTGGTGGGAGAAGCAATTTTTTAGTGGCAATCCCGATTGGGAGCAATTATTTGCTCTAAAAAAACCAACGCTCACTCAAGAAGAACAAGCCTTTATCGATAATCAGACAGAAACGTTATGTCAGCTAATAAATGATTGGCAATTACAGCAAGACGGCGATTTACCCGCAACTGTGTGGAATTATATTAAGCAAGAAGGTTTTTGGGGATTAATCATCGCTAAAAAATACGGGGGACGTGAATTTTCTGCACTCGCTCATTCTTCTATTGTTACTAAAATCGCCTCTCGAAGCATTGCTGCAGCGATCACCGTTATGGTGCCGAACTCGCTTGGTCCGGCAGAATTTTTGTCCCATTACGGGACTGAAGAACAAAAACGCTATTATTTACCGCGATTAGCAAAAGGCGAAGAAATTGGTTGCTTTGCGCTGACAGCAGTGGAGGCTGGCAGCGATGCCACTAATATTCCTGATACAGGAGTCGTTTGTCGCGGGAATTATAACGACCAAAACGTTATAGGTATTCGATTAAATTGGGATAAACGCTACATTACCCTCGCACCGATTGCCACTCTTATTGCCGTCGCTTTTCAATTATCTGATCCTGATCATTTATTGGGTGACGAAGAAAACATCGGCATCACCGTTGCATTAATTCCCGCGGATAGGCCCGGGATTAAAAGAGGCGCTCGTCATAAACCACTTAATTTAGCTTTTTTAAACGGCCCCATTCGTGGTAAAGATGTGTTTATCCCATTTGATTTTATTCCTGGCGGGAAACCCGCGTTAGGGAAAGGGTGGGGGATGATGATGGAATGTTTATCTTTAGGGCGAGGGATTTCTTTGCCTGGCGTTGCAACGGCAGGAGCTCAATTAAGTTTTTTAACCAGTGGTGCTTATGCACAAATCCGTCATCAATTTAAACGCCCCATCGGGGATTTTGAAGGAATTGCGTTTTCGCTCGCGCAAATCGGCGGAATTACGTTCTTATGTGAAGCAACACGAATATTTTCAGCGCAGGCGGTGGACGAGGGTTTACACCCTTCGATTGCCTCGGCCATCGCCAAATATTATTTAACTGAATTAGGCCGAAAAGCCCTTAACCATGCCATGGATATTCACGCGGGGCGTGGTATTCAGTTAGGGCCACGTAATTATTTAGGCTTGGTCTATCAAGCGGTGCCCATCAGCATAACTGTAGAGGGCGCCAATATTTTAACTCGTAATTTAATTATTTTTGGGCAAGGGGTGTTGCGCTGTCATCCTTATTTAGGAAAAGAATTAATCGCGGCGCAAAAAGCTGACCCGTCGGAATTTAATGGATTGTTACTAAAACACATTGGATTGTTTGCAACTAACTTATGCCGACTTATTTTTTATGGAATTAGCGGCGGACGTGGAATTGTTATTCGCAGAAAAACGCGGCTGAAAAATTATTTACGACAATTGACGCGAATGAGTTGCGCGTTAAATGTGGTTGGAGATGTAACACTGTTAGCTCTTGGTGCCGAATTAAAGCTAAAAGAATCGTTGACAGCGCGATTAAGCGATATAGTGGGTTATCTTTATTTGGCATCCGCGGTGATCAAATATGATCACGACAACGCAGAGCCTATTGACGATTGGCCGTTTGTAAAATGGTCACTCGATTATTGTTTATCTGAAATCCAGCGGGCTTTTGATGAATTATTTAGGAATTTTCCGAAGCGATGGGAAGGTTTTTTAATGCGTCGTTTGGTTTTTCCCTGGGGGCGCGCTTATTCGCCGCCGAATGATCAAACTACCCTCGCCGTTGCGGACAAAATGCAACATCCTAGTGAAGTGCGTGACCGATTAACGAGATATTGTTATATTGGCAATGAAAAAGAAGCCGTCGGACGCCTTGAAAAGGCGTTTCAAGAATGGCAAAACGTGAAGCCATTGTGGAAAAAAATTCACGGGATGAGAGGGAATTTATCGACTCGCATTGAAGCGACTTATCAAGCCGGTCGATTGTCATCTGAGGAACGGGATAAATTGCAAGCTTTTGCTGTACTTTATTGGGATGTATTGCAAGTGGATGAATTTTAAAAGCAGTAATCGTCATCCCCGCGCAGGCGCATAGGCGTCAACTTAAGGGAGCGAGGTAAAGGGGGGATATTAAGTAGTTGAGAAATGTCCGTCGTTCCCGTGCGTAGGCCGTCTGTCGATAGACAAAGAATCGAGGGCTTTCACGGCCGAAGTCACGGGAATCTAAGCTAAAAGGCTAAGAAAAGCGACATCGTTGCTTTTCTTAGCCCCCTGTCCTCCCGACTCGGCCGTGAAGGTTTTGTATGCTTCAATACTACAGCAGACGGCCTCGCGGGAGGACGAGGGATTTTAAGTTTTTTCACGCTTCACCACGAGTGGGTAATGATAGATCCGTTGTAGCAAGGAGCTTTGAAAGGAGCAAGGCGAAAGAAAGCATCAACTTTACAGTCATTAGAGTTTTATACTTAAGTTGACGCCTATGCGCGAAGGCGGGGATCTAGCGCACAACGTGCGTAGCGCATCGCAGGTGCGCCTGGATTCCCCTCCTCTGCTCCGATGATAGGTGAGTTAATCATTATTCTCAGAACTGAGAGGGAAATCATAAATGGCAAAACCAATCTACATCGTCGACGGAGCGCGTACGCCTTTTATCAAAGCGCGCGGAAAGCCCGGTCCTTTTTCAGCGTCTGATTTAGCCGTCGCTGCGGGGCGCGCGTTATTAAATCGCCAGCCGTTTGATCGGACTGATTTTGACGAAGTCATTATGGGCTGCATCATGCAGAGCGAAAACGAGGCCAATATCGGGCGGTTAATTGCATTGCGTTTAGGCTGTGGAAAAGATATGCCCGGCTGGACCGTGCAACGCAATTGCGGTTCAGGAATGCAGGCCATTGATTCAGCGATGAAAGACATCGCTTTAGGTCGTGCGGATCTTGTCTTAGCCGGTGGCACAGAAGCAATGAGCCGTGCACCCTTAATTTTAAATGAAAAAATGGTGAATTGGTTAGCGGACTGGCAACAAGCCAAAAGTTTTCGTGACAAATTCACTGTCATGAGTCGTTTACGCCCCCATTATTTCAAACCGATTATCGCCTTATTGCGGGGTCTTACGGATCCTGTGTGTGAATTAATTATGGGACAAACGGCTGAGGTGCTTGCGCATCAATTCAATATTACCCGTGAAGCCATGGACGCCTATGCTTTACGCAGCCACCAACGTTTGGCCGCCGCGCAAGAAAATGGTTACCTGAAAGAAATTGTTCCTCTTTTTACTGACGAGGGAAAATTTTATGATCGGGACGATGGTGTTCGCCCAGACACCTCTCTCAAAAAATTAGCGCAGTTAAAACCTATTTTTGATCGCAAATTTGGAGAAGTAACCGCGGGGAACAGTTCTCAAGTCACCGATGGGGCAAGCTTGGTCATTGTCGCTAGCGAGAAAGCCGTAAAAAAATATCGACTGCCGGTGCTAGGTCGAATCGTTGACGTTGAATGGGCCGCTTTAGCGCCAGAGGTGATGGGTCTCGGTCCGGTTTTTGCGGCGACTCCCCTGTTACAACGCAATCGGTTAACGCTTGAAGATATCGATTATTGGGAGATGAATGAAGCTTTTGCGGCCACGATTTTAGCTTGTCAAAAAGCGTGGGCTAGCGAGGAATTTTGTAAAAAATATTTAGGCCTGGAAAAAGCCGTTGGCCAATTAGATGAAGAAAAATTAAATATCGATGGCGGCGCCATTGCCATTGGCCATCCGGTGGGAACGAGCGGCGCGCGAATCGTCCTTCATTTATTGGAAATTCTAAAACGCAAAAAAGCAAAGCGCGGCATCGCTGCGCTTTGCATCGGCGGTGGCCAAGGCGGGGCGATGTTGTTGGAGAGAGAAGCAGGTGGTAAAGACTAAAAAACTTAAAGCTCGTCATCCCCGCCTGCGCGGAATGACGAAGCTTAAAATTGAAATGGCAGCGAGGGAGTAAAATGCGGGAATTACAAACTTACAAACACTGGAAAATAAAAACCGATAAAGATGGTATTCTTTGGTTAACCCTCGACCGTGAAGATACATCGGTAAATTCAATGAATCGGGAAGTTTTTACTGAATTTAATAAAGTGCTCGATGAAATTGCTGCTCAAAATCCCATAGCCGTTATCCTTCAATCAGGAAAGAAAAAAGGATTCATCGCCGGTGCAGACATCAAACAATTTACCGATTTAAAAAACAAAAATGAAGCCTTTGATTTAATCCGCCAAGCGCAGCTCGTCCTTGATAAGCTCGAAGCGCTGCCCATGCCAACCGTAGCGATGATTAGCGGATTTTGTTTAGGCGGCGGTTTGGAAGTGGCGCTTGCCTGTCGCTATCGAGTGGCGGAAGATAATGAATCCACGCTGATTGGATTACCCGAAGTGAAATTGGGTATTCATCCAGGGTGGGGTGGTACCGTTCGATTGTCTAAATTAATCGGCGCGCCGAAAGCAATGGAAATTATGCTGCCAGGTGCAGCAGTTCCGGCGAGAAAATCTGCTAAGCTTGGGATGGTTGACGCCGCAGTACCGCTTCGTAATTTAGAAAATGCCGCTCGTTATTTCGCTTTGCAAAAGCCCCCCGTCCATAAACCGAAAGGATGGGAAAAATACACGAATGTAAGTTATATTCGCCCGTGGTTAGGGCGGTTATTTTATAAAAAACTCTCTGCAAAAGTGGAAAAAACGCATTACCTGGCGCCATACGCCATCGTCCATAATTGGATCAAAGAGGGGGTTGGCAAAGAAGCCTACTTCACAGAAGCTCAGTCGATCGCGCAATTAATGATGACCGAGAGCAGTCGCAACATGGTGCGACTGTTTTTTTTAAGAGAACGCTTGAAGTCGCTCGCTAAAAAAACGCGCTATCTGCCGCAACAAATTCACGTTATTGGCGCTGGTGTGATGGGCGGCGATATTGCAGCTTGGTGTGCGCTTCGCGGCATCCGCGTGACTTTACACGATAAATCAGCGGAAAAAATTGCGCCGGCGATAAAGCGGGCGCATGCTCTTTATGAAAAAAAATTAAAAATCCCGCGCTTAATTCAGGCAGCGATGGACCGATTAGAGCCGGATGTGGAAGGAACGGGCGTTAAAAAAGCGGATTTAATTATTGAAGCTGTTTTTGAGGATATA
Source organism: Coxiella burnetii (assembly GCF_005280755.1). NCBI lineage: Bacteria > Pseudomonadati > Pseudomonadota > Gammaproteobacteria > Legionellales > Coxiellaceae > Coxiella > Coxiella burnetii. Next base: position 528,632 of record NZ_CP040059.1, read on the forward strand.
AAAGTAAAGCAGGAAGTTTTAAGTGCTATCGAACCGCAATTAAAACCCGAGGCTATTTTAGCGACTAACACGTCCAGTCTTTCTTTAGATGAATTAAGTTCGGTGTTAAAAAACCCTGAGCGCTTAGTGGCTATTCATTTTTTCAATCCCGTTGCTAAATTACCGTTGGTTGAAGTGGCAAGCAGTCAGCAGACATCGGCGGACATTGCTGAAAAAGCGTTAGCGTTCGTGGGAGCTATTGATAAATTGCCGTTGGCGGTGAGCAGCAGTCCAGGATTTTTAGTCAATCGGGCATTAATGGCTTATTTATTAGAAGCGAACCGTTGTTTAGACGAAGGGTTTTCCATGGAACAAATTGATAAAGCGGCAACTGATTTTGGGATGCCCATAGGTCCGATCGAGCTAGCTGATCGGATTGGGTTAGACATATGTTTGTCTGTTGCTCAACATCTGAAAAACTTTTACAAGCATGCCGAAGTTTCAGAACGATTAAAAACATTGGTTAAGGAAGGTCATCTAGGCGCTAAAACGGGTCAAGGGTTTTATCATTATCAAAACGGAAGACGTGTTGAATCAAAGTCTACAGCCGAATCAACGAATCCTGATTTAACCGACCGGTTAATATTGCAACTCGTTAATGAAGTCAAGAAATGTTTGGATGAGAAAGTGATTGACAAGGAAGATTTAGCCGATGCAGGGATCGTATTTGGCACGGGGTTTGCACCGTTTCGGGGTGGACCGATGCAGTATGCCAAGAGTCGTGGAGAGGCCGATGTCGTGAAAACTTTAAAACGCTTAGCAAAACAATACGGTGAACGATTTTTGCCTAGCGAAGGATGGTCCGCATGAGTTTGTATCCCAGTCAACCGCAAACGCTTACTTATTTAATTAGCCGATCGTTTAAATATTATGGTCGCATTTTTAAAGCTATTTTTCCGTTAATTTTATTAATCGCAATAGTTAAAAACGCGCCTATTTATTTAGGCGGTGTTCCCGCCGAGCGTTGGATCCGTTTAATTGTGCTTTTTGTTATAGCGCTATTAATCGTGTATTTATGGTCGGTGGCGCTGTATAGGGCACATTCCATTTTTGCTGCTGCACCTGTTCGTTTAAAACCAGCCTTTCGTGTTGTTTATTCTAAATTGTCGTTAATTTACGCAGGATTTTTTATTTTAATTATCGGTATTTGTTTGCTATTTTTTATTGGTTATCTGTTAAGTAGTTTAGCTGCCAGATTTTTTGTCCATGATCCGTTAGTGCAAGCTTTAGTATTATTGTTATTTGCTGGATTGCCGATAACGATTTTTTTGGTTTTGTTTTTCCCAGTGTGGACTTTGTTAGTGACGAAAACGCTCAGTGTATGGCGAGCTTTTTATCAGAGCGCTCAGTGGGTTGGCTATCGAAATTGGCTGCGGATGTTTGCATTATATGCGTCTTATATTTTCGTATTTCTTTTTGTTTCACCCGCTACTTTACATGGAAAATGGCTCGCCCAGCATTATTTAAGTTTTGTTTTTGATGCGATTGTATTATCTATTTTCACCCCACTTTTAATTAATTTTACCGTCTTATTGGTAAATGATTTGCATCTGAGGAATCAGAAAATAACGTGATGAATGAGGGGCCTAATCATCGAAGCCGTGTTTCTTTGCGATTAAATAACGGGGCCGCTGTTTGACTTCGGTGAAAATTCGGCCGATGTACTCGCCTAAAATGCCAATCGATAAAAGCTGGATTCCCCCAAAAAATACAATAGCAACGACAATGGTGGCGAAACCGGGCAAATCAACGCCAAACAATAACGTATCTAAAATAATCCATAAGGCATAAATAAAGGAGATACTGGAAATAGTAAAACCTAAAAGGCTCCAAAAACGTAAGGGCACATCCGAAAATGAAAAGATGCCGTGTAAAGCGAGACTGAATAAACGTTTAAAACTCCACGATGTTTTACCGGCTTGACGAGCCTGCACTTCAAATTCAACGCCAACGGAGTCGAATCCTACCCAGGCGTACAGACCTTTCATAAAGCGATTATTTTCAGGACAAGCCCGTAGCGCTTCAACCACCCTTTTGTCCAGTAAACGAAAATCACCAGCGTTTTTAGGGATGGGAACTTCCGTAAAGAATTGGGTAAATTTGTAAAATAAACCGGTACAGGTTTTTTTAAACCATCCTTCTTGCTTACGATCATGACGAATACCGTAAACCATGTCGTAACCTTCAGCCCAACGACGTAGAAATTCCTTTATGGTTGAAAAGGGGTGTTGAAAGTCACCGTCGATAATTAATGTAACATCACCTTTTACGTAATCGATCCCCGCACTGATCGCTTTTTCTTTGCCGAAACGCCGCGAGAGAAAGATTGTTTTGAGTTCAGGAATCGTCTGATAAAGTTGACTCAAAGCAATTCGAGTTTGATCCGTGCTGCCATCATCAATAGCGATAATTTCAAATTGATCAGTATATTGAGCGATTTCGTTACGAAGTGCTGGAAAAAAACGCAGTACATTTCCCTGTTCATTGTGTAAGGGAACAATACAAGAAATAAATAATTTCTTTTGAGCTAAACAATTGATTCGATCATTAGTGTTTGTCATATTTCACCGGCGGTAGAAGTGCAACGCTAATTAAATAAGCGGTTTTATTTTTTCTGGAATAATTCGGAGCAAACCGTTGCATCGGCAATAAAATTAAATTGGGATACCGTTTAAAAATAGACGGCGGAAAATGGGGTCCCGAGTAAATGAATAAAGCACCTTCCTTTTTAAGGGTTGTTTCATTGATCCAAGGGCTTTGCCGCTTATCCCAGTCGAAATAGGCGATAGCTTGAGGATGAGCATAACTGGCTAAGTAATAAAGAGGGACGCGTGAACCGGCAACGTATACTAAGGGCTGATGGGGATAATGTTCCCGCCAAATTTTTTCAAGGCGTTGAGAGAAAGTCGGACCGGGAAATAAATTGCTATAAGCAGTCGTTAGTTTTTGCATATAGATAGCATAACCGATGGGAATAAAAGCGATTAAAATGAGATATAAGCTTAGAAAGTGAAGTAATCGTCTTTTGTCGATTACGGGTTTGATTAGCGCGATTAATAAAAGACCACTTAATGAAAAAAAGGGATAACCCCATCGGCTGACTAAATGAAATCCCCCGATTGCCGAAAATAATAGTGTTAAAACAAAAGGGCCTAGGCCTACTATCCACAAAAATTGTCGGTCCAATAAATTTAATTTTTGTTCTTTGTCGCGTTGACAAAAATAAAGCGGTATAGCCAATCCCAAGAGAGGGATTAATAAACTTATATTTTCATACAAAAAACGGAAGGCATAGTAAAAATGGCGGCTCCAAAAAGACGTCTGAGAAGTTAATTCATCGCTCGCATAATAGACCGGTGCAAAATTATACTGGATTAGCCAAATTAAATTAGGCATAAAAACAAAAAGAGCAATAACGACGCTTACATAAGGTTTTGAAGTGGCTAACGTTCGCCGACCAATAGGGTTGATTAATAGAAATAAAAACAACGACGCATAGAGCAGAATCGATTCGTATTTAGTATCCATGGCCAGCCCAGCCATTACGCCAGTCCATACCCACGCTGACCATTGGTCTTTTGTCAGTGCTCGGTAAAAAAATAAAACGGTTAGTGCCCACGTAGCCAGCATCACGATATTTGGATTAAATTCAAAAGCGCCGGTATTATAAATATAAACACCATCTAGAAGAAGAACGCTGACCAGCGCTTGTGTTGGCGTTAGTATAAAACGGGCGAGTCGCCAAATAGCAATAAAACAGGTAACGACCATAAGCTGGCTGACGAAATAAACAGGCCAATCCACCGCATGAAAAATTTTAGTGAACAAGGCGGTCAGCCACGGAGCTAAGAATGGGTGTTTACTATATCCCCATTGCCACTGATTCCCCCAGGCGATTCCTTCTACACTGTCCATGGACAATTGAGGCCGAATAAAAGCGGGAAGAAGTGTGAAGAATGCCATGTGGAACAGGCAAAACGCCCAAAACCAAGGCGAAGTTTGCTCTAGAGAATCAGAAGCTGTAGGGACAGTGTTTTTCATAGGTTTGAATTAGGTATGATAACATAACCTTTCAGCAGCCCGTATGAAGCGAAGCGAAATACGGGATTTTATTAAAATTTAATCTCCCGTATTTCGCTTCATACGGGCTACAGGAAGCGCTTGTTTGAAATCAATTACGCTTTGTGCTGATGATTATGGTTATACCGCACCGGTTTGCCAGGCGATTCTTAAACTTCTGGACAACCAACGTTTATCCGCAGTGAGTTGCATCGTCAATACGCCCCTCTGGAAAGAGTATGCCTCTTTGCTTAAGCCTTTTCAGTTGCAATGCGACATCGGGCTGCACTTCAATTTAACGGAAGGATACTCGTTAACAGATAGAAGTCAATTTCCTAATCTGAATTATTGGTTGGTTCAATCTCATCTACATCGAATAGATCGGCAATGGTTGGCGGCGGAATTAAACGCGCAACTCGATCAATTTGAACAGTCGATTATGCAATTGCCTGATTTTATCGACGGTCATCAACACGTTCACCATTTGCCGATTATACGGGATATTTTATTGCAAGTTTATCGACGACGGTTGCAAAGAAAAAAACCTTACATCCGCGTTGCCAGCAATGGTTGGTTTCACCCTTTTGCATTGAAACCGTTGGTGATTACGATAACGGGTGCAAAGCGGCTTAAAAAAATGTTACGGTGCGATCGAATTCCTCATAACCCTGCTTTTAGCGGTATTTACGATTTTTCAAATAAAATCGATTATGCCGAGCATTTTCGACGTTTTCTAAATTGGATTGATCAGCGAGGCATTATTATGTGTCACCCCGGGTGGGGTGACGATTCCAACAAAGATGCCATTGCAGATGCCCGACGACGGGAATACGATTATTTGCAAAGCGAACAATTTTTAAAAGATTGCCAACGAGCCAACGTTCGATTAACGCGCTTTTACTTAGGCCATTCTTCCTCTAAATATTGAAGTTTATCGGGAACCTCCGTCCAGTCGTCCGCATCAGGAGGGGCTTCTTTTTTGGCAGTGATGAGAGGCCATCGTTTCGCCAGGTCGGCGTTCATTTCAAGAAAGGCATGCTTTTCTTCGGGAAGGTCATCTTCCGCAAAGATCGCATCCACCGGACATTCAGGAACACAGAGGTTACAATCGATACATTCATCAGGATCGATCACAAGCATATTGGGTCCTTCACGGAAACAATCCACAGGACAAACTTCTACGCAATCAGTGTATTTACAGCGGATACAATTATCGATTACCACAAAGGTCATGTTATAATAGCCTCCAACTCAGCTATAGCTAAATTAATTTCCTGGAGCGTTAATAATAGGGGGTTATTTTATATGGTTACAACTCATGATATCAAACAATGGATCGAAACGGGCTTATCGGAAAGTCGTGTGATTTCCGCTGAAGGAGATGGTCACCATTTTGAGGCAGTCGTGTTGTGCCCTACCTTTGAAGGACAAACGGCACTCACGCGACATAGACTGGTTTACAATGCCTTGGGCAGTCATATGCAATCGGATATCCATGCCCTTTCCTTAAAAACTTATACCCCTGATGAATATGAGAGAGGTTAACAATGAGAGTACACGAAGAAATTCAACAGCAAGTCACGAGCAACCCGGTGGTGTTGTATATGAAAGGAACACCTGATTTCCCCCAATGTGGTTTTTCGGGACGTGTCGTGCAAATTTTACGCCAATGTAAAATCGATTTTACGAGCTTCAATGTTCTGGAATCACCCGAACTTCGTCAAGGTATTAAAGAATTTTCAAGTTGGCCCACGATTCCTCAACTTTATATTAAGGGCGAGTTTATTGGAGGTTGTGATATTGTGGGAGAATTATTCGAAACGGGCAAATTGCAGGAACTCTTGTAGTAAGGGATTATTCAATAATTTCTTGAGACAACGATCCCTTCTGGCGGGTTGTCCCAGTTTTGAAACTAAAGCCCGTCATCCCCGCGCAGGAATGACGAAGCTCCAAATTGAAATGGACAGTCCTAACCACTTTCCTGTTTGGGAGAGCAGGCTACGGATTGATTTAATTTAAATTGAAATGTTAAGGAGAACGAAAATGAGAGAACACCGCCCCACTAACTCTAGTGCAAGCTACAGCTATTTCGATAAAGATGCAGATAAATATCTGACGGGCCGATGTGTTTGCTATGTAGCGATTGTGGTAGTAGGAACTGGCACCGGGGCTGGCCTGGGAAGTTTAGTCGGGGACTTCATTGGAGGGCTCAGAGAAATATTAATAGGACTCGGAATTGGAAATGCGGTAGGGTTTGGGCTTAGTAGTGCAGGTGCGGCCCTTTGGAAATCCCGATGTGAAAACGGAGCCTCTCAGGAAGACAGCTTGGAGACCCCCACCGCTGCTACTCCTTTATTGTAATCAAGGATTATAACCCATCACCTTCGTAAAGCGAGGGTGATGTTATTCTTCAAAATCCCAAATTGAGGGTTTCTTTGCAGGTTGCGAGGGCTGACTGCGCAGTTGAAAAATACGCTGATATTTTTTAATTTCAGCCATTTGCCTCGCAGACCAGGCGTGGGTGCGATCGAATTCCGCCAGACATTTGTCTATTTCGCTGATGTAAGCCGCAGGGAATTTCTGGGCATTTTTTTTCTTTATAAACATAGAAGAGGCTCTGCTACAATTAATGCATGAGATTTTACATTCTAAAACGAAATGGACGCCATGACTAGTTCTTCACTTTCCCTTAAAGGGTTCAGCTTTAGCGAGCTATTCACGGTGGATGGCTTAAGTAAGCTCGATTCTACCTTCTTGGAATTTTTGAAAGCGGCAAACGCCGTATTACATGCGCGATTACTCCGTTATCGTAAAAGAGACCCTTTATCACCTCAAGAACTAAGCGAATTGTTGATCGAATGCGGTCCGCATGTAGAGGCTTTTCTTGCTGATCTTTTTTCTATTAAAGAAGCGGTAAAACAATTACAGACAGCAACTTTAAAAGAAAGCCCTATTTTTGCTTTCAAAAAATTCTATGTTCTTCGCGAAGCCCGGCGGGCTTTAAAAAAGGCAGGAGAAGTAGACAATTTTGCTTCTTTGGACCGTTGGGTAACCGAACAATTAGTGGAAAGGGGTTTAGAGACTGAAGATCGGGAATTGGCGATTGCCACGTGGGGCCAACAATTATTGAAAGACCCAAAAGCCAATGCAGAACCAATCGAAGGGTTGACCTCCTGGTGCGTTGCGGCAATGAGTCAGCAAGCCGGGCAGGCGGCCGTAAAAGACTGGGTGAGTTTTGGGCTGCATAAACATTTAAATTATGAAAATTTGGTGGAAACCCATCCTGTGCCCGAGGATCCTTTTGGCCGAATGGAGGGGCCCCGTGAATCGCGACGTCATCGCGATGGGTTTAGGTTAACCGACCCGCGAATGGATCGGCGAGAAGCCCTGGCTCATGTGCATTATTGCATTTATTGCCACAAAACCGACGGCGATTTTTGTTCCAAAGGGTTCCCCGTAAAGAAAAGTGACCCCAGCCAAGGGCTGAAAATTAATCCACTCGGCGAAACGCTCACTGGGTGCCCACTCGATGAAAAAATCTCAGAGATGCACGCTTTAAAAAAGAAGGGCTTTGGAATTGCTGCCTTAGCCGTGGTGATGATCGACAATCCACTTTGTCCCGCGACCGGTCATCGCATTTGTAATGACTGCATGAAAGCGTGCATTTACCAGAAACAGGAGCCCGTTAATATTCCTCAAGCGGAAACACGCATTTTAACCGACGTGCTTGACCTGCCGTGGGGAGTAGAAATTTACGATTTAATGACGCGTTGGAACCCCTTACGCCAAGAACAATATGTCCCGAAACCCTATAACGGCAAAAAAGTATTAATTATGGGGATGGGGCCAGCGGGCTTCACTTTGGCCCATTATCTTCTGATGGAAGGCTTTGCGGTAGTGGGGGCTGATGGGTTGAAAATCGAGCCTTTATCGCGTGAGTTGGTTCTCCAACCCCTTCGCAGCTACGAGGAATTAAGAGAGCGGTTAGATAATCGGGTCATGGCGGGCTTTGGGGGCGTGGCGGAGTATGGAATCACGGTTCGGTGGGATAAAAATTTCTTAAAACTGATTTACGTCAGCTTGCTTCGCCGACCACGTTTTCAAGTATTTGGGAGCATTCGTTTTGGTGGGACTTTGTTGGTGGAAGATGCTTGGCGTTTAGGGTTTGACCACCTCGCCCTTGCTGTGGGGGCAGGGCTTCCCCGTGAGTTGCAAATCCCGAATAGCTTAGCGCCTGGGATGCGACAAGCGAACGATTTTTTGATGGCACTCCAGTTGACCGGGGCAGCCAAGCCCTCGAGTTTAGCCAATTTGCAGGTTCGATTACCGGCTGTCGTGATCGGGGGTGGATTAACCGCTATTGATACCGCGACAGAAGTGCAGGCGTATTATATCGCCCAGGTCGAAAAAACTGCCCGTCGTTATGAAAAAGCCGTGCAATTCTTTGGGGAAGATTCGGTAAGAGCCCGTTTCGATAGCGTTTCTTTAGAAATCCTGGATGAATTTTTACAGCATGGTCAGGCAGTCATAAACGAACGCTGCCGGGCACAGAAAGAAGGGCGGCCGGTGAATTTTATCCCGCTTCTTCGCCAATGGGGCGGCGTAACGGTGGCTTATCGCCGCACGATGCAAGAATCACCGGCGTATAAACGCAATCACGAAGAAGTAATTAAAGCCCTCGAGGAAGGAATTTATTACGCAGAAGGTCTGGACCCAAAAGCGGTAAAAATAGACACACACGGCTGGGCAACGGCTTTGGTCTGCCGATGGCGGGTGATGGATGAAGAAGGGGTTTGGATGGTCACTGATGAAGAGCAAACCTTGCCCGCTCGATCCATTTTTGTAGCGACGGGCGCGAAACCCAACATTGCTTATGTTTATGAACATAAAGGAACATTTTTACGGGAGGGATTTGATTATCAGCGCTTTGAGTTTGCAAATAATCAGTTGCAGCCGCTCAAAGGTGAGATAGAGCATTGCAAGTCCGAAAATTTTGGCCCATTTACCAGCTATGAAGAAAAAGAGCACCGGGTGTCCTTTTTAGGTGACACGCACCCTGTCTTTCATGGGAGCGTGGTTAAAGCCATCGCTTCTGCGAAACGCGCGTTCCCGAAAATTGTCAAGGCATTAGAGCATAATCATCGATTTAATGGTGACCAAAAGGAGTATGAGAGTTTCCGAGAGCAGATGAACGCATTATTTCAAGCGGAAGTTGTCGACGTGCGTCGGCATACCCCTGACATGGTGGAGTGTCGCATTCGAGCACCGATGGCGGCGCGGAATTTTCGGGCCGGCCAATTTTACCGCTTGCAAAATTACGAGTGTTTATCGCCGCTCATTGCTGATACCCGATTACAGACGGAAGCGCTGGCGATGATTGGCGTGAATGAGAGCGCTGAAGCTGATGTCATTAGCTTTATAGTGTTAGAACGCGGCGGAAGTTCCCGGCTGGTGGCCACGTTAAAACCAGGGCAACCGATTTCTATTATGGGGCCGACGGGCTGTTACGCCAAAATCCCCGAGGGCAATTCCAAAACCATTATGATTGTGGGCAGCTCGATGGCAGCAGCGCATCTGCGTTCATTGGGCCCGGCGCTGCGTAAAGCGGGGCATCGCGTGTTCTACGTGGCTTTAATCGAAAAAGCAGAGGAATTGTATTGCCAAGAGGAGCTTGAAGCCGCCAGTGATTCCATTTTGTGGGTAAGTGAGAAAGACGAGCACGTAGACCTTCATCGGCCTCAAGATAAAGCGATGCAAGGCGAATTAATCTCAGCATTGCGCAATTATACTTTAGAAAAACCGGCTATCCCGCTGGAATCCGTTGATCAAGTTTATGTGATCGGGCCAGCCTCTTTACTAAGAGGCATTCAGAAAGCCCGGGAAGGGCTTTTGAAGGAATACTTTAAGCCGAAGACAGAATTTATCGCCTCCGTTTATGGGCCGATGCAATGCATGATGAAAGGCGTTTGCGCACAATGTTTGCAATGGCAAATCGACCCGGCCACGGGCAAGCGGACCAAAGCGGTGTATGCGTGTTCCTGGCAGCACCAGCCGATGGAGTTAATCGATATCAAAAATATCGACGAACGATTATTACAAAACCGGACCCAAGAGATTTTATCGGACGTTTGGCTGGATTATTTATTCGCAACTGAAAGCATTGAGCGGGTGTGAAGTGGTAAGTTATAATGCGGGTAGCCTATTCAAGAGGACGCTAAATGATGTATAAACAAATTTCCCATCTTGAAGCATGGGAGTTGGTAAAAAAGCGCGACATCGTCATTGCCGATGTGCGCGACCAAGACAGCTATGAAGAAGAACATATTGCTAATGCTTTGCATCTTTCGATGGCAAAATTGCAGGAGTATTCTGAAAAGGCGGATAAAGAAAAACCCGTTTTGGTGTACTGTTACCACGGCATTAGCAGCCAATCGGTGGCTCAGCATTTGGTTGAGCAAGGTTTTAAAGAGGTCTACAGTTTAATCGGCGGCTTTGAGACATGGAAGGCGCATCATCCGACATCCGACGCCAATAAAAATTAGGGCAGGATAACCACCTCTCCCGAAGGAGTAAGGGACCAACGACGGGAGAAAGCCGGAAACAGCTCGTTTATAAACTATCATGTCAATAATCCTTTCAAACGAACTCAAGCAGTCGATCGCCCGCATTAGCGACCTGTTGAAAGCCGAAAACGCGACGCTGGTGGCGCATTATTATACGCCTGCAGAAATCCAGGCCTTAGCCGATGAAACCGGCGGTTTTGTGGGTGATTCCCTGGCCATGGCGCAATTTGGGGTGGAGCAACCGGCAACCACCTTGATGGTTGCCGGAGTCCGATTTATGGGTGAAAGTGCGAAAATATTAAGCCCCGACAAACGGGTGCTCATGCCGACGGTGGAAGCCACCTGCTCGCTGGATTTAGGATGTCCGATTGAATCATTTTCTCAATTTTGTGATGAAAATCCCGATCGAACGGTTGTCGTCTATTGCAACACTTCTGCCGCGGTGAAAGCGCGTGCTGAGTGGGTGGTGACGTCGTCGAATGCGGTTGAAATTATTCACCATCTCGATGACGAAGGTAAAAAGATTTTGTGGGCACCCGACCGTTATCTCGGCAGTTATTTACAAAAAACAACGGGAGCCGATATGATTTTATGGAAAGGCGCCTGCATTGTGCATGAAGAATTCAAAGGGGAGGTTTTAGCTGAATTGCGTAAACAATATCCTCACGCGGCTGTTTTAGTTCATCCAGAATCGCCGCCTTCCGTTGTCGAACAGGCAACCGTGGTTGGGTCCACTTCGCAATTATTGAAAGCGTCCCAAGAATTGCCGAACGATACGCTTATCGTGGCGACGGATCGAGGAATTTTTTACAAAATGCAGCAATTGTCTCCTCACAAAACTTTTATCGAAGCGCCGACAGCCGGTCACGGCGCGACCTGCCGAAGTTGCGGTCATTGCCCGTGGATGGCTATGAATAATTTACAGAGCTTGGAACAATCCTTAATTACTGGCAGTAATGAAATTGTTTTAGATTCCGAAATCATGGCCAAGGCTAAAGTGCCGCTCCAACGGATGTTGGATTTTAGTTATAACCGCATTGGAGCAACAGCATGAGTATCCCGCCCGATGAAAAATTGCAATGCAAGCTTGATGTATTAAAGTTGGAAAAAATTCGTCATCATATTTTTTTATGTTGTGACCAAACGAAACCCAATTGTTGTCCCAAGAATGTGGGCTTGGAATCGTGGGATTATTTAAAACGGCGTTTGGATGAGTTGAAGCTAACGGGAGAAGGAGGCATTTTCCGAACGAAAGCTAATTGTCTGCGAATTTGCTGTCAAGGGCCTATTGCAGTGGTTTATCCTGATGGTATTTGGTACCACTCCTGTACACCAGCGGTTATCGAGCGGATAATTCAAGAACATTTTATTGGGGGAAATCCGGTGGAGGAATACATTTTATTTACCCACCGCCCATCCTCTTCTTTCCCGGCGGGGGAGGGGGAATGAACACAAGAGAGACACTTGCCCTGGAAAGGAGCGGGTTCTTTTGTGTGGCCATGCCCCCTCGTCATCCCCGTCCCCTCGTCATCCCCGCGCAGGCGGGGACCCAGCGCACACGTGCGCAGCGCGCCGAAGGTGCGCCGGGATCGGAAATGACAGAGCCTAAAACGGTCTAAAATATTATGAAATTTAATGGAAATTTAAAAAAATTAAAAAGTGCGTTAAATACGACGATCGATTATTTTTTGCCTTTTGCCGAGGAAGAAATATGGTTGAATGAATGGTTGGGGAAATCCATTTCACTTAATCATACGGGGTTGATCCATTGTATCCAGTGCGGGCGTAAAACAAATAAGAGCTTTCAGCAGGGTTTTTGCTTTCCCTGTTTACGCCGGTTACAAGAATGTAATCTTTGCATTATTCATCCTGAGCGTTGCCGGGTAGAAATGGGTGGTTGCCCGACTGATGATTGGGCGCACGATCACTGTCATCAAAGTCATGTGATTTATTTGGCCGTTTCTTCAGGATTAAAAGTGGGGATTACCCGCGAGACTCAAGTGCCAACGCGTTGGATCGATCAAGGTGCGGTTCAGGCCATTCCCATTTTTTTCACGGCTAACCGTTATCAAGCTGGCCAGGTAGAAGTAGCTTTAAAAGCGTTTATTGCTGACCGTACGGATTGGCGGCGCATGTTGAGAAACGAAACCGACAACGTTGATTTAATAGCGGCGCGGGATGCAGTGTTAAAAGAAGCGGAATCCCCGCTTTCTGCCGTTATCGCCCAATTTAAGGCTGGTGATATTCGTAAAATTGAAACCGCTGCGATTACTCAATTGAATTATCCCGTATTGGAATATCCGAGTAAAATTAAAACTTTATTATTTGAAAAAACCTCTTCGATAACCGGTCGCCTCTTGGGTATTAAAGGTCAATACCTTATTTTGGATAACGGCGTTATTAATATTCGAAAATATAGCGGTTATCACGTGGAATGTAATGTAATGTGAGGTGAGTATGGTACATTATAACGCCTTGGAAATTAATACGATTGGCATTATTGGTGTCGTTTTAGTTTTGTTAGCTTATTTTTTATTGCAGATTAATAAAATTAATCAAAATCAAGTTGTGTATTCTTTAATGAATTTGCTTGGCTCAGGGCTAATTTTAATTTCCTTATATTTCACCTGGAATTTACCTTCAGTCATTATCGAGTTTGCTTGGTTGTTAATTAGTTTATTAGGATTAATCAAGGTTATTTATTTGAAGAAAGAAAGCTCTGGCGCTTTGCGGTCGAGATTTTTAAATTTGAGGAAGCCCAAATCCTAAAATGAAGAGCGCCCATATGCCGATAAGAATGTGAGAGACGGCGACGCCAAGGATGGTCTTATGGCGCGAGTAGAGCCACCCCCAGAAAAGGCCCGGTAATAGAACTGCATAGGCAAATGCGTAAGCCAGATGTAAGTGAGTAAATGAAAAGAGAAAATTAGAAACAATAATTGCATACCATCGCCTTTTTTGAACCGACCCCGTTAAAAAATGATAAAAACTCGACTGTAAACTGCCTCTTGCAATAAATTCCTGAATCGGTGCAAAAATCGTATAACCAATTAAGCTCCCCCAGTAAGCTGAGTTGGCCTGAGGATGAAGGGCATTTTGAATCCCGCTTAAAATATAGGGGGTGCGGCTAATATTAAATTTTATTAAAATAAATTTAACCAACGTCAAAATTGCTATGATGATTGCTGAAAAAACAGTGCTTCATTGAGTGATTTTTTCCAGCCTTTTAGCGTTAGGCCAAACGTAGCATAAGGAAATTGGCTGCGTTTTATTATATAAAATAGCAAAAGAGTAATAACCACAATCATGGGGACGGTAACGATTGTAGTGCTCGGTAGGTATTTCATGGTCTGTCTTAGTACATCAAGCGCAAGCACGTAGATGGTCAAAAAAAATAAGGTTACTACGGTAAGCATGCCCAGAGCATTTCGCTTTTTGAGTTCATCCAATTCATTTTGCATGGATTTAACTGTGATTTCGTTGATATTCCTTAATCGTTTTGAAAGCGTGAGGCTAATGTTTTGTGTTACGATGGCTAAGATTTCAGGATCTTGTCGGATGGGTGCTAGAGGAATTTCGATGAGCTTGGTTTCTGTTAATGCCACGACCGTTGCCGATCGAGGTTCGTCTTCGATTAATACCATTTCTCCAATGGTGTGATTTTCCGATAATGTGGAAATTTCATAAGCTTTACCCGTGGTTTTATAAAGTTTTCTAATGGAAACGGAACCGACCCAATAATATAAAAAGATTCCGCTTTTTCGCTTTCAGAAAATAAGGTGTTGCCTGCTTTTAAAGTGATTGATTTGGCATTAGCGTATAGAGTCTGAATTTGTTTTTTATTTAATCCCTTAAAGAGGGGTATATTTAATTCATCTTTTTTCATAGTCAAAAATTAAATGTTTGTCCTCGTTTAACAAAGCCTTGAAAACCAGCAGCTTTAGCATCAGGGAGATCGTTTTCGGAATAATGATAAAGCCACATTTTCGATTTTATGGCTGGGTTGAGGTTCATTAATTGTTGAAAATGAGCGTGAACTCCGGTTTTCGTTTTATCAATTTCGCAATCATGGAAGATAAGATCTGCTTCTCGATAGTAATCTGCATAGCGATGCGGGAAAAATTGAGTATCTGTGGTAATAAATATTTTGGTTTTTTCTAAGGAAAAAAATAGCCCGTAACTGGGGAGCAGAAGCTTTCCGTTGTGCACATGAATGGTTTTAACCATTTCAAAGTTAATGGATTCCCACGTAAAATATTTTTCCTCGCGGATAGGGGCGAGTGTAAAATAAGTTTCTAATGTAGCTGGTGATTCTCCTTTTAACGATTGAAGACCGCCGGAAAGTACGTGGTCCCATAGGATGTTTAACATGGAAGGGTGTATAAACAATTTGGGCTTTTTTACAGCAGGGTCAAAGTAAGCCGAAAAAGCTAACCATTCAAGACCGCCCACGTGATCGAAGTGAAAATGGCTGACATATACACTATCGATATCCGCGTATCGAAGATTAACATTTTTTAGTGAGTGGTGTGCGTCGGTGCCACAATCAATAAGAAGGCGTTTGTGATTTGAATTTTCTAATAGAATGTTGGATTGGAAATTGTTAGAAATATCCGCGAACGCTGAACCTGAGCCCAAAAATATTAATTCACAGAAGACTCCTTTCTCTAGGGTTGAGTATAATACGGACGAGAAGAGATGTGAATTTTATCTGAACCGCTGGACAGTCCATTTTAGGCTCATCCTTTTTGCGTATCGAAATCCACAGGCGCGCCTTTGGCGCGCTGCGCACGTAGTGCGCTGGGTCCCCGCCTTCGCGGGGACGACGGGTTTTTAGAAATTAAGACTAATGTAAAAGCCACTTAGAATGGGAAGATTTATAACAAGGTTTTATTGTCACTCGTCATTCCCGCGCAGTGCGCTAAGCCCCGTTTGCGCGGTTTTTAGACATGAAGGCTTGCGGCTATCTATACAGGGATACATTAATTTGGATGTTGCGTTGGGGTTTGGTGCGGTCAAGTGGCTACATTTGCGACAGAATGGCAGGAACGATCTTCCGTAACCGATTCCCACCACGCTATCACAAACATTCCTTAAAGACTCTTGCGAGATCCCTTCCCGCGCTTCCTTGATAAGTTTTCCTTTTGCCTTCATGGCAGTGCAGGTCCGATGTGTAAATAATAGCCAACGTGAGAAAAAAAGGAACTGGAGAAAGACTAGATCTCTTGTGAGATATATCTCAAGATTGATCAGAGTAAAATCAACAGCTCATTTAGAAAACGATGGCCTAGGGGGGTAACCGTCAGGTATTTGTTATCGCATTGGAGGAGGTTGCGTTCTTTGGCTGTCTCCAGCCAGGGTACTAAAACCGAGGGCGATAATCCCGTCCGTTCTGTAAAGAGGGTCAACGGGATAGGCTTTTGCAATCGGAGGGCGTTCATCATAAATTCAAGGGGTAATTCATTAGGTGCGAGGGTTTGGCGGCCTTCAATGAAGGGTTTTTGAGCGTCCATGTAAAACCGGGGGTTTTTAATATTCCAATAACGCGTAATCTTACCTTGAATCGTTAATTTGCTATGCGCACCCGCTCCGAGGCCGAGGTAATCGCCGAATTCCCAATAGTTGATATTGTGTTGGCAGAAGCGATTGCTGCGGGAGTAAGCAGAGACCTCGTAGTGGGCAAATCCATCTCGCCGCAACAGTTTTCGTCCTTTTGACTGTATTTCCCAAATATAATCGTCCGTAGGAAGCGCGGGGGGATGTTTGTAAAAAAAGGTGTTGGGTTCCAACGTTAACTGATACCAGGAAAGATGAGTGGGTTCTAAATCAAGGGCTGTTTGTAAGTCATCAAGCGCCTCATTAACTTTTTGATCTGGCAGACCAAACATCAAGTCTACATTAATATTTTCAAAACCCGCTTGCTTTGCAATGTTAATAGCTTGTTTCGCCTCTTCTGCACTATGAATGCGCCCTAAAACTTTTAATTTATCATTTTGGAAACTTTGCACGCCAATGGATAAGCGGTTAATGCCGATTTCCCGATAGCCCCTAAATTTAGTTTGTTCCACCGAGCCCGGATTCGCTTCTAGGGTAATTTCAACCTCCTTTTTTAAGAGGCATTGCTTTTTAATTTCCTCAAATAATTTTTGATAAGCGGTTTGGGAAAATAGGCTCGGAGTTCCGCCACCGATGAAGATAGTATGAATGGGACGCTTTTCAATTAAAGCTATTTGCTGTCTCAACTCATTAATCAGAGCGTTGATATAAGCTTCTTCAGGCAGATCCTGATGCAAGGCGTGCGAATTGAAATCGCAATAGGGGCATTTGCGAATGCACCACGGCATATGAATATAGAAACTAAGCGGAATGGCCGACATCGGCGTATTCTACTATCATAGCTCCCCCTTCAACAGTTAGTTATAATGAAATTTGCATAACAGGAGCGCCATGAAAAAAAAACCCGTTATTCTTAATAGATCTGTCTTAGCCCAGAGTGCGTTGTTTGATATCGAAGGGCTTCATTTGCGCTTTTCTAATGGGCAGGAGCGTCATTTTGAACGCATTCGGGGGCACGGATTTGGGGCTGTTATGATTATCCCTTTATTGGATGAAGATACAGTATTGTTGGTACGCGAATATAGCGCGGGTATGGATGAATATGTGTTGGGCTTCCCAAAGGGGGCCATTGAGAGCGATGAAGACATTTTGGTTACCGCTGAGCGGGAGTTGAAAGAAGAAGTGGGATACGGATCGCGTGATATGTCGATCATTGCCGCTTACAGCGCTTCTCCTGGCTATTTGCATTCTAAAATGGACATCATTTTGGCAAAAGACCTTTACCGCGAAACGATGGTTGGTGATGAACCTGAGCCGTTAGAGGTGATTCCTTGGAGGCTTTCCCAGATGGAGGAATTACTCGCCCATCCTGAATTTCACGAAGCGCGCAGTGTGGCTGCTTTATTTTTAGTGGAGCGGCATCAACGTGGGCGATGATTGGTTAAAACCCCTTGTTTTATTGGCAAAAAAAGCCGGTGCTGAAATTTTGAAATATTTCGGATTGTCTAAAGAAGACCTGCATGTCATGCAAAAAGAAGACCGAACACCGGTTACCGAGGCCGATCTTTCCGCGCATAAAATTCTCCAAAAAGGGCTAACCGCGTTAACGCCGACTATTCCGATTTTATCGGAAGAAGGGAAGATTCCCCCTTACGCCGAGCGTCAGAAATGGGACCGGTATTGGTTATTAGATCCTTTAGATGGTACGCGAGGATTTATAGAGAATCGCGATGAATTCACCGTTAATATCGCTTTAATTGAGCGACACGAGCCCGTGATGGGTGTGGTTTACGCGCCCGTATTTGATTTATGTTACTTCGCCTCTCGCGGACAAGGTGCTTTTAAGCAAGTTGCCGAAGAAACACCCATCTCTATTCAAACGAGGAAGATGGACGAAGATTCGTTTTCTGTTTTATTGGGCCAATACTTACGCTCGCCCCGCCTCCCGGAGCTATTTAACGCTATCTCTGGTTGTGAGATCGTTCGATTAAACAGTTCTTTAAAATTTTGTTGGATCGCGGAAGGAAAAGGCGATTTGTACCCTCGCCTTGGCGACACCAGTGAATGGGATACGGGGGCAGGTCATTGCGTTCTAAACGAGGCGGGCGGTACGATCCTTGAGTTAAATGGGAAAGAATTGCGATACAACGAGAAGAATTCCCTTATGAATCCAGCCTTTGTAGCGATCGGGGATGTGGCTCAAAAAGAGAAAGTATTCGAATTACTCGAAAGAACTCCATAACTAAAGTAGCCCGTATGAAGCGAAGCGAAATACGGGGAAATCTTATAGTTCTCCCGTATTCCACTTCGGTCAATAATCGCTACGGCTTTATGAAATTGTCTGCGCCGCAAAGTTGTGATGTGCGAGTTAACTTTACCTTAACAAAACCTGATTATACTGTAATTAATACTTGAGAGTAAAAAGAGGTTTCCTATGTCGCGGCAAGCAACAGAGTCAAAATCACCAAGGTTATCGGTCCTTTTAAGCAATTTTATTGAGCAATGGAATCAGGCAGTGAATCGTCTTGAAATCGATGGCGACTTCTGTTCTCTCTATAAAGAAAAATTGGAAACATGTAAACCAAATGAATCATATGTGATGGCTGCTTCTCAAGGGGAATTGCTTAGCTTCTCGATTGAGAAACTTAATGACCCAAGCCACAAACTTTCCTCAAGCGAATTTAAGGAAAATAGCTTATGAAGTTTGCAATAGCTTTCATCCATCTTCCACCCATAACTTGCCAACAGCTTTAAATACCTTGGCCATGATGGAAAATCCTCCTTTTCTACGTCGTAATAAAGATCTTTTTAACTACATTAAAGAATACATGGGAAAATTGCGGGACTATTGTTATTGCTTGCCTCTGAAGCTTTCGTCAGATCAAATAAATTTATTACCTGTCCGATCCACTTTGGGGTCTAAAAGCACACACCTTGGATACATCGCCCAACCATTGTGTCAGTTTTTATATGAGTGCGCCACGCAAAAGATAAGCTTACCCATGATGAATTGGAAAGAATGGGAAGCGCTCAGCAATAATGATGCAGGTGGTATGATTAAAAAAGGGGGCGGCAGAGGAAGAGAAACCAAGAGCGTCGATGACGCGTTTAAAGCAGCGATAACCGAAGGAAACGAAGACTTTTTTGATATCTGGCGATGGAAGATCGTAAAAAGAGAAATCAAGCAATGGTGTAATGCGAAACACGTAGATTTGGAGTCAACCAATGAAGAAAAAAACGCTTCTCGTCTTCCGGCTATGCGACTGTTAGATTTTTTATGCACGGAAAAAATCCATTTATTGGAAAAAAATCTTCAAAAAAAAAGATAACGAAGTTAAAAAAGAAGAAGACGATAATCAACCAAAAAAAAGTTTAAATATTCACATACAAGCGCTCAATGCAGCAATTGGAAAACTAAAACCTCCGGGTTATAAAGAGCAATTTCTATCTACATTCACTAGGAAAGTAGAGGACTACCTTAAGCAATTAACTGAATGTTCTTTACCAGAAAATGCAATAATTAATCTCCAAAATGAAGCAGACAACCTTATTATGTCATTCTTGGACGACTCATTTAAGACAACGCCGGAAATCGCTGCTTCGAGGATTTGTGCATTTTTATCTGTTTGTGGAGAAAAAGAAGTAATTCTACCTGTTCCTACTCTGGAACAATGGTGGGCTCTAAGCCATACAACGAAATTAGGCGACAGTAGCCAGATAAAGCAGATTGATCAGAGATTCAAAGGCTGTCTTGGCAAAGGGTCTTCCAAAGCTTGGGGGCTAATAGATACCGACATAATCGCCCCCTATCAGCGTAAACTCGGCATACGTTGGCGAAACGCGCCGCTTGGGCAGGCATTGCGGATGTTATCTTTGATTGCTAAGCAGCAAGCAAAAGAACGTAAGCCATTGGATCAAACTACAGTTCAAATGCGTGTCTATAAAGAGCATTCTTCTCCCATCTTTTTCAAAGAAAAAAGAACCAACGATCTCGAGCCTTCTTATCAAACGATCGATAGACGACCGTCGAATTAAATAAACAATAATAACAGAAGCAAATGGTTTTAATAGGGGAATATAAAAATGAAAAAAACACCAACCTATTTGACAAAAAAGCACTTACTTTTTCAATTTTCTTTTGAATTGGAGATTCCCAACCAACATCTATAAACTATTTCCACACTCCTTTATTCCTTCAATTATTTCCCTGTTCAATTAAAAAATTAATGCTTCTTAATATCTCGACAAGATTCTTTTTATTCTTGCAATGGAATTTCAGAAAGTAGCCCGTATGGAGCGAAGCGGAATACGGGGAAATAATAACAAATCACGTATTTCGTTTGGCTCCATACCTAATACTTTGTCAAATAAATTTTCCGAATGCTGTCATTCCGAGCGTAGTGAGGAATCTCGCGTTCCATTTTTTTCCAAGATAAAAAACCGCCTTTCGATATATTTTTTTCTTTTTCTTTCTCTTTCTCTTCAAAAGCTTTTTAGGCCTCAACGTATTTGAAATATCCAAAAACCAACACGCTATTTCGGTGCTTTGGTCATACGCTGTATATATATCGGAATTGGAGTACCACAAGCCATCTTCACCTTGGATATTAAGAAAATAGTTGCAAATTTTTTCGGTGGAGTATAAATACTGCTCTTTGCCTGTTAATTGGTAGAGAATAGATGCAGCCCACGCAATTTTATGGCTAAAGTTGCTTTCAAAAACACCATGGCATGTTGCTGAAAATTCAAAATAGGCTATTGCGTTATTTAAGTATTTTTTTCTTTAGTCTCCTTATACATGAGGGCTAAAAAAGCACAAGGATAACCAATCATAAAATATAATTGATCAGAGTTGTTACTATCAATAGAATAAAATGAAGCCTGTCCCTTGGGAAAATCAACTACGGCATTTCCGGAAGAATCAAATCTCAAGTAAAAAATTCCCTTAGCAGGCTGGTTTTTTATAGCGTCGCATAAATAATTATGCTGCGGAAATTGCTGTTGCTAATTGGCCTCGTTCCAAATTAATAAGTCCATGATGCGCTGTCGTTAAAGCGTCAGTAATGTTCTTATTTGAAGAAAGGTTTGTTAAAAATCCTTTGTTATTTCCGGTATTAAAACTCAATAAATATTGATAAGCAGGGTTGCTAATTTCATTTAAATCTAATTTTTGAGCAGCTCTAACAATCCAACCGTTTATATAAGACCAATACTCACTATATTCGGGTTTGATACTTTTTAAAGATGGTTTAGTTTTAAAATCTCCATTTTTACTCATATATTTGGTATGGATATAACCTAAGACCTTTGCAGCGAGATGGTAGCGGTTTGCCAAGATAAACATCATTGGTGATTTGTAATAGCACGAGAGGTCATCGGCTTCTTTTCCATAGGACCCATCACCCTTTAATTGAGATTCGAAGAATTGTATTGTCCTTAAGGCACTTTCAGATAGTTTTTCGCATAATTCAAGCATAATTATCTCTAATTAATTAGCGGCTTTCTAGTGGATCATACCGATAAAACTAAAACAAGTAAATGAGTGACCACAGAACCCGTTCGTAAAGAGGTAGAATACAAGCTTTTTGAGCTCCAAAGGTCTAAGTTATCATTAAATTTTTGTATTGATTTTTACTCTTTTTTCATATTTAATCGGAACTCAGGATTTAAAAGAGACACTTGCGTGTGAGATTGGCCCCAAAAGGACAAAATCGAAAACGTTATTCGTTAGGCTATTTATGGAAGAATTCGAAACTTTTATCACCCTCTGGAATAAACAAGTTAGCTATCATTTAGGATGTCCCTATATTCATCATCTCTATGATAGACGACTTGAAGAATGTGGGCTGTTGATAAAGGAGAAAGGACTGGATTCACAGAGTTTAACTGTAATTTCTCTAAGCAGGTGGTCCCTTGAAAAATTTTTTTTGTCAAAAGATAAAAGCGATCTTTTCTCGTTAAAAAAATTGTGCGAATTGGCCGAGTCTGTCTGTAAGATCTTTGAGTTACCTTCTGCGGAATCAAAAAACTTTTATCAATACTTACAAAGATTAGATCAACTATGTGAGCGGTTGGATAAATTCAATGGGCGTTTGGAACAGGGATCCGCTTTTTTTTCCTCCCATGTCAGGAAATTACAATAATGCGATTATAGAATGCTAAGCGTAGACGAAATGAACGCATTGACTAACCAAGTCGTTTCTCTTACTGAAGAGTTGAACAAGCTTCAACCCGAGAGCACACCGCCCGGGAAAGTTTCACAGTTACTTTGTCAATTTCTGATTTTAACTACAGAAATCGAAGTGATTTTACCCGATTTGAATATGGAAGAATGGAAGACGCTAAGCAACAATAATACAAACACATGGTTAAACCTCGGGAATAGAAGGAAAGCAACAAAGGCAGTTGATATGGGGTTTGAAAATGCTGCTTCCTATAACAATAGCCAGAGCTGGCGACAGCTCTTAGAAGAAATAAATCGCTGGCGTTACTCTAAAAAGATTATGCTAGATTGGCGTGATAAAGAAAAAAAATCTTCTCGCGCGCTCGCCATGTATTATTTGCAGTTATATGCTTCAAAAAAACACTTTATAACGGCTGAATTTGAAGAGAAGTTAAGGGAGAGCACAACGAAAGTTAATCAATACCTTGTTATGGGACGTCAACAAGAAAAAAAGACCCCCAATAAAAATAATTTTTTTGTGCCCGAACAGCTGTTAACTCCGGCAAAAGTCGAAGAAAAGGAGCAGGTGATTCGACTAGACAGTACCATATCTCCCGCAAGCGGTAAAGGCTAAAAACTTAAAACCCGTCGTCCCCGCACGGTTTTGTTGTTAATCGTCATTCCCGCGTAGGCGGGAATCTAGCGCGCTTTTAGCGCGCAGCGCACGTAGTGCGCTGGGTCCCCGCCTGCGCGGGAACGAAACCGAAACCGGATGCTTATAAAGGTTTTATGGCTATTTCCAAGGCTTGCATAAACCACGGAGTGAAGTGGCTGGGGTTTTCTTTGAGTTCGTTTTTAAGTTCTGAAACGCGAATCCAACGAACGGCACTGATTTCTTTTTTATTGAAATCAATGGCGTCGGCATCGGTGAATCCGATGAGAACGTGATCGTATTCGTTTTCAATTAGCTGATTGCCAACGGTGGCTGTGTAATGGAATTCACCCACTCTTTTTAAAGGAATTTTCAAGCCTGTTTCTTCAAAGAGGCGTCTTTCGCCGGCGGTAACAATGTCTTCGTCAGGACGAGGGTGGCTGCAACAAGTATTTGTCCATAATCCACCGCTGTGATATTTCTCCGGATGGCGTTGTTGAAGCAATAACTGCCATTCATTATTTTTACGAGAAAAAATAAAAACAGAAAAAGCGCGGTGTAGTTTGCCTTCTCGGTGTGCTTTTATTTTTTCTTCAATGCCAAGGCGGCGGTCATTTTCATCGACTAAAACAACGCGTTGTTCCCTGCTTGTTTTAAAAGGAGAGATAATTTCAATTTCCGGAAAAGATTGTTTTATTTTTTCTTTATTCGACTCTAAAAACAGTAATTTAATATTGGGCCCTGCGTCTTGCGTGAAATAAATTTCTGTTCCAGCTTCGCGAAGAGACCATATTTTTTGCATCACTGTAATAGTTTCCGGTGAAGAATATAATAACGGCGGCCAGGCAGCGAGCATGGTGGCGTGCATGGCTAAGGCGTTTGATTCAGCCGTTCGTCCTAAAAGGTTGAAATCTTTTTTTGCGATGGCTTTTTTCAGTTGCGTAAGATCGCGGTTAGCTTTTTCCGGCCAAGCAGAATAAAGTGGGGAAGTGGTGACAGTGCGCCTCATTCCTTCGCGAGAGCTCACCGTTTTGGGCTTCTGGTTAAGGATGCAAAGGCCAATGCAAAGCCCAGGCCAGTTTTCTACTAATGGTTCGGCATAGCTATCCATGCCGTCGGGGTCTTTTCCACAATACCATTCGACGAATCCATTAAAAACAGAACGACAAGCACTGCCGCTCCCCAGGCGCGCTAAAATAGATAAAGATTTTCTATCCAATTGCCATTCGAAAAAATTATCCAACGCTTTTACAATGGCTGCGTAAGCGCACGCCGATGAAGCAAGGCCCGCTGCGAGCGGAATATTGAAATTTAATTCTAAGTGGTATTTGACACCGAGAAAATTAAACGCTTCTAAAAAAGCTAATAATTGTTTGGCGTGGGTCGAGTAGATCGCTATCGGTTGGTTGTTAATGATTAATTCATGTTGATTGGTGGAAGAGGGTGAAATTGCTGCTGTTGCGCCTTTATCACCGAGAGAAATCGATAAACTGGATGTGACCGGTAAATTAAGTTCTAAATTTCGTTTACCCCAATACTTGCATAAGGCGATATTTGAAGGGGCAAACGCGTGGCCGGAGGATTGGGGCGATTTCGAGCGTTGTGATAGTAATTGGTGGAAAATCTGCTTACGCATCGACAGTGACTCCTTCCGCCGCAACGCTAAGGACGATTTGTTTAACACCCAATTTTTTTTCGGTATTATTTCGCGGAAATCGATCGGGTTTTAATGTACCAATGCCAATGACACAGTCGCCTAAACCAGCACCGGATATTTTGGCGCCAAAAATTGTTGGCTGTTTGCGTAACCCTTCAATAAGAGACTCTAAAATTTCATTACTCACGCCGAAAGTGGCCATCAGTTCTTGCCCTAAATTTAATAAGCGCCCCAGGGCAGGCCAATTTTTTGCATTTATTATTTCAATGGCTTGTACAGTTAATTCATTCATGCGTTGGTCGATTTGTTGATAAAAATCCGGTTGTTTTTGCCGACGTTGGTTAACGATGTCGATTGCCCGTGCGGTTGTCAATTTTTTGCCGGAATAAATAGCGGTAATCGGCGGTCTCGATTTCAGCGAGGTGACAGAAAAGGGTGGGTTGGAAAAAGCAAGCACACCGCCGTAAATACTCGCCGCACAATCAGCGCCCGATCCTTTTCCTTGTACGGTTTTGATGACAGTCAGGGCTTGTTGCCATAAGTCGTTTTTTGTCATTGACATTTGGAGCCATGCGTTCAACGCTGTTAATAATGCAACGGTGACTGCGGCAGAACTTCCTAAGCCAATCGCCGGGGGTAAAGTCGATTGAATGTTAATATCGCATCCGCTCGGCAGTTTTTTTGAAGCTAGCGCCGCGAGAACGAACTCAAAAGGGGGAGAGAGTTTAATAGATTGACAATCCAAAGTTAGCTTTCCGAGTGGTGAGTCGATATTAATTTTTTCATCGTGGCGCGGACTAAGGGATATTGAAATAAATTTATCGATCGCAGCTACAATCGCAGTTTTTCCTTGCAGCACCGCGTATTCGCCCAACAACATTAAACTGCCCGGGGCTTTGGTTTTATAAATCACGGTAATTTTTCTCTTTTATTTTCTGCATCAGAAATCACAGCCCTTTCAATTTTAGGCTTCGCCATTCTCGCGCAGCGGGGATGACGGCTTTAAGCTTTTTATTCGATAATACAAGTCCCTTGACTGTCGGTTTGAATGGGAATGATGGAGTAACCGTACTGTTTTGCTAAATCTGTAATGAGATCATCAGCGATGACTAAAACAATACCCCCATTATCGCCAACAACACTACCAGCGCCACAAATTTTTGCAGCACCGCCGAGTTTTTCCACGTCAATGACAAAGTTATTAATTTTATCGGGGACAACGCCGATCGATCGCAATAGTCGATGATTTTCTCGAATGCAGCCTTTAATGCTGTCGTTATTGTGATTTTGTAAAGCTTGATCAAGGGCATTAGTCACCGCAGAAAAATCTTCGCCAATTTTACTATTCTTAAAAAAAGGAGCGGCCTCGGAGATGCATTCACCGGTGCTGCTTTGTGGGCAGCCCGTTTGTATTAATTGCATTGGGAAATCAGGGATAGGACGCTTTTCAAATTGCCCTTTCTCATAGCGCAGGCAACCGCCGTGATAGACGGTATGTACATCGAGACCGCTTGAATAGCCATGCTGCAAATTTTCTGATTCCACACCGAGGGATAAATAGTCCTCCAAATGTAAATCCATCCCAAGAAATTGGGTCAGTGCATAGATCAAGCTTACAACGCTGGCAGCGGAGGAACCCATTCCACAACCGACAGGAATATTGGAATCAGTGACGATATCGATGCCCGTTGGCAATTTATTTTTTAATCGATCAAGAACGTTAATGAACGTGAAAAGCGACAATTCAAAAGGTTTTTGCAGCACTTCCCGAATACTCAGGTGACCCAAGCTGTATTTATGGTATTGCTTTTTAAGTTTTCTTTTTAAGTTGCGAAGTGCCTGTAAAGTGACTTCCCGGCGAAAATCAATTCCCATAAAATGAAAAGAAAAATGCAGCGGTAAAGACCACCGCACCGTGGCTTCCATGTAACGGTTAATAGCGACTGAAAGCGCGGGGTGACCGTAAACCACGGCGTGTTCGCCGGAAAGAATTAATTTCGCAGGTGTTCGGGTTTTTAAAAATTCTTTTTTCATGTGACATTTGTGGCTGAGGAACGCTCAAATTTTTCATGCGCGCGCATTAATTCGCCTGGATTTGTTTGGGCGGCCAACAAGGACAGTTCTCCACACCATACGGTTGCAGCAACGATAATAGCTAAGCGTCGGGCGCTTTGGCCTGGGTTTTGATTATCCAGGCAACCTAAAAGCTGCAGATGTTTTTTTACAAAATCGTAATGCTTACCATTGCCTACCGTTCCTACAATGATATTAGGCAACGTGACGGAAAAATAAAGGTCGCCATTGCGCAATTCAGCATGCGTAAATCCTTGGGACCCTTCGACAATGTTGGCGACGTCTTGGCCGGTGGCGAGATAAATTGCGTAGAGCAAGTTAGCAAAGTGGGCGTTTGCCGTGCGAAGACCGCCGGAAACGATCGACCCCATCAGATTTTTTTTGACGTGAAGGTTAACGATGGCTTCGGGTGTGGTCTTTAAACGTTCTTGACAAACAGCGCGAGGAATTAACATGTCGGCGATGACATATTTTCCGCGCCCCAAAATTCCGTTGATGGCGGAGACTTTTTTATCCACACACATATTTCCTGAAATGGAAACATAGCGAAGGCCGGGATATTTTTTAAGCATCCAGTCGATGACGGCATCGGCAGCTTTGGTGAGCATATTGTGGCCCGACGCATCGCCCGTGGTCGCTTCTAGGCGCAAAAATAAGAGATTTCCCACGATTTGGGCGTGCCAACTCACGTTCCGGCAAAAACGGCTCGTGCTTGAAACCACTTCAGTCAAGGCGCCGTGGCGGTTAAGGTCATCAAGAACCGTCTTAACTGAATAAGCGTCCACACCTTCGAGCAGGACGGATCGTGTCATGCGATCATCCAGGACTAGACAATGAAGCCCGCCGCAACGCCGTGTGACGCTCGCGCCCCGATTAGTCGATGGCCACATCGGTGTTTCAAATGTCGCCAGTGGAACTTCAACTTCAGTGTTCACTTCGGAACCGATAATCTTAATCGGACCAATGAGTTGTAGAGGTATTGGGATCGTTTGCATGCTGGGATGATACACAAATGGGAAAAGCATTGCCACTTGCGCTCAGCTAACCGTAGCCCGTATGCAGCCAAGCGGATACGGGAAACAAGGCACCGTATCCGCTTCGCTTTCTAGGGATTACTTAACTATGGATAATCATAAATCGGGTGTTATAATGCCTGCTCATTTAGGGTCCCAAAGGGAGACCTGAAACTCTAGAGCAAAATTGGGAAAAGGTGCCCTCTATCATGAAATTTCGTAAACGTTTTCTGTTCGCCATTACCTTTATCATTTTTTGTATTCCTTTCACTTTAACCGCCTACGGTTTTGTGGTCCGTTCTATTCAAATCCAAGGATTACAAGGTATTTCGGCGGATACCGTTCGCAGTTATTTGCCCATTCATGAGGGACAAGAATACACGGCGCAACGGGGTCAACGGATTCTTCAATCGTTGTATCGAACGGGCTTTTTTGAAACGGTGCGATTAGCCCGTCGCGGGGACGCGTTAATTATTAGCGTGAAGGAGCGCCCAATTATTAGTCTCATTCGCATCAGTGGCAATAAAGCCATCAGCACAAAAAAATTGCGACCTATCTTAAATAAGCTAAATATTTCAGAAGGACAGCCCTACGATCCTACAAAGCTCCATGAAATTGAGGTCGGATTGGAGCAACAGTATGGTGCGATGGGTTATCATGCGGCGACCGTTTCTACTCGGGTAGTGAAAGAGACCAAGAATCGAGTAGCGCTTTACATCCATATTAATGAAGGCGGTATTGCCAAAGTAGGTTCCATTCAATTTGTAGGTAACCGGGCCTTTAGCGCGAGAACGCTGCGTAACCAATTCAAACTTACCACACCAGGGTTATTTACTTGGATCTCTCATCGTGATCGGTACTCTCAAGTTAAATTAGAAGAAGATTTGCAACAGTTATCAGAATTTTATTTAAATCATGGTTATTTGCGTTTCCGCGTCGTTTCACACGATGTGCAATGGTCGCCGGATAAAAAACACGTTTATATTACGATCCATTTAGTGGAAGGCCCTATTTATCATCTGAGTGGTTACACCATTACAGGGGAAACCTATGGATTTAAAGATCAATTATATCGATTAGTTAAATTAAAAAGGGGAGATATATTTTCCCGCCAGGTGATCATTAATACGAATAAAGCCATTGGCGATTTCCTGGGTGATAGAGGTTATGCTTTTGCTCGAGTTAATGTGATCCCAACCATCGATGACCAGCAACATTTAGTGCATTTGACTTTTAACGTCGCGCCGGGCGAACGCGTGTATGTTCGCCGAATCAGTTTTTTTGGTAACCAGCGTACCGACCAAGAAGTGTTACGTCGAGAAATGCGGCAATACGAAGGCAGCCTTTATTCTTTGTCTAAAATTGAAGAATCAAAGCGGCGACTGGAATTATTAGGTTATTTATCGGATGTAAAATACACGCCGCAAATCGTCCCCAACTCCCCCGATCAAGTGGATTTAAATTATCACGTAAAAGAAATCGCGGCGGGACGGGCGAGTATTCAAGGAGGCTATTCCGATGTTTACGGGTTCTTGTATGGCGCGAGCATTTCAGAGCCCAATTTTATGGGGACCGGAAAATATGTATCGATTGGATTTCAAAATAGCCAATATCAACAGAATTATTCTTTCGTCTATAATAATCCGTACTACACGACGTGGGGATTGCAACGGGGCTTCTCGATCTATTATTCACGGGTGAAACCCAATACGAAATTTAATCTCTCCTCCTATGTAGAAGACGGTTATGGGGCAGATGTTACCTACGCCTATCCCATTTCGGAACGCAATTCTATCGGCTTTGGTTACGGTTTTGAGCATATCAAAATTAGCCAGCTTGACCCGGCCATTGCAGCGCCAAGTGTGTTAGCGTTCTTGGGAACAACTAACGGCGTTCAAAATACCAGTCGAGACTATAACCAATTTAAATTAAACGGCGGTTGGACATACAACGGCCTCGATCGGGCTATTTTCCCCACCAAAGGATTATATACGGGTATTGGGTTGGAGATCGGTGTTCCTGTATTAAAATCGAGTTTAGGTTATTACTTGGCGACTTATTCTGCCAAGTATTATCAGCCGATTTGGCATGGCTTTATTCTTAATCTACTAGCCACGGTGGGTTACGGTGACGGCTTTGGTCACGATCGATTACCGTTTTTCAAAAACTTTTATGCGGGGGGTATTGGATCGGTTCCTGCTTTTTCACCTAACTCATTGGGACCTAAAAACCGTTACAATAGTTTTGGTGCTATCGGTGGTAACTTGGAAACTATTTTCGGTGTGCACTTGATATTGCCGCAATTTATTAGCGAAAGGGTACGTACCGCCATTGTTTTCGATGCCGGGAATGTGTTCCAAGTGCCGCGTTTCCCTGGAGATATTGCCGTTCCGGCGCGAGCGACCATCCCCGATCCAGAGGCCGCTACGCGTCCGCAGATTATTCAAAACGATCGTTTTTCGTTAAAGAACCTGCGTCCCTCCTTGGGGCTTGCTGTGGAATGGTATACGCCTTTGGCGCCGATCGACCTCACGTTGGCATTCCCATTGAACCGCCGGCCCGGGGATAACTTCCAAGCATTCCAGTTTTCTTTTGGAGTGAGCTTGTAAAAACGGTTTGAGAGAAAGGTTGGTTTAAACAAAAACCTGAACTATAATGAGCCCTACTTTGTTTTAAGGAGAACGTCATGATTAAACGCTTGTTATCTGCTATCTGTTTATCTGTAGCCATGATTTGGAGTGTAGCTGCTGTTGCCCAAACGGTTGGGCTTGTCGATATGCGTCAGATTTTTCAAACCGCGCCGCAGATTAAGGACATCAATACACGATTAGAAAAACAATTTTCGCCTCAGCGAGAAAAAATGACTAAATTAACTCAATCACTGCAACAGAATCTTCAAAAATTAAAGCGCGATGAAGCGGTGATGGGTAAAAAAGAGGCTGAAAATTTGCGTAAAGAAATTCAAAATGATGAAAGCACGCTTCGCCAGCAACAACAACAGTTTCAACAAGAACTATTCGTGGCGCAAAATAAAGCTATGTCTGACTTTATGTCTAAGGTTAACGGTGCCGTAAAGAGAGTGGCCGAGAGAGAAAATCTCGATCTCGTTTTGCCTAAAGATACCGTACTTTATGCCAAAAACAGTAAGGATATTACTTCAAACGTTGTATCAGCATTGAAATAAAAATAGTCAATGACAAGAGGCTTAACTTACTCGTTAACTGAATTAGCAACCGCCATCGGCGCTACCGTCCAAGGCGATGGCGATTGCAAAATTCACAATGTTGCTGCTATTGCACAGGCTCAACCAGGTGAAATTAGTTTCGTAACGGATCGTAAGTATCGAAAATATTTAACGCAAACAAAAGCCTCTGCTATTTTGTTGGATGAAAAATTAGCCTCCCGGTGCCCGATTAACGCTTTGGTGATGTCCAATCCCAAATTGGGTTTTGCCAAATTGTTAACTTTATTGCGACCTCAATCGCTTCCCACGGGTGGCATCCATCCGACGGCGGTGGTAGGGGCGAATTGCCAAATCGATCCCAGCGCTCACATCGGCGCTCATGTTGTTATTGAAGAGGACGTTGTCATTGGACCGCGAACTTTGATTGGTGCAGGCGCTAGCATTGGCCGTGGAAGCCAAATCGGATCGGACTGCTGCTTGCACAGCCGGGTGACGCTTTATTCTCAAACGAGAATAGGGGATCGAAGTATTATCCACAGCGGGGCTGTTATCGGGGCTGACGGCTTTGGTTTAATCCAGGACGAGAAAGGGGAATGGGTGAAAATCCCCCAAGTAGGCCGTGTAATCATTGGAGACGATGTGGAAATTGGTGCCAATGCGACTATTGACCGGGGGGCGCTGGATGACACGGTTATTGGTAACGGCGTAAAGATAGATGATTTGGTGATGATCGCTCATAACGTCCGCATTGGCGATCATACGGTCATTGCCGGTTGCGCTGGCGTTGCTGGCAGCACGACGGTTGGGCGCCACTGCATGATCGGCGCTTCCGCGGGATTAAATGGCCACATTGAAATTTGCGACAACGTTATTATTACCGGGATGGGCATGATTCAAAAATCGATTACCAAACCGGGCATTTATTCTTCAGGAACAGGGATGCAAACTAACCGAGAATGGCGCAAAAGCGTCATTCGCTTTTGGCAACTGGATGAGCTAGCAAAACGCTTAAAACGATTAGAGAAGCTGATACGATGAACGTCATGAATATTACAGACATTAAAAAATACATTCCTCACCGTTATCCTTTTCTCCTCATTGATCGGGTAATCAAAATAGAAAAAGATAAATCCTTAGTCGCTATTAAAAATGTCACGGTGAATGAACCTTTTTTTACAGGACATTTTCCTGTGCGACCCGTCATGCCAGGTGTTTTAATTATTGAATCATTGGCGCAAGCCGCTGGCATTTTAATTGTTAAATCATTAAATTTGCCAGAAGGCCATAAAGACATTTATTTCTTTGCAGGAGTAGATAACGCTCGTTTTAAGCGCGTCGTTGAGCCTGGAGATCAATTAACTTTAGAGGTGAAAGTATTAAAAGTTCACCGCGGTCTATGGAAGTTTGAAGGGAAAGCGACGGTAGACGACCAGCTCGCTTGTAAAGCCGAGTTGATGACCATTAAGGGATAAAAGTGTGATTGATGAACGAGCCATTATTCATCCGAGCGCGACGATCGGTTCAAACGTCACCATTGGTCCTTGGACGCTAATCAAAGAAAATGCCATCATTGGCGATGGCACTGAAATCGCAGCCCATGTTGTGATCGACCGGAACACTA
Source organism: Coxiella burnetii (assembly GCF_005280755.1). Taxonomy (NCBI): domain Bacteria; kingdom Pseudomonadati; phylum Pseudomonadota; class Gammaproteobacteria; order Legionellales; family Coxiellaceae; genus Coxiella; species Coxiella burnetii. The sequence goes on from NZ_CP040059.1 coordinate 561,212, forward strand.
TCCTCGGTAAGAAAAACAAAATATATTCTTATGCCTGCGTCGGCTCCGATCCCCAGCACCTCGGTTATAAAGGCGAAGAATCTTGCCTTGAAGTGGGTGATAATAATGTTATTCGTGAATTTGTAACGATCAACCGAGGGACAAAAGAAGGTCATTCTGTAACGCGCATTGGCGACAATAATTATTTGATGGCCTATTCGCACGTGGCTCACGACTGTGTTGTCGGAAACAACGTTATCTTCGCGAATACCGCCTCTATTGCGGGTCATGTTTCTGTGGGTGATCATGCAATTTTAGGTGCTTTTTCAGGCGTTCACCAATTTTGTCGTGTTGGCGCTTATTGTTTTTTAGGGCGTGCCGCTAAAGTTTATCAAGACATTTTGCCTTACATGTTGGTAACGGGAAATCCGGGCGTGCCTTCAGGATTAAACACGGTTGGTCTGCGTCGTCATGGTTTTAATGGGGGCACTATGCGTTCCTTGAAGCAGGCATTTCGTTTGATTTACCGAGGAAATCTAGGTTTAGAAGATATTCGCCTTGAGCTTGAAAAATTGGCTAAAGAAACGCCCGAGATCAGTCACTTATTGAATATGATTAATACCTCCAGCCGTGGTTTCGCGCGCCATACAAAATGAAAGACGAATGCGTGTGTAAGCGGTTTTTTTATCTACTCAGGATGCTCCTCAAAAAACGCGCCTGTTTAAAACAATTTCTTTCAAACTCAGATGATTGCTTGAGCCGCATTGAGGATTTATCTCCCTCGTATTTAATTCGATTTCATATTAAATTAGTAGCATTGGATTTTGACGGCGTTCTGTCCAGCCATGGGCAGGAGCAGCCGGCGGAATCCGTGAGGGCATGGTTAACTCAGCTTGATAAAGAATTTCCCTTAAAGCAAGTCTGTATCTATTCGAATAACCTTTTTGATCAGCGGATTCAATACCTTGAAAACGCCTTTCCAGATATTGAAATTATTCGGTTTACTAAGAAAAAACCTTATCCTGATGATTTATTAAAAATCGCTGAAAAACGGCAATTGAAACCAAAAGCTATTTTAGTGATTGATGACCGCTTAACTTCAGGTATATTATCCGCCTGTCTCATAGGCGCAAAAGCGTTATTGATTACTAAACCCTTCATCAACTACCGCGCAGCCACCATTAAAGAACTATTTTTTACTGCTATTCGTTTCATCGAGAGGAAAGTTATTCAATGGTTATGACCCATATTCCGCTTTGCTCCATACGGGCTACAATAAACTCCTGTAGCCCGTATGGAGCAAAGCGGAATATGGGTTTTTAAAGTAAACAAACTTTATCCCCGTCCATAAATAGCAAAATTAGCAATGGTAGTCTGATAACGATAAGCCCGCCACAAATGAACAAATCGCGGATCGTGGGAAAAATAACGAATATAATCGAAAGAAATGCCAGAGAGATATTCTTTGGACGAAGCAATATCCACCAGCACGAGTTTGGGCTTATAACGACTAAAATCTTCGACCACCATATTGTTTAAGCGTTGTTTCTCTTCATTTAATTTTTGTTTTTGCATAGGATTTAAGCTTTCATTTTCGCGCTTAAGAATTCCTGGCAACATCCAAAAGCCAGCAAAGCGCGAGCCTAAATTAACCTTAGCATAAGGAATTAATAATCCCGCCGGCGTAACTGTCGTTGAAAACACCATAACGGATTTACCTTCCGCGCGTTCTTGAACGTAAGTTAAAATTTGATTAATTCCATTATGAGGATTCGATTTTTTTTTCCAATTCGAAAAACTGAGTTGAGCAATAGTGAAAATTGGCAGTCCCATGAGTAAAATACACAGAATAATTGTCTTGCCAGAGTGTCTTAATCGGGGTTGCTGATTTTGAGCTAAAAAGAGAGCTAATAACAAAGTCGAAAAGCCGATCGTGGGAACCTGATGGTAATACCATATTTTTCGAGTGAATAAAAATAAAATAACAGACACCGTCGCGGCAAGAAAAAAAACTAAAAAAAGCGGTTGATAGCGGCTTTTTTTCCAATCGATAATAAAAAATAGAAACGCAGCTAACCATGAAAATAACGCGGCGCTATCCGCTAACGTGGGTAGCGAGTCATTAAATGTGCTTGTATAGAGGGAAATCACGAGAGGCAATACCTGCGTAATATAATCCGGGAAAAACAAGAAAATGCTGAGCAAATAAAAAATAAAAACAGCGATTATCATGAGAGATTCGACGCGAAAAACTAAAGCTCGGCGCTGTATTAAGTAAAATTCAAGCATGATAAATAAAATAAAAAATTGTAGATTTAATGAAAATCCCAATCCCGCTAAAAGACCAACCCATACCATCAAAAAAGGAGACAGCGTTAAATCTTTGTGCTGTGCTTGCGTGCCGATAGCTAATAAATAAGGCATAATTAATACCATTACAAAAGGATCTCGCTGACCCAATTCAGAGACTGGTAAAAGCAGGTAAACCACGGCAAGTGTTAGAAGCAGCATTCCGTGCATCAGCCGATCTTTAGTGCCAAACAGTCGATGCGTGAACGCAAAACAAGTAAGAAGTGAAAGGAAGGATATTAAAAATAGATAAACGCGAAAACTTAAAATGAGATTGCCTTGAAATAAATGCTGTATTAACAGCGGAGGGAGTAATAAATAAAAAATCATAGGCGGGCTAACGTCTAAAAAATCTTGACTGTATGTGCCTCCCTTTAAAAGACGTTCTGCGGCGAGTAAATGCCAGCCGACATCTCGACTCATAAAAATGTGCCATTGAATGATGGCAGCAAGCGTAAACACAGCCAAAACAATGAGCCAAAAACAGCGTTTTTCTGCCTGCAAATGCTTAGCTTTCATTGGAAACCTCAGTGCTAACGGCAATCGGCTTAGAGAATGGCTTAACGCGAGTTAATAAATTATGGATGGGTTTTTCGTAACCCAAATAAAGGATAATCGCAATAATATTGGTTAATAGAAACCCGACGGCAATCAACCACCAGAAATGCGCAGGAGCAACGGTGAATTGATAATCCCCGATGATAAAAGCCATTACCAAAAATTGTAATAAATAAAAAGCGTAAGAAGCTTTGCCTAAAAGCTGCATCAGTCGTGTTGCCAGAAAACGTGTAAGTGTATTTTTTTCGAGGATTAAACCGGCTAATAGTAACGCTACCGCTAGTGGCAGCGCCCAGTTAGCTAACAGCATACCTAATGGCGTATGGAAACCGAAGGTAAAGTGTCCTCTATTTTTAAATAAAAGTAGTTGAATAAGAATAATGCTAAAGAATCCCACGTAGGTTTTGCCTGGTAGGCGTTGTAACCAACGCCACCGCGAGAGGTTTAGCGCAAGCAACATCCCAAGAATAAATTCAAAACATCGGCCAAAAAAAGTATAAAACCAAAACAAATTCCAATCACCTAAAAAGGGGTGCCAACCGAATCTTGCCGCGAGAGCAAATAATAATAAGCCAGTTACATATCCGATGATTATGGTTAACCACTGTGTTTTTTGACGAAAGAAGATAAACAGTAGCGGAGTCGAAATATAAAAAGTAAATTCCGCAGTGAGAGACCAAGCTTGGGGAATGCCCGTAAAAAGAGAATTAGTAAAATAACCCTTGAGCAAGGTGAGTTGAAGAAACCAACATTTCCCAGGGTGAGCAAAGAATTGCGGATGCGCTTGCCTTAATTGAAAAGCAACCAGCAGCAGCGCCGTTGCTAATAAGATTAATAAATAGACGGGATAAATTCGCGCGAAACGCCGCCACCAAAAACGCCGACACCAGCGGAAGGAAGGATTAAACGACGGATAATAATTATAAGCCATTAAAAATCCGCTGAGCACATAGAATACGCCGACACCGATGTAACCCTGCGAGAATATTCCCTGTAAAAAAGGGGGCAAGCCTTTAATTGGAAAATGCGAAAAAAAAAACATCAAATGCCGCTAACGCTCGAAGTCCGGTTAGCGGCTGGATGAGGTCGCGGTTCACGGTTTATTTAAAGTATGTAACTTTTTTTAACGTACCTTTATTTCCTTCATCGTATTGGTATTGTCCAACAAGCGGCAGTTTACATGATTTGTCCGGATTTTTATTATCATCACCGCCACAAGCAACGCCAATTGCGTACGCGTTGTTGAAGTTGCAAGGGTTTACGCCTAAAAGGCTGTGTGGTTTGTTTTTGCTATTCGCCGGAGGTGGGCATTGCCATACAACAATATTATTGCATGCAGCCTGGCCGTTTGTATTTATTTGAAATTGAAATCCTGAGACAGATGTATCAATGCCGCAAGCCCCATTCCGGACTGAAGGGCTTCCGGTACAACTTCCACATGGTTGCGAACCATCATATCCCTGCAGCCAATCGAATTTTGATATCTTATTAGGAGAGTAGTCAATGGCACCCTGCAGAAGACTAGTATCAGCCCATACAAAAGAAAACGGCAATGCAATCAAGCAAAAACCAGCTAGTAATTTTTTCATAAAAACTCAAATATATTCAGATGGTTAAAAACAGTAGCCCGTATGAAGCAAAGCGGAATACGGGGGGAAACGATGCCAATCCCGTATTCCGCTGCGCTTCATACGGGCTACCCTCCTATTTGCAGGGAAGCAGCCCCGCCAGTATAAGCCAAAAACCTTAAGAAAAGATTAAATTATGTACAACCTTAGCCACGTTTTGGGCGGCGTTTCCACGATCCAATTGAGGCCGCAGGTGGCCTAACTTCCCAATAATCGATTGCCGATAATTGTGATTATTTAGCAATTGGAAAACTTCATCGGCGATGGCTTGAGGGGTAGCGTCCTGCTGCAACAATTCAACAGCAACAGGTTCTGGGGAGACTAAATTGCAAAGTCCGATAAAAGACAAACGGATTAATTTTTTCCCCAACCAGAAAGTCAATGGCGCTACTTTATAAATTATAACCAACGGAACTTGCTGCAAAGCAATTTCTAATGTCACCGTTCCTGAAGCTGCAACGGCCGCATGGGCGATAGCTAATACGTAAGAAATATCGTTCTGGATCACCTTTATCTCAGGCGATAAAAAGGGACGAATTTTATCAAGCGCTAAATTCAATGCGAGCGGTAAGATAAACTGGACAGTAGGAATTTGCGTTTGAATTAATTTACCAGCCTGAACCATCATGGGGAGCAGCTTATTAATTTCTTGCTCTCGGCTGCCAGGAAATAAAGCCACAATAGGCTTATCGGGATCGAGATTGAATTGCTTACAAATTTCATTTCTGGATAGCGATGGAGTTGGCGCATTCGCCAAAGGGTGTCCCACAAAACTGACGGGAACGTTTTCCTTTTGGTATAGTTTTTCCTCAAAATCGAATAATACGGCCATATGATCAACATATTTTTTAATTTTTTTAATTCGTCCATAACGCCAAGCCCAAATTTGGGGACTGACATAATAAAGCACTTTAATTCCCGCTTTTTTCGCTTGTTTTGCCATATGTAAATTAAAGCCGGGGTAATCAATAAAAACCACCAAATCAGGCGGTGTTTTTTTAAAATACCTTTTCAAGGTTTGCATCGCGTGGCGAATATCCCTGAACTGCCGCAATATTTCAAGCAAACCGACCACCGCTAATTTGTCTGCATTAATAAAAACCTCAACGCCCGCTTCACGCATACGCTTGCCGCCCATGCCCGCGAGTTTTAGGTTGGGTTCAAGGGATTTTAATGATTGAGCTAGATGAGCGCCCAGTAAATCCCCCGAAGGTTCACCGGCGATAAGCAGAACGGATTTATTCGACATTTTCAGCAGCGATGGGTGAAATCGGAAATTGTTCATTGGTACGTCGCACAATTAACGAAATCTCAAGCGCAGTGGCCAGGGCGCGTTTGCCTTCTTCTCCGGAAATGACGGGAGGCTTGTTATGGATAATCGAATTTAGAAAAGCCGAAATTTGATCCATCAACGCATCCCCTTTATGGAATCGCTCCACTTGGCGGGTGATTTCCGGAATGCCCGGAAACATCTCATGCGTCCCTTTACGATGAATGGCCATTTTTTTGTGATCGAGATCGATAGCGACATAATTGTCGTGTTGAAAAATACGCAATTTACGCTCTATTTTCAGACTCACCCGGCTTGCTGTCACATTAGCCACACAACCGTTTGTGAATTCAATACGCGCATTAGCGATATCGACGTATGGCGAGAGAACAGAAGCACCGCTCGCGGAAATATTCTGGATATCCGATTTCACAATAGATTGAATAATATCGATATCGTGAATCATTAAATCGAGCACGACATTAACGTCCGTACCGCGGAGCCGAAAGGGCGCCAGACGCAACGATTCAATAAAACGCGGATTCGAGATAAGCGGCTCAACGGCCTTAACTGCGCTGTTAAAACGTTCCAAGTGACCGATTTGCAAAATCACCCGGTTTCTTTTGGCAGCTGCAATAAGATCATCCGCTTCTTCCAGCGTCGTTGCGATGGGTTTTTCAAGCAAGACGTGGATGCCGTTATCCAAAAAAAACCGCGCCACGGCGTGATGTAAAGGGGTAGGAACGGCGATACTAACCGCGTCAACTAGGCCAATTAGAGACTGATAGTTAATTACGGCCTCCGCATTCAATTCCTTAGCCTTTGCGTAACAGCGTTCGTGATGAATATCACAAACCGCCACCAGCTCAGATTGCGGCAGCGCGGAATACTTCTCTGCATGGTAGCTGCCCAAATAGCCTACGCCGACCACAGCGGTTCTAATTTTTTCCATTGTGTTTTCCACATCCACTTATACTTAGGATAAATCGTAATGGTGGCATTTTTTGTTCGGGGAATCAATACGAAAGCCTTGGCGAGGCGCCCTGTCAATATTGACTATTTTGATGATAATAACTACGGTTCGTATTAGAGAATGAAAAATTATAACCTTGAGGAAAGCCTTAGGATTTCTAAGCATTAAAAATGACCGATGAATTATTTATGCACGAAGCTTTAGCTTTAGCAAAAAAAGCCAATGAAAATAATGAAGTGCCGATCGGCGCGGTTTTGGTAAAAGAGAACGAAATCGTTGGCCACGGCTTTAATGAACCTATTACCCTAAACGACCCGACTGCCCACGCCGAAATTCTAGCCCTTCGCAATGCCGCCAAACGAGTCGGCAATTACCGTTTAGTAGACACTACGCTCTACGTCACCCTAGAACCCTGCGCCATGTGCGTAGGCGCCATGATCCAAGCTCGCATCAAACGCCTCGTTTTCGGCGCATTCGATCCCCGCGCCGGCGCAGTCGAAAGCGTTTTCCAATTACTGAACGAACCGCGCCTTAATCACCGCATTGTTTGGACAAGCGGTGTGATAGCAGAGGCCTGCGCAGAACCGTTGAAGGCTTTTTTTCGGGCCCGACGCTAGAAAATTGACCCTCAAAAGTAAAAAAGATGAATCATATGCCTCCCCCAATGGCAGCAGTCGCGAAAAACATAACGAAATCATCGTTTGTCCTATTCCGCAGGTATTAATGGAATCACCCGATATTTGAATAAAAATTGACCTTAAAAGCCTAGGACGAAGGTGGTGTTACATCTAGTGCTTCATCAATATTCAATTTTAGGATAAGGTAACTACTTATCTGTCATTCTTGCGAAAGCGGGCGTGCTTGAAAATCACCGCTGTTGAAGAGCGAATAGTTACATCAATTTTTGCGAGGGATGTCATTTTCCTAAGACAAAAATTTTTGAAAACTCAAATAGTATGTAATAATCACTTAATCTGAGAATGCTGAGGTTAATCTAACTCATTGAAAAATCTTATACTATTAAGAATTCCTTAATAAATGAATGATAAGATTAGTGGTAAGGAGCTTTAACATGGATGATCTTTCAATAATGCAGTTATTAGAATTCGCTATTCAGCCCTGGATAGGGCACTTTAACTTTCAATACGGATTTGTTTTACGAGTTTAGGGGGTAAGCTATGCCGCTACTCAGAATTACAATTCCACCTGATAAAATAGGGCTTTCTTTAATTAACCGTGTCCCAATTGACATCAATGAGTGGGTGCAATCTAATATAGATGATATATATCGTGGCGCCTTTTTGTTTGGAAAGAAAGAACGAAATATCACTTTTAACGATGGCTGGCCACCCGAAAAAGTTAATGATTTAGAAACCCTCGGAGTGGTCTTGCAGAAGGGAGCCACTGTTAGCTGCTCTGATATCGAAACAGCATATCAAAAAATCGACCGATCTAATGCAGGGAGTAGCCAAGTTCAGCGACAGGCTGCCGACAATTTGAAGGAATATATTGCATTAGAAATTGGTCGAAAATTTTATGACAATATTTTAAAAAATGAGAGTCAACGACAGGCTTTCTTACGATGAGTATCCAATGCCGATGGTGGAATAGGTACGGCAACCTTAGGCTATGCTTTTCAACTTTTTCAAGAAAAACTTCCAGGTATTAATTTTAATGATCTAGAGACAACTATTTTGTCAATAGACTCAGACGAGTCTCCTTTAGAAGTCAGTATTTATGCAAAAGGCAATTTAGCCCAAGATAGAACGACCAATCAAGACAACAAGCTGAGATGTCAATGTTACGTCTCTTTGCAAGAAGAGAGAATTCTTTCTTGCGTTATGGAAGTGGCGGGACCTATGGAAGATGTTCAACAATTGAAAAAAGTTCTTGAGGAGGTTGGAATAGAAAATGTTATCGTTCCAGAAGAAGAAATCCCTAATGATATTATTAAACAGGGCGTTATATTTGCCGCTAAAATCGGGCAGGAACTATCGCGGGTGGATAATTTTAGAGATGAGCTCAAGCGTCACTTAGGGAATCGTTGCCTACAAGAACAAAGGAAATCATCCTTGCCTTCTAAAATCGATTCACACATTAACCTGATTAAAAAGTATTTAGAGGAGTGCCCCCACATTATTGCTGGGATTTCCGCTTGGATGAGCGACTTAATGGATTTATTAATCCAATGTTGGGAGGAGTTATCGAAAGATAAAGAGGTTCAAGAAGCAATTACTCTTTTAAAAGAGAATGAAACCGACACGAAGAAAGGAGTAGTATATTTTGATACGCGTTTGGGTTTCTCACTGCTCCAGCCCGTTTGCGATGTCGTTGAAAAAAAATTGCGCGCTGAAAATAAAGACCAGTTTACTGTATTAGGTACCCTACTTCAAAAACTAGTGGTGCAATATGCATCTTTCTATGAATTTGAATTAAGTAAGGGCCAAACGGATCAAAGAGATCTGGATGGAGAAGCCTCTTTAAAGCCTTCTTTTAATTCTGAGGGATTGCGAGAATTTAAAACAGCTCTTGACTATTTGTCGGCGGAAACAAATCAAGAACTTTCCACCTTAAACCCTGTCGCTCGCGAAACGTGTAAGCGTATAAATAGTTTTAATTCTACTAACCTTTTGGAGTTCTTAGAGGGGTGGTACGATGCAAATGAAAATGAAAGTATTGTAAATGAAATTGTTAGCTATAAATGGCCATCTTCGATGAATGATTTCATTGCAGAGAAGCAATCACAAAGTTCCGATCGAACATCAATAGATGCAGAAAAGCAGCAGAATTTTAGTCAGTCTCTAATAGACGCAAAAATGCTACTAAAAACTTACGATGGATATTCAAGGGACCAGTTTGTCCAATCAACTAATCATTTGAGCAGAGAGAAAATTAAACAATTTTTCATTAGGAATGCTTTTAAAATTGCCAAAGAGAAGGGGTTGGAAGGACAAGAACTTATCGACTATTTTAGGCTGGTGAGACAATGTGACACGGTAAAATCCCGTTATTATTTTTCCTTTTTTGGAAAGTCAGTAGGAAAGTCGCAAGCTTCTATTTTTCTGGAAAAAGTTATCAAATTTGCGGAAGATTTGCAAAAAGGATTAAAGAAGAAAGAGAAAATTAACCTTGAGAAAATTGGTGCTCAAGAAAAAGGATTACAATGGTGTAAAGTTCATTATAGAGGAATTCCTTTTAAGGATATTATGGATACGATCGAAAAAGACAAGGAGATGTCCATCGAAAAAGATAAGAAGATGTCCATCGAGAATATGTTGTTATCGCTAGTGGAATTGAAAGAGAGTTATTTAACTCCGCTTGAAAAAGTAAAAAGCAAATTATCTGAATTAGAAGATAATAGTAAAAAATCAGATGTAGATTGGGAGTTGCATAAAAGGTTAAGCCTAAAAGAGCGTAAATTAGACGAAGGTTTGCAAAGTTTAAATGAGGTAGAAGAGGTTTTGTCGTTGGTCAGATCAAAAAAAGGGCTTGATTGTCAATTCAAAAACGAACCCCTTGAGACTTTTGCTTTGCGTACAATAAGAAGCGCGATTTCCAACCTTGAGCAGCTCCCAAAAAAAGGAAAACAAGTTAAAACGGTTGAGGCAATTAAAAGAAATCCCTTTTTTGTTCCCATTTCTCCTGCATCCTCCACTTCCTCGGAGGTTTCTTCAGACCGCAGTTCTCCGGGGTCAGAAATTCCCTTTTTCTGTCTTCCTCCTCAATTCGGGGCTTCCGATGAATTAAAATCAACATCCTCGACCCCAAGAATGAATACTTAACTTAGATGGGTATATCGTGAGTTGGCAATTTTTATCGTAAATTTTCATTTAAAGTTGATGAAGTGCAATGCCAATGTTGCCTGGCGTTTGTTAGGCTGTGCAAATCCGGATATACTATCGTCAGTTTAGAAATAGGAATATCCAATTCCTCCTCGTTGGGGAGTTGTTGTAATCGTATCATTACCACAAGTGGTAAAGAGCAAAAAACTTAAAGCCCCGTCATCCCCGCGCAGGCGCATAGGCGTCAACTTAAGGGAGCGAGGTAAAGGGGGACTATCAAGGAGTTGAAAATGTCCGTCGCGGGAATGACGAGAATTGCGGGAACGACGAAGTCTAAAAGATCAAGCTGTGCTTTAAAAAGCGCTAATAATTAGGGGGACCTATGACATTTCTTGTTTCAGCCGGTAAAGGCATTGATGATTTTAATGTGATTATTGAAATACCCGCTAACGGGGGAGAGGTTAAGTACGAATACGATAAAGAATTGGGATTTTTGACGGTGGATCGGTTTATGCCGACATCAATGCGTTATCCGTGTAATTACGGGTTTGTGCCAAGTACGTTAGCGCAAGATGGAGATCCGTTAGATGTTTTAGTCCTAACGCCTGTGCCGGTTCAGCCGGGAGTGCTAATGCGTGTTCGAGCGCTAGGAATAATGAAAATGGAAGATGAAGCTGGAGAAGATAGCAAGGTTTTAGCCGTACCCGTTGTTAAAGCTTGCCGAGCTTATGAAGCTATTCAATCTTTAAAAGATATTTCCTCCTTATTATTAGACGCCATTTCTCACTTCTTTGAACGTTATAAAGATTTAGAGCCAAATAAATGGGCTAAAGTGAAAGGTTGGGAAGATAAAGAGGCCGCGAAAAAAGAATTTGAGGCGAGTATTGTTCGTTTTAAAGAAAAGAAATAAGAAGTAGCCCGTATGAAGCGAAGCGAAATACGGGGAGGTGCACGTATTGTTCCCGTATTCGCTTCGTTTCATACGGGCTACATCGCGGAAATGAAAATTAACTCCTTAATGAGGACATATGACAGATACTCACTTGCTTTTTTTTGAAAAAGCGATAGCGCAAAATGCGATCCGACCATCGTTAAATAAAACCTATCGAATGGATGAAACCACATGCGTTAACCACCTTCTGAAAACAATCGCTTTTACTCCCCGGCTGGAAGCAGCTGTCAGTCGTTTGGCCAAAGAGCTGGTAACGGCGGTGCGGGAACAAGAGAGTGAGAAGGGCGGTATCGAAGGTTTCATGATGCAATACGATTTATCCACTGAAGAAGGCATTTTATTAATGTGCTTAGCAGAAGCTTTGCTGCGCGTGCCGGATAAAGAAACCGAAAACCTTTTAATTCGAGATAAATTAACGAGTGCAGAATGGAATAAATACGTAGGCGCTAGCGAATCTTCGTTTGTGAATTTCGCGACATGGGGACTTGCATTATCGGGAAAAATTTTAAAGAAAGAAAAAGATGGGCAATTCAAGAATGTTTGGCGCAATCTCGTTCGCAGAAGTGGCGAACCGGTCATCCGCAAAGCAGTTCGTGAAGCGATGAAATTAATGAGCGAACATTTTGTTTTGGGGCGGACCATTGAAGAAGCTGTCAAACGTTCACAAAGCGCTATAAAAGAAGGCTTTCGTCATTCTTACGACATGTTAGGTGAAGTGGCGCGCACCCAAGAGGACGCCGATCGTTATTATGATTCCTATCATCGTGCCATTAGTGTTTTAGGAAAAAGTCATCCCACAAAATCCGTTCATGAGGCGCCAGGCATTTCCGTTAAATTATCCGCTTTATACCCTCGATACGATTTTAAAAAACGAGAATTAGCGGTGCCTTTTTTGATTGAGCGCGTAAAAGAATTGGCATTGCATGCTAAAGAACAAAAAATCGGCATGACCATTGACGCGGAAGAAGCGGATCGCTTGGATATTTCTCTCGATATTTTTGAAGCGCTTTTTACGGATGAAGCGTTTGAAAATTGGCAAGGTTTAGGGCTTGCTGTGCAAGCTTATCAAAAACGAGCCTTTTATTTAATCGATTGGTTAATTGATTTAGCTCAACGACAAAAACGTCGCATTCCTGTTCGTTTAGTAAAAGGAGCTTATTGGGATACCGAAATAAAATTAGCGCAAATGGAAGGACTTAGTGGCTATCCGGTTTTTACCCGAAAAGTAAATACAGATATATCTTACATTGCGTGCGCTCAGAAAATGTTGAACGCGCAAGACGCCATTTATCCGCAATTTGCAACGCATAATGCCTACTCCGTTGCAGCGATATTAAATCTTATGGATCACCATTACGATAATTACGAATTTGAATTTCAGCAATTGCAGGGTATGGGTAAAGCGCTCCATCATTACATTGTCACTAAACTTAAATTACCGTGTCGAGTTTACGCGCCTGTCGGCTATCACGAAGATTTATTACCTTATTTAGTCCGACGATTACTGGAAAATGGTGCGAACAGTTCGTTTGTTAATCGCATTGCTGACAAAACCGTGCCCGTTGACCAGCTTATCGAAAGTCCCGTCAAAAAAATCGAAGCTTTTGGGGATATTCCCAATCCGAAAATTCCTTTACCTAAAGGTATTTTCAAAACGCGGACTAATTCAAGTGGCATTGATTTAAGTAATTTCGCTGAATTAATGCCTTTAAATGAGGAAATTCATCATGCCTTGGAAAAAGAATGGGAGGCAGCGCCGTTTTTACAAGAAATTAAAAATGGTAAACCTGTTTTTGATCCAACGGATAATCGTCGCCAAATAGGGGTAATTGAACTTGCGAATGAATCCGATGTAGAGAAAGCGATACAAGCGGGTCATTCAGCATTCCCAAACTGGGATCAAAAAGGGATTTCCGCACGGGCGACTATTTTAAGAAAAATGGCGGATTTATTAGAAAAACATAAAGCGGAATTAATGGCAGTGGTGGTTCGCGAAGGGGGAAGGACGCTGCAAAATGCACTGTCAGAAGTGCGAGAAGCGACAGATTTTTGTCGTTACTATGCTGAGCAGGCGGAACAGCATTTAAGTGATAAGGCTTTGCCAGGCTACACGGGTGAAAGTAATACCCTGCGGATGAATGGACGTGGAATTATTTTGTGTATCAGCCCTTGGAATTTTCCCATTGCTATTTTTACAGGGCAAATTGCCGCCGCTTTGGTGACTGGTAATGCCGTTATCGCAAAACCCTCGGGACAGACGCCTTTAACTGGCGCGTTGGTGACGCGGTTGTTTCATGAAGCGGGTGTGCCGAAAGAAATTTTGCAGTTAATGCCGGGTTCGGGCAAAACGGTGGGACAGGCGCTTATCGAGGATACCAAAATCAGTGGCGTGATTTTCACGGGTTCAGATGCTACCGCGCGGCATATTCAAAAAACGTTGGCCGCCCGCCCGGGCCCGATCGTGCCCTTTGTAGCAGAAACCTCCGGTATTAATGCCATGATCGCAGATTCGACCGCTTTACCCGAACAGTTAGTTAATGACGTCATTGTTTCTGCCTTTGATAGCGCTGGACAGCGCTGTTCAGCACTTCGAATTTTGTATATTCAAGAGGATATCGCGGATGACGTTATTAAGATGCTAAAGGGCGCAATGGCCGAAATTAAAATGGGCGACCCCCTGCTCTTATCCACGGATGTCGGTCCTGTTATTGACGCTAATGCGCAAAAAACGCTGCAAAAACACCAAGCATTGATGCAAAAAGAAGCGAAATTAATTTATAAAGTGGATTTGCCTCGCGAAACCGATTTTGGGACTTTCGTTGCGCCACAAGCCTACGAATTGCCTAATTTGGGACTGATTACTGAGGAAGTATTTGGACCTATTTTGCATGTTATTCGTTATAAGCGAGAAAATTTGAATAAAGTTATCGAAGAAATCAACGGGCTGGGTTACGGTTTAACCTTCGGCATCCAAAGCCGCATAGATGAAACAGTCGATTATATCCAGCAGCGTATTAACGCAGGAAATATTTACGTTAATCGCAATACGGTTGGCGCCGTGGTAGGCGTGCAGCCTTTTGGGGGCAGTTGGTTGTCCGGTACCGGCCCCAAAGCGGGTGGTCCTCATTATCTTCCCCGTTTTTGCATAGAAAGCACACTGACTATCAACACGACGGCAGCCGGCGGAAATGCTTCGCTTATGGCGATGGAGGATTAGCAGAAAGATGAATTCTCTAGCTTTCCTTGTTAAGATGGACGTCATTAAACTCATAATTCAGGAGATCGCTGAATGAAACGATTGATTTTACCTTTCTTAAGTGTGGGCTTACTTTTGGGGACGACGGCGCACGCGGCTACTCCCTTAAAAACAGAACAAGATAAATTGAGCTATTCCATGGGCGTTATGACTGGAAAAGCTTTCAGAAAGCATGACATAAAGATCGACCCTCAAACGTTTTCAATGGGGTTAAGCGATGCTTATTTAGGCAAAGAAACCCAGATGACTGAAGCCGAAATGCGTCAAACCCTGCAACAATTCGAAAAACAATCCCTGCAAAAAATGCAACACAAAATGAAACAAACAGCTCAACAGAATGCCGAAAAAAGCCGCGCTTTTTTAACGGCTAATAAAAATAAACCGGGTGTGAAAACCTTAGCGAATGGTCTGCAATACAAAGTCTTGCAGGCGGGCCAGGGACAAAGCCCCACCTTGAACGATGAAGTCACCGTTAATTACGAAGGGCGTTTGATAAATGGGACCGTGTTTGACAGTTCCTACAAACGGGGTCAACCGGCGACGTTCCCCCTAAAAAGTGTTATTAAAGGTTGGCAAGAAGCTTTAACACGTATGAAGCCGGGGGCAATATGGGAAATTTACGTGCCGCCACAATTGGCCTATGGTGAACAAGGCGCACCGGGCGTTATTGGACCGAATGAAGCTTTAATTTTTAAAGTAAATTTAATTTCTGTAAAAAAGAAATAAAACCTCAGTAGCCCGTATGGAGCGAAGCGGAATACGGGGAATTGTACAGTATTATTTCCTGTATTCCGCTTCGCTCCATACGGGCTACTCCTATTTTGTTAAAACACGATGATTTGGGATCACGTATGCTCTTTTTGCAAGGTTCTCACGTTTATACTCCCTTTCGACACCAACAAATTCTTTTCCGTCTGAAACAAAAGCAAAATACAGTTCGATCCGTTGAAGCAATCTATGGTTATTTTGTCGATGGTGAAAAACTCTTAAGCCGCGCTGAGCAAGAACGTCTAGAACGCTTGTTGCCGAAAGCTTATTTTTCCGATTATCCAAAGTCTGCTGAAAATTTTTCGGTCTGGGTGACACCTCGGTTGGGCACAATCTCGCCGTGGTCATCTAAAGCAACGGATATCGCTCATAATTGCGAAATTCCCATCAACCGAATTGAACGCGGGATTTACTTTATTATCGACGGCATTGCCAAACGCGATAAAAAAGCCATTGAGAAAGTCGCTTCTGAATTATACGATCCTTTGACGGAATCGCTTTTATTCGATGCGGAAGATTTAGCTCAATTATTTCAACATCCCGCGCCCAAAACTTTCAATGACATTCCAGTATTGGGAAAAGGAGAAGCGGCATTAAAAGAAGCCGATCAGAATTTGGGTCTCGCGTTAAGCGATCCTGACATCCATTATTTATTACGTGCTTTTCACCAATTAAATCGTAATCCCACTGATATTGAATTAATGATGTTCGCTCAAGTCAATTCTGAGCATTGCCGGCACAAAATTTTTAACGCTCAGTGGACCATCGATGGAAAAGAAAAAAAAGAATCTTTATTTGACATGATTCGCTATACGTATAAAACCCATCCTGAAAAGATATTAGTGGCGTACAAAGACAATGCCGCCGTTATAGAAGGCTTTAACTGCGAATCCTTTTTAATTAATCCCAGCAACCATTCGTATGAAAAACAAAAGGGACGCCTCCACACCGTTCTAAAAGTAGAAACGCACAACCATCCCACCGCCATCGCACCTTTCGCAGGAGCTGCTACTGGCAGTGGCGGAGAAATTCGTGATGAAGCGGCTACTGGGCGGGGCGCTCAAAGTTTAGCGGGATTAGCGGGTTTTTCGGTCTCTCATCTAAGGATTCCTGATTTTTTACAGCCGTGGGAAAAAGCGCCTTCAAAAAAATCCCTTCACTCGGACTCCAAGCCAAAAACATTGGCATCGGCATTGGACATTATGCTCCAAGGACCGATTGGGGCGGCGTCGTTTAATAATGAATTTGGACGCCCGACTATTTGTGGTTATTTTCGAACGTTAGAACATTTATCTTCTAAAACTTTGAAATGGGGTTATCACAAACCCATCATGATAGCGGGGGGCATCGGACACATTCGCGAGTCTCAAATTGAAAAACAATCCTTCACGGAAGGGGCGTTGTTGGTCGTGTTGGGGGGGCCGGCGATGGCTATTGGCTTAGGCGGTGGCTCTGCCTCGTCTCGTACGAGTGGAGAATCAACAGAGGCATTGGATTTTGCCTCCGTTCAACGGGCCAATCCCGAAATGCAGCGTCGAGCCCAAGAGGTTATCAACGCCTGCTTATCCCTCGGTGATGATAATCCCATTTTGAGCCTTCACGACGTCGGTGCCGGCGGATTATCCAACGCCTTCCCCGAACTGGTTCATGCGACGGAATGCGGGGGTGAATTTGAATTGCGTCATATTCCGAATGCGGAACCAGGCATGAGTCCTCTGGAAATATGGTGTAACGAAGCCCAAGAGCGTTTTGTATTGGCCATCAAGCCTGAATCTTTGAAAGTTTTTAGTGGTATTGCTGAGCGGGAGCGCTGTCCTTTTGCGGTAGTAGGGCGGGCGAAAGAGGAAAAAAAATTAATCCTCAACGATGCACATTTTCATAATCGCCCTATCGATCTCCCGCTTTCTTTTTTGTTTGAGGACATGCCGCCGATGAAGCGTGAAGATAAACGTGTTTTTTCGGGAGAAACGGCGTGGAATATTTCGAAAATTAATTGGGCTGATGCGGTCAAACGCGTTTTGCAATATCCGTGCGTGGCAGACAAAAGTTTTTTGATCACGATTGGCGATCGAACGGTTGGAGGCATGGTGGCGCGCGATCAAATGGTGGGGCCTTGGCAAATACCAGTTGCTGATGTTGCTGTCACTGCTCACAGTTTTACCGGTTACGAAGGACAAGCATTGGCGATGGGAGAACGTTCGCCCATCGCGATTGTTCATCCTGCTGCTTCTGCTCGAATGGCAGTAGGAGAAGCGATCACTAATATTGCAGCCGCCCCGATTAAAGCTATTTCAGATATTGTTTTATCGGCTAACTGGATGGCGGCTCCTGATCAACCGGGGGAGGGCGCGGGTTTATATGAGGCTGTGCAAACCGTGGCAAAAGAATTATGCCCCGCTTTAGGCATTTGTATTCCGGTAGGGAAAGATTCTTTGTCTATGCAGACCTCATTGGAAAAAGAAATTGTCACTGCGCCCTTATCATTAATTATTACCGCTACCGCGCCGGTTAGCGATGTCCGCCATGCGCTAACACCACAACTGCAAACAGATGTCGGTGAGACGAGACTGTTATTAATCGACTTAGGGCAAGGCGCTAATTTCCTTGGTGGCTCTTGTTTGGCCCAGACGTACAATTTATTAGGAAAACAACCACCGGATGTCGATGATCCTCTATTATTGCGCCGCTTCTTTGAAGCGATCCAATCACTTAACCAAAAAAATTTATTACTCGCTTATCACGATCGTTCCGATGGCGGATTGTTAGCAACGCTTTGCGAAATGGCTTTCACCGCTCATGTGGGTATAACTATAAAATTGGATTCTTTAGGCGATGACGCTTTAGCCAGTGTTTTTAATGAGGAATTGGGAGCGGTGATACAGGTGAAAGAAAAAAATATCGATATCGTTTTTGAAATTTTAAAATCGCATAAATTACAAGCCCATAGCCATGTTATTGGTGAATTAAATCAATTGGATGAAATTATTTTTAATTTCCGGGGTCAAACGCTTTACCAAGAAACTCGCACAACCTTGCAACGATGGTGGAGCGAAACGAGCTACCGTTTGCAATCCCTTCGGGACAATCCCGAGTGTGCAAAACAACAATATGATGGTTTGCTAGATAAAAAAGACACTGGATTATTTACAAAAATAACTTTTGATAATAACGAAGATATTGCGCTTCCCTATATTAATAGCGGTAAACGACCGCGCGTTGCAATTTTACGAGAACAAGGCACGAATGGTCATCGAGAAATGGCAGCAGCGTTTCATTTAGCTGGTTTTGAAAGCGTTGACGTTCATATGAGTGATTTGCTCAATGAACGCGTTAATTTAATGGATTTTAAGGGAGCGGTTGCCGGCGGGGGATTTTCTTATGGAGATGTTTTAGGCGCCGGGCGCGGATGGGCGCAAGTTATTTTAATGCATCCCAAAATACGCGATAAATTCAGTCTATTTTTTGAAAGCAAAGATCGTTTTGCGCTAGGGGTTTGTAACGGCTGCCAGCTCTTTTCTCATTTAAAATCACTTATTCCCGGCGCTCTACATTGGCCGGCTTTCCAACGAAACGTTTCGGAACAATTTGAGGCGCGATTGTCGATGGTAGAAATCCCGCAATCGCCTTCTCTTTTTTTTCAAGGGATGGCGGGAAGCCAACTACCTGTTGCCGTAGCGCATGGGGAAGGTCGTGTTGTTTTTGAAAAAAATACACAAGAATTTGAAAACGAAAAACTTATCGCTTTGCGCTATGTGAATTACGCCGGCCAGCCCACCGAAAATTATCCCGCTAACCCCAATGGCAGCCCCAAAGGCATTACTGGGCTTACTACCCCTGACGGGCGCATCACTATTTTAATGCCGCATCCCGAACGCGTTTTTCGCACCGTCCAATTTTCTTGGCACCCCAAACAATGGTCCGAAATGAGTCCCTGGATGCGAATTTTCAAAAACGCGCGAAAGTGGGTGGGTTGAGAGCAGCTTGGGATTTTGACTTTCTATTCGACCCAGGTTGCTCTCATTGTTATCCGCATTTATTCACCCGAGTGGTGATCCACAATAGGCTTATCTGTAAAAAGATATTCTCGCAGCTCTTTATCGAATACAGGGTCGTGTCGACGAATCCATTCTAGCACCATCGCGGCGTGTTCTTTCTCTTCATCACGATTGTGGGCTAATATGTCGGCTAATTCCTTATCGTGGCAGGCATCAATGCGTTGTTGATACCAATCCACTGCCTCCAATTCCTCCATAAGGGAAACAATTGCCCGGTGCATTTCCCGTGATTCATCGCTTAATTCATCTATTGGCTCATGGTAATTTTCGCTAGTCATATTTCTTTCCTCATAAAGTAGAGCCTTTAATCATAGAGATTCTCGTCGATGAGCGCAATAGGCTTAATCCTTTCTTAAGGATAAAAAGTTAGGAAGTTGAGGATAAATCCTTTAAATTTTAGTACTATAGAAGTATATTGAATACCGCAAGGCCAGGATGAATGGATCAAGATGGGATGTTAAATGGCCATGAATTCTATGAAAGAAAGCGTACGCAAAAAATTAATGGAATCGCAGCAAGCGCAGTTCGAACATTTAATTGACCGAGCGGACGATCTTGTTGTTATTGTAAATCCTGATTATTCCATCATTGATCTTAACAACGCCGCAGAGCAATTCTACCAGTGTAAACGCGAAGCGGTTATCGGACGAAATTTATTTGAAATAGCCGTAGAGGAGGAATGGCAACTACCGGCTTCTTTGCTCACCCATCGACGTAGTATTAAACGCATTAGTTGGAGCGTGGTATCTTTACCACCGCGGTACGGGCAGAAGGGCTATATGTTGACGGGTCAAGTTATTTCTAAAAGCGTTAATGCTTCTCAGATTTTCTTAGAAAATATTCTCTACAACATTCCTCAATACATTTTGTGGAAAGATAGGAATTTTGTTTATCTTGGTTGTAATCATAACTTTGCAAAATTGGTGGGTTTTGAAACTCCCGAAAGTATTATTGGCAAAACCGATTTTGATTTATGGAGATCTCAAGGGGCAAATTCTATTCGCCCTACCGATGTGGAAGTTTTAGAAGGGAAACAATTAGTTGATGTCGAGCAATCTTTGTCGTTGCCAAATGGTAAGGAAGGCGTTTTTTTAATAAGTAAAGTTCCCTTGCGGGATGAGCGCAATGAGATCATCGGTATTCTCGTTGTAGGAACTGATATCACAGAAAGAAAACAAAATGAGCAAAAGCTCATTGAGGCAAAATTACAAGCTGAATTATCGGATCGAGCGAAGTCTGAATTTATTGCGAATATCAGTCACGATTTGCGAACTCCAATTAATGGAATTTTAGGAATCGCACAGATTTTCAATATGCATGAACATACAAAAAAGCAAGAACCGCTTATTAATGATTTGAGTGCGTCCGCCAATTTACTACTTGGATTGGTTGAAGATATTTTAGACTTCGCCCGACTTGAAGTAGGGAAATTGGAATTAAAATATTCAACTTTTAATTTAAGGCAATTGGTTACCTTTCTTGTAAAAACTTTTTCTTTCCAAACTCAACAAAAACAGATTAAAATTAATGTTTACTACGATGCGTCTTTGCCAGATTCTATTGTCAGCGAACCCAACTATATTCGGCGTATTTTTCTCAATTTGATTGGTAATGCAGTTAAATTTACTGAAAAAGGTCAGATTGATGTCACCGTTAATTTAGAAGGAAATAAACCTGCGATGTTAAAAATACTTGTCAAAGATACAGGTATTGGAATACCCAAAGATAAACTTAATACTATTTTTGATCGTTTCAGTCGAGCAACACCGGTATATAGTAGTCGATACGAAGGATTAGGCTTGGGTTTAAGCATCATAAAACGGCTTTTGGACAATCTCGGTGGTGAAGTTCACGTAAGTAGTATTGAAAACGAAGGTTCAACATTTACTCTTACTATCCCTTGTGAAATAGCATCTTTACAATCCCCGCGTGAGAAGGAAGAAACTCAAGCGCTTGATGAAGGACAAAGGCTAAAAATATTGAAGGAACGAAAAGTCCGTGTTTTATTAATTGAAGACGATAAATTATCACAAAATATCGAAAAAATATTTTTAGAAGAGTTTGGCTGTAAAGTTGACACCGCTTCAAACGCCGAGGAAGCTTTAGTAAAGTTTAATGAAAGCTATGAATTAATTTGTACGGATATTGGCTTGCCTGATAAAGACGGGTATGCTTTAGTTCGTGAAATTCGCCAAATGGCGAATAGCCACAAACCGGTTCCAATTCTAGCAATGACGGCGCACGTATTTGATCGGGAAAAAAATAAATGTCTCGAGGCCGGTATGAATGGTTTTATTAATAAGCCGGTAACCGTCGAAGAAATTAGAAGAGCACTTTTAGATTATCTATTCTAATTAGAGAAGGAGATAAATATGCGAGAGGAAAAAGAGGAGGACGTTATGTACGTTGCCCTACACGAAAGTGAAGGACGGCCGCACGCTCATTTCGCTCCTTCACTAGGCGTAAGTGACCCTTATGTGGCCGTTTTTCTGAGTTGGGTAGAAACGGCAGGAATTTTTGATCGGTCCTCTTCGCAATCCGTGAAAGCAAAAATCATCCAGGCTCTTCTTTATATCGTTAGCTTTGCAGGGTCGGCCGTGACAATTGAATTAGGATGGCGTTTTGGTGATACAGCCGTGGGCTTATTAAATAAAGTGTTTAATAAAATATTTAAAACAGACGTTTCTTTCGGTGATTCTGAGGACTGGCCGTCGAAATTTTTAGGTGGTATTTTTGCTGGCGCCTCCTACATTACCATATCTGGTTTGTGTGTATTTGCTTGCCATAGGCTTGTTAAGCATTGGAATGCCCGAACAAGCGAAAAAAAACTCATGGAAGAGGATCATCGCGTTGTGAGGTCAACTTTAGGTGGTTTTAATAATTTTATTAATGCTCCGGCGAGTTCGCTGGCGCAAGTTTTATTCTCGGTGAAATATCTATCTTCTCCCTGGAATGCGGTTTTTGCGCTCTCTGCTTTTGTATCATTAACGGTTTTGAACCGCGAGGCTTTTAACGAACTGATTAACCGCGCGGTGAGTTGGTGTTTTGGGGATGATCATCAAATTAAGGAAGAACGCCACCAATTAACGACTCGTTTTAAAAGAGCGAGGCAATTGCAGTGGACGAGCGAAGACCGAAGTACTTTTTTTGAGCCTCAAATACCTTTGCCAGAGAAGTTAAAATACTTATGGCAAAAAGCGGGCGGACAATGGGAAATAATCGAATCTCCGCAAAGTGGGGCAGAGGAAGGAACTCCGTTGTTGTCAAACGCTTCCGAAAGCTCGCGCGATCGTGAATGGGTAAATAAAATTATTAAAGGGACCATCGTGGGCATGAGTCCTTCGCCTGCCTTGGTTTATGCGCTCGTTGTTTACGAAGAATTAAACCATCGTCTAGGGAAAGGAATTGCGATTTCAGCAGCAACTTTAACTGGGACAGGGAGTTTTGCATTATTTTCCGTTCAAATGCTAAAAGCTTTGTACGGTGAGAAATCAAAGGTTGATAAGAAAGTGGAATACGTATCAATTCTTATGGGTTTCTTTGCAACCAGTCCATTACTTTATGTTCTGATGCAATATGCATTGGATGTTCCAGCACTATGGATTTTTGTTCCGTTCTTAGCGATCGCTTCTACGGCAGTAAGAAGTCATGGTGCGAAACAATTGTTAGACGCAACGATTGCAAGCTGGAGTGAGGTTAGTGAAGAAGAACTTTTTAGGAAGAAAATTAGTCAACTTGCTGAAATTTTTCCTAAATTTTCTCCTATTGCTGTAACAAAGATCCATGGTTTCTTTTCAACGCCAGTTGATAACGATAATGATATGCCTGAACCTTCTGATAACCGTTTAATGACATTAGTTTAGAAGTGACGATTTAAAGAACAAATTTAAAGGGAGGAAATTCAAATGGACACTGATTCAGTAAGAAATCTTCGAATTGGCGTTTTAATTTTAATAATTGCTTTTCTTATCGGCGCTGTACAAAATGCCCTGATTAAGTCTATTCGTGTCAATTATCCTGCTATTGTTATTGTTTTCATTCAGTATGCTTTTTGTTTGTTAATCCTTTTGCCTAGCCTTTTTAAACACGGTTTTGCAACGATGAAAAGTAAACACGTGGGTTTACTTATGCTGCGTTCTATGATGGGGATTGGATATTTTTTTGGAATGTTTTATGCGTTGAAAACCGTTCCTTTAGTTGATGTGACGTTGCTAGCGAATACGGGTCCTTTATGGGTGCCCTTAATTTGTTTGCTATGGGAAGGTGTGCCGATTAGTTGGAGACTTTACGGAGGGGTAATCGTTGGACTTATTGGCGTTGCCTTAGTGCTTATGCCTAATGATCGAGTCTTTTCCGTCGAATCATTGTTTGCATTAGGTTCAGGTTTGTGTTTAGGGTTTGCTATGGTAGCAGCCCGATGGTTATCGCAAACAGAATCAGCTCAACGCATATTAATTTATTATTTTTTAACAGCCACTTTAGCTACCCTACCGTTCGCTATTATGGAATGGAAAGCCCCCACCTTGTTTCAATGGGTAATTTTAATTACAAATGCAATTTTGATGCTTATCCAGCAACAGTTAATTTATCTGGGATGTAGCAGAGGGCCGGCGAGTCAATTGAGTATAACTACTTATAGTAGCGTTATTTTCTCGGTTATTTTAGGGTGGATATTCTGGAAAGAAAACATTACTCTACTGACAATAGCGGGAATTTTGCTGGTAATTTTTGGCAGTTATCAAGTTGTTACAACTAAACCCTCCGAACAAAGAATGCTTCTACGAAAAAAATTAATATAGTTCTGTAATTCATGGGGATTACAGAAGACTAAAATCTTTTTGTAAGCCATTAAAGAAATCACGTTGGGCTTTTGCTGCCGTTAAGGCACCCTTTCGTAATAATTCTCGATTTATCTTACTTTCTTTTAAGTGGGGGAGTAAGCTTTGTTTTAAGTTGTTTCCATGCTCTTTATCTAGAACCGAATGTAATTTAAAGTGATAAAGTGATTCTTCGGTAAATCGGTGTTGATTTTGTAATCCTTTATAAATGTTGTAACTATAATGGCTTAGGGCATTTTCTAAGCCGGGTGACATACACCCCATAGCTTCCATAAAAGGAGCGTGGACGAGTAAATTTTCGATCTTGTTGAGAGTTTCGCGGGTATAATCACGAGGACAAGAGTTTTTTAAATCAGCTTCGTTGAGCCCAACAGCTTTAGCAAATTGAATAAACACATTGATATGAGATTGTTCAGGGTCAATGTTTTCCGAACTGATGATACCAAGCTCATCAATTAAATTACTCGCGACAGATGATCGTATTTTATCATCGAACGATCGCCATATAATAATCCCTAAAAAGCGGGGGAAATGGTAGCCGTAGTAATAAAATTGTTGGGCAAATATTTGTAACTGTTTATCATTAAGACGGT
Organism: Coxiella burnetii; assembly: GCF_005280755.1. Classification (NCBI taxonomy): domain Bacteria; kingdom Pseudomonadati; phylum Pseudomonadota; class Gammaproteobacteria; order Legionellales; family Coxiellaceae; genus Coxiella; species Coxiella burnetii. The sequence continues at coordinate 586,213 of NZ_CP040059.1, forward strand.
CAAATTGATAAATCAGAGGAGTTTCCATAACAATTTCTATGGTCTCTTTTTCCAATTTTTCAAAAAAATCATCGGCGGTCGACGTTGTATCTACCAGCGGTTCCATCATTGTAGGAGAAGTAAAGTGATTAGTAATTTTTTGTTTCACGGGAAAATCCCTTCGCTCAGTGTTGACAGAGTTACAAGTGTAACTGGATTTCAGATATTAAAGTATGAACTAATTTTAAGAATTTTTAAAAAAATTTGTAAACTTCAGCCGTTATTTATAACAGAAGTCGATTAAAAAATTAAGTAAAAATTAAAAAAAAATTTTATAAAAGAGGAAATTCTTATTTTATAATTTACAGTATTAAAAAATCAGAAAATTTTATTCCTCATAGTTTTTATAAACTTCTTCCCATCGAGGCATTTAATTATCTTTCTTTATTTCCAGAGGAATCTTTTGAAACTAAAACAGATTGTTTAGAAATTTTCTCTTTTTTAAAACGCTTTAATTTTTTAGAAAGCCAGTGTCGCTGATTATATAAAAAATAGCCCAGCGCTATGAATTTCCATCGTTGTAAAATCAGGAAGCTTTTTCGAGCGAATCAATTAGCTGCTTCAAAAACCGGGCGATTTCGCCCCCGGTAATTACTCGATGATCGCTTGTTACTGAAAGCGGCAATATCCGATGGACAGCGGGTTTGCCATCAACAGGCACGATTTCATCCCGGGTGCGGCCAACACCGATAATGGTCACCATAGGTGGCAAGAGAATAGGATTGGCATAACGTCCCGCAAAAGCGCCAAAATTAGAAAGCATGATCGTAGCGTCGCGCAGATCTTCCGGCGGGAAGCTGCGGCTTTGAGCGAGTTCTTTGAAGCGATTAATTTGGTTGCGAAGCGCCGTGTCATCCTGATGGCTGACATCTTTTAATACGGGAACATACAGTCCTTGAGGAGTATCCACGGCTATTCCAATATTAATCGTTTCATTCAGTTTATAACCCAGAGTTTCACCATCGAAATGAGCGTTCATAATGGGCACTGCTTGGCAAGCCGCTTCGATTGCGCGGATAATCCGCAGAGTGATATCTTGTTCGCCTTTCCAAGCAGATAAATCGCCGTCATCCATTAAGCTCACGGGAACGACCTCTCGATGGGATTGAGACATGCTTTGGGCCATGGCCCGGCGTACGGGAGATAACGGTGTTAGTTCTCCTTCAATTTTTTGGGTCTTACCCGTTTTGGTAATTTGGGCGGCTTGCTTGACTTCTTCGGCAGAAATTAGGGAGCTTTTAGGTGTGATCTTGGTAAGATCAACGCCCAATTGTTTGGCTAACATACGAACGGCGGGTGTGGCTTTAAAATTTTTTTTCTCAGCCGCTTTTTTAACGGGGATACCCGCGCCTGATTCCTCCAAAACAGTGTCGCTTGTTTCAATAGCTCCAACGACAGTGCCGGTATCTTTAGGTTCTTCGGTTTCAGCTTCGCCTTCAAATCCAATCAAGGGACTTCCCGTTTCAATAACATCGCCAACTTCACCAAATAACTTTTCGATCTTGCCAGCCAGGGGAGAGGGGACGTCCACCAATGCTTTTGCTGTTTCCATAGCCACTAAAGGCTGGTCGATCTTCACTTCATCTCCCACGGCGATATACCATTCTCGAATGGTGGCATCGGGCAATCCCTCTCCAAGATCAGGTAATTTAAAAACTTTCATTAAGAAAACTCCATTAATGATTGGACGGTTTTAATAATTCGATCCGCGCTCGGCATGTATTTTTTTTCGAGCTTAAAATAAGGCATTATCGTGTCATACCCAGCGACTCGCTTTACGGGCGCTATTAGAGATAGCAAGCCGTGTTCAGCGATACCTGCAGCGATTTCGGCGCCTACCCCGCCGGTAAGCGGAGCTTCGTGAATGATAACGCAGCGGCCGGTTTTTTCGACGGATTGCAATATCGTATCCATATCAATTGGCTTGATCGTAGCGACATCGATGACTTCAGCCTCGATACCTTGCTCTTTCAATTGTTCGGCCGCTTCCAATGTTTCTTTGATCATTGCTCCCCAAGTAACGAGAGTGATGTCGCCACCTTCACGTAATAAAAAGCATTGGTCCAACGGCAGCGCCTTCCCATCATTGGGAACTTTTTGTTTTACTAATCGGTAGATCCGTTTGGGCTCAAAGAAAAGGACAGGGTCGGGGTTGCGGATAGATGCCAATAGCAAACCATAGGCCCGAGCGGGTGAAGAAGGAATGACGACGCGTACGCCGGGAATGTGCGCAAAAAGCGCTTCCATACTTTCCGAGTGATGCTCCGGAGCATGGATACCACCGCCAAAAGGGGCGCGATACACAATAGGGCAATGGAGCCGTCCACGGGTTCGGTTACGTAATCGGGCGGCGTGGCTTAAGATATGATCGAGGCCCGAATAAATAAATCCTTCAAATTGAAATTCAGCGACGGGTTTTAAACCTTGAGCCGCCATCCCCACTGAAATACCGGCAATCATGCTTTCGGCTAATGGCGTGTCCAAAACGCGCTGTGGCCCGAACTTTTCTACCAACCCAACGGTGGCGCGGAAAACCCCGCCATTAATGCCGACATCTTCCCCGAGAACGATAACGGAGTCGTCTTTAGCCATTTCGTAGGATAGAGCCTGATTGACGGCTTCGACCAGTGTGATTTTATCCATGGTGTGTCTCTCTGTTTCATATCATTACCCCAAGTGGTAAAGGCTAAAAACTTAAGCCCGTCATCCCCGCGCAGGCGGGGATCCAGCGCATACGTGCGCAGCGCGCCTTCGGCGCGCCTGGATTCCCGCCTGCGCGGGAATGACGAAGCCTAAAATGGCTGTGACTTGTGGGGAATGATATGCTCTGTTTTTAACCCCTTCTCTCTAACCTTCTCTCCCCGAAGGGTGAGAGGGTTTATTATCAGCCAATTCCTCCCGCTGTTTTTCTAACGATACCGGAAGTTCTGCATAAAGATAATCAAACATGTCCGTGGCTTTAGGCGGTGGCATAGTTAAAAATTCTTCTACCACCTGGTCAACTTCTTGGGCAAGTTCTTTTTGTAAAACGGCTTCTTTTTCTCGTGACCAAAGGCCTTGGGACTCAAGGTAATACCCCAACCTCGCGATAGGTTCTTTTTGCCAAGCGACTTTCCATTCTTCTTGTGGAATATACCGGGTGGCATCATCGGCAGTGGTGTGATCGCATAACCGATAAGAGAGTGCTTCAATTAGGGTCGGTCCTCCCCCATCGCGGGCTTTTTCTAAAGCTTTGGAGACGGCATAGCGGACTGCAATTACGTCGTTTCCATCCACTTGCCACCCTTCAAATCCCCCGGCGATTGCTTTTTGAGCTAATGTTTGGCAATGAGTTTGTTCGCCGCGAGCCACTGAAATCGCCCATTGGTTGTTGTTGATAATAAAGACTAAAGGCAACTGCCAACAACCGGCTAAATTGATGGCCTCGTAAAAATCGCCTTTGGAAGTACCGCCATCCCCGCAGATGGTCAGGACTGCGCGCGCTTGTTTGCGGTATTTCACCGCGTAGGCTACTCCCGCGGCGTGAAGAAGTTGCCCAGCGATAGGGACACAGTTCGGAAAATCGTCTTTAACGTCGGGATTCGCGTACCGGCTGCCCCGTTCATCTCCCCCCCAATAGGCTAGAATTTCGGATAATTTGATCCCATGTTCAAATAGCGCTCCTTGGTCCCGATAATAAGGACAAAAAATATCTTCCTTTTGCATGGCACTTCCCATCCCGATGCCCACCGCTTCCTGTCCGCGGGAGGAAGGATAGGTCCCCATCTTTCCGGTTCGCTGCAAATTAATCGCTTTGTTGTCCAATTGGCGGATCAACGCCATTCGACGATATAAATAAAGCAGCATGTCAGGATCGGCGAAGTCGGGAAAGGGTTGGGTAGGATTGCTGTTAGCATCAAGAAATTGTAAATACCGTATGGTGAAATTGGCGACGGTCGTTGTTTTTGGGGTCATACAGTCTCCAAGTAATCAGTTGTGGCGGCCAATTTTTCTTTGGCAATTAAATCAGCGACCTCGGTTGTCGGCTTATTCTCTTTGGCCGCACGTTCAAATAATTCTAAAAGACGGTCGTACAGTTTTTCGATGAGTTGATTAGCGATCTCGATGTTATGGTAGTCGTGAATGGAGGCTGCTTGAATCAATCCCCCGGAATTGAGGACGTAATCAGGCGCGTAGAGAAATCCCCGCTGTTGCGCGATAGCACCATATTTGCGGTGCGCGAGTTGATTATTGGCGGGACCCGCAATAATAGGGGCTTTAATTCGATTTAAAGTATTTAAATTGATAACGCCGCCCACCGCGCAAGGCGAAAAAATATCGCATTGGACGTCGTAAATATTTTCCAGTTCCACTACGGTCGCCTGAAATTCTTTTACAAAAAGCTCGGTGGCTTCGGGTTTTGGGTCGCAAATGGAGATAGTAGCGCCGTGTTGATGGAGCAATTGTGCGAGATAATAAGCAGTTTTTCCCGCCCCTTGGAGAGCGATATGTAGGCCTTCAACATCATCACGTTCCCATTTAAATTTAACCGCTGCTTTAATGCCCTGAAAAACGCCGCGAGAAGTAAAAGGGGAGGGATCGCTTTGCAGCTCGTCCGTTCCTGCGGCACCGATAACATGAGGGGTGCGTTCCGCAATAATATCCATGTCATCGGTGGTTGTTCCAACATCCATCGCAGTGATGTAGCGGCCGTTCATGTCATGAACGAAATCACCAAAAGAACGAAAAAGAGCCTCTCGATCGGGAATAACACGAGGTTTTAAAATTACGGCTTTAGCCCCGCCGTGAGGCAGGTCGGAAACGGCTGCCTTTAAGGTCATCATGTAAGAAAGACGGATAACGTCTTTTAACGCTAACCCGAGGGAAGAATATTCAAAAAAGCGACAACCGCCGATAGCAGGTCCGCGTTTGGTGCTATGAATAGCGATAATGGCTTGTAAACCCGTTTTGGAATCGTTTTTAACGTGGATGTCACCAAAACCCAGCATTCGAGCGTAGCGCATAAGCCCTTCATGCGAGTAATGATGAGCCAATGTTTTGGGCATAAAATAAAATCCTTCTAGAAAAACCCTAGGGAAAAATTGACACAATAGTAGCAAGGATTTTGATAATATGTAAGAGTTAGGCTTGTTGTATGCCTTTGCATATTAAAATGAAAACCACCCAACTTAATTTACCAAAAGTAATTGCTCATCGGGGCGCATCATTGAGTGCCCCTGAAAATACGGTGGCAGCTCTTCGAGAAGCTAAGCGATTGGGCGCTCGATGGGTTGAGTTCGATGTGCGTTTAACGCGCGATGGGCAAGCGATTATTTTTCATGATCCCTGGTTAGGCCGCACGACCAACGGCCGAGGAATGGTTTCCAAAGCGCATTATGCCCATATTGCTGAGCTTGATGCCGGAAACTGGTTTAACCCCCAATTTGCCAATGAACGAGTGCCTACTTTTGCGGAATATTTAAAAGAAGCAGCTTCATTAAATTTGGGAGTTAACATAGAACTAAAAGCCACGCCTTCTCACGCATCTGATTTAGCCAAACAAGTGTTTCAAGAATTAAAAGAGCACTGGCCTGTTTGGCTACCAAAACCCTTAATTTCAAGCTTTTCTTTGGCCTGTTTGCGCGCGATGCGAGAACAAAGTGACGATTGTTTGTTAGGGTATCTTCCTAACCGATGGCGAGATAATTGGGAGGCGCTTTTGGCCGCTAATCAATGTGTGTCAATTCATCTGAATTATAAACAATTGACGGCTGAGAGAATTAAAATGATTAAACAAACGTCTTACTATTTGTTGGCTTACACAGTGAATGACAGCCAATTAGCAACCGATTTATTATCTCAAGGAGTCGATGCCGTTGTTAGCGATAATCCAGAGTTACTGAAATGAATGATTCTTCGCTTGATTATTTAAAAAAAGCGCTTTCATTAGCAGAAATAAGGCGGGGTTTTTGTGCGCCTAATCCTTCGGTGGGTGCTGTGGTGGTTAAAGATGATAAAATCATTTCAACGGGTTTTCACAAACGCAGTGGACTCCCTCACGCGGAAGTAGAAGCGATAAAATCCCTGGGTGATAAGGCTCGCGGGGCTGCTTTATATGTCACTCTAGAACCTTGCTGTCATTTTGGGAAAACGCCTCCGTGTACGGATTTAATTATCCAATCGGGGATTAAAGCCGTTTATTATGGGTTGCATGATCCTAATTTAGCTGTTTGTGGCAAAGGTATTGAGCAGTTGCAACGCGCAGGAGTGAATTGTTTTTTAATAGAATTGCCTGAAATTAACGCGTTTTATGAAAGTTATCGTTATTGGATAAAACATAAACGCCCGTGGGTGACGGCCAAATTAGCGCTGAGTTTGGATGGGAAAATTGTAGGCAACGAGGGTAAACCAGTTCGTTTGACTGGGGAAGGATTAAGACAATATACCCATGAGCGGCGAAAGAAAAGTGATGCGTTATTAACAACGATTAATACAATTTTAACCGATGATCCCAAACTCAATGTCCGTCTCCAGGGTGAAGAAATAAAAAAACCTATTTATATTTTGGATACGCATTTACGTTTGCCGCTTAATGCGCTAATTCATCAAACGGCTGAATCAATAATTGTGTTTCATGGGAATGAAGCTGATAAAAAACAGCAACAAAGGTTAATGCAGAAAAATATTCGGTGCATAGAAATCGCTCGTAGGTCTGAAGGATTAGACTTAAATGAAGTGCTTGACGTCATTGGCAACGATGGCATTCACGATTTATGGATTGAAGCGGGTGGAACGTGTTTTCAGTCTTTTTTAAAAGAAAATCTCATCAACCGTGCTTTAATTTATATCGCTCCAAAAATTCTTGGTTCAACCGCCATGCCTGCTTTCCAACTACCATTTTCTTTTTCCGGATATTCAGTGGAGTGGCGTCAATTTGGAGAAGATGTTATGGGAGAGATTCGCTTCTGAAAAGTCGCCGCAGAAGAAGGCTCTTCATATCCTTTCTAACGTCGCAAATAATATGAATATAGACAATGCTTTCTTTTAATTCATAAATAATTCGGTTTTTGCCAGAAATAGCTTGACGATATTGATTTAAATTTAAAGTTTCTAACTCCGGCGGAATGCTACCAGCATCCGGGAATAGTTTTGGCGTATGAATAATTTTTTTAATTTTTTCATAACGGGTGCACCAGGTTCGTTTCGAAAAATTATTAATCATATAATTTTTGAGTTCTTTAAGATCGAGCTGCGCTTGTTGGAGAAAGACAACTTTATAGTTCATTAAATTTAATCTTTATCCAAATCGGCAAATACATCGTCGGCAGAACGAAATTGACCCTTTTCAATTTCTTTCTGTCCTAAGGATAGGATCTTAAGAAGAGACAAAGTTTCTTCATATTCTTCATAGGATTTTACGTCTAAAACAACGAGTTTCGCTTCACCGTTTTGAGTAATCAGCATCGGTTCTCGAGTTTCAGAAATATCGCGGACGATTTCAGCGGTATTGCTTTTGAGATAAGAAATTGGTTTTACGCGGCAGGAAATTTTCATGGTCAGCCCCTTGTATGAGACTAAATATAGTCCTTATTTAGTCCGATGTCTATGTTTGCTTGAAGAACCCAATTCTGCTACATTGGACCCACAAAAGCGCCTTCAGGGCGGGGTGGAAGTCCCCACCGGCGGTAAGTTTCTTTGAAATAAGCCCGCGAGTCTCTATTTTAAGAGACAGATCTGGTTAAATTCCAGAGCCGACGGTCAGAGTCCGGATGAGAGAAGGTATGCCGAGATTTTATTTGTTCCTTCCAAAAATTAATCTCTGAAGTGCGTCTAACCGTAGCTGTATGAGCGAAGTGAAATACAGGGTTCCCGTTTTCCGCTTCGCTTCATACGGGCTACGGAATCGCATTGAGGAGAATTATGATGTTTACAGGCATTATTAATCATTGTGGTGAAATACGGTCGATGGAGGCATTGCCCGATCATACCGTGCTGTCCATTGACACTCAATTTTCAGATTTGCAGCTTGGTGAGAGCATTGCCATCGATGGCATTTGCGTGACGGTCACTCAGAAAAAACTCGGTTCCTTTTCTTGTGATTTATCGCCGGAAACATTAGCGTGCACCAAAGCACGTGATTATAAGATCGGTAGTCGGATCAATTTGGAGCGCGCCCTGCGATTAACGGATCGGCTGGGAGGGCATTTTGTATCGGGTCATGTGGATCAAACAGCCATTCTCGAGAGTCAAAAAAAACACGCCGAATTTATTCAAATGGATTTCAAGAATAGCTCAGAAGAGCGGTGGAATTACCTCATTCCAAAAGGTAGCGTGGCTGTGAATGGCGTGAGCTTAACTGTTAATAGCGTAGCGGGCGATTATTTTTCGGTGATGTTAATTCCACACACACTCGAGCACACGAATTTAAACGATTTAAAAGAAGGTCAAATCGTCAATATCGAATTTGATTTAATTACTAAAATTATTGTCCAAAAAACAAGGGAGGCATTATCCCATGCAAAAACCATTTGATAATATTGAAACGGCGATTGTCGCTTTACGTCAAGGTAAAATGATTATTTTGGTCGATGATGAGTCGCGTGAAAATGAAGGCGATTTAATCATTGCGGCGGAACATGCCACACCAGAACACATTAATTTCATGACGCTTTATGGACGGGGTCTTATTTGTTTACCCATGTGCTCCAGCGATTTTGAGCGGTTAAATATTCCCATGATGACCAGCCGAAATGGGTCGCGTTATGAGACCCCTTTTGGCGTATCCATTGAAGCTGCTTACGATGTTACGACGGGTATTTCAGCCCACGACCGCGCGCGCACCATTCAAATAGCTATCGATGAGAAAAGTACGCCTGAAGACATCATCATGCCCGGGCATATGTTCCCATTAAAAGCCAACGACGCAGGTGTGCTCGCGCGAGCCGGCCACACGGAAGGCAGTGTGGATTTATGCCGTCTGGCAGGGCTAAAACCGGCGGCTGTTTTATGCGAAATTTTAAATAAAGACGGAAGCATGGCGCGATTGCCCGATTTACAACTTCTGGCTAAACAATTCCGTTTGCCGTTAGTGAGTATTCAGGACCTTATTACTTATCGGATTAATCATGAAACGCTCATTGATGAGGTTTCAGAATCGCTTCTGCCAATTAAAAATCGAGGCCGATTTACCATTAAAACTTTTCGCAGTCGGGTGGATCACTTAGAACATGTTGCTTTGGTTAATCAGAAAATCGAGGAAGATAAACCGTGTTTAGTGCGTGTTCATTCTGAATGTTTAACGGGCGATGTATTTGGTTCCGCGCGCTGTGATTGCGGCGGTCAGTTGGAAGCAGCCTTGGATGAAATTGCAACGCAAGGGGGCGTTTTGCTTTACTTGCGCCAAGAGGGACGGGGCATTGGTTTAGCGAATAAAATAAAAGCCTATGCTTTACAGGAAGCCGGTTTAGACACGGTGGAAGCCAATCATCATCTCGGTTTTGGAGCTGATTTAAGGGATTATGGTTTGGCCGCGCAAATGTTGCGAGTTTTAGGGATTCGGGAAATTCGATTGTTAACGAATAATCCCAATAAAGTAGAAAGCTTAACGCGGTATGGCATTTCTGTTGCTGAACGGGTGGCGTTGGAAACCGCGCCCACATGCGATAATATTCGTTATCTGAAAGCAAAGCGGGAAAAGCTGGGCCATTTGTTGAACCTCATAGGAGAAGCAAAATGACAGAATCATCTTTTAAACTTGCCATTGTAGTCAGTCAATTTAATCGTGCCGTTACGGAAAAGTTGTTGAATGGCGTTTTGCAGCGATTGACTGAATTAGGTGTGCAAGCGAATCAGATTAAAACCGTGTGGGTGCCGGGTGCTGTGGAAATTCCCTTGCTTGCAAAGCGATTAGCAAAATCGAAACATTATCAGGCGGTAGTTTGTTTGGGAGCGGTTATTCGCGGCGAAACCGATCATTATAACTACGTGTGCCAGCAAGTCAGCTTTGGCTGTCAGCAAGTGGCCTTGGAATACGAGGTTCCGATTATTTTCGGTGTGTTAACCACAACCACTAAGGAACAAGCTTTCGCCCGCGCGGGCGGCGAGCGAGGTAATAAAGGAGCTGATTGGGCGGACGCTGCGGTGTCAATGATAAAGTTAATGAAAGAAATCGAGATCACTGATGAGTAATACGAAAAATCCAATATTACAGGGCATTTCCAATTGGTTTGTGCGGCATTTTTCAGATCCAGAAGCATTAGCTTTGTTTTTCACTTTGTTCTTTGTATTTTTATTAATTGAGTTTTTTGGTAAATACTTACTTCCCGTCGTTATTAGCGTTGTTCTCGCTTATTTATTTGCTTCGCCAGTGCGATGGTTAGAACGGTGGCGATTCCCTCATTGGGCGGCGGTTACTATCGTTTATCTTTTTTTCTTAGGTATTTTTTTACTGGCTTTATTCGGATTGTTACCATTAATGTGGAAGCAGCTCGCGAGCATGGTTCATGAATTTCCAAAAGCCATTACGAAAGGTCAGGCGTGGATGACGGAATATATGCATCGTTATCCCAAACTATTTCCGACCGATCCAATCGCTAATTTAGCCGGTTATTTGCACCAACAATCGGCTCGCATTGGGCAATTCATTTTATCTTTTTCATTAGCCTCAATTCCTGGAATTATCGAAGCAATTCTTTATTTAGTTTTAGTGCCGTTGTTGGTTTTTTTCTTCTTAAAAGACGGGGGAAGCATCAGCAATTGGCTCAGTCGTTTTCTGCCAGAACGGCAGGGGCTTATTCGTATTGTCTGGCATGAGATGAATCAAAAAATCGGTGCTTACGTTCGCGGTCGGGTTATCGAAATTATCATTGTGAGTATTGTCGCCGTTATTGCATTTGCGTTACTCGGATTGCAATACGCGTTTTTGTTAGGGGTTTTACTGGGATTATCGGTGATTGTTCCTTACATCGGGGCGATAGTGGTCACCATCCCCATCGCTATCGTGGGATTAATGCAGTGGGGTTTATCCGCGCATTTTGCGTATTTAATGATTGTTTACGCCATAATTATCACTTTGGATGGGAATTTATTAGTGCCTTTGTTATTTTCAGAAGCGATGGATTTACATCCCATTGTGATTATCCTGTCCGTATTAGTTTTTGGCGGGATCTGGGGCTTTTGGGGAATTTTTTTCGCCATCCCCTTGGCGACCTTAGTTAAAACGGTTTTAAATGCTTGGCCAAAAGCGCGAATCTCCCAAAACGAGACGGAATAACGGCTCAATTCACCTTAAAACTAGATTAATTCGCATTAAACCTTATTTTTCGATATCTTTTTTTCGAAAGATAAAATAATATTTACCAGATTGGAATTACTGCTTCCGCAGTTTTGTCATCCCGCCTGCGCGGGAATGACGAAATCAAAATGATTTGTTGAGGAGGGGTTGAATGCAAGGTGATGGAGATAGATCTTCGGAGAATTTTTTAGGCGTTTTGGGAGGGTTTAGCCCACAAACTTCACCGTCACCTCTTCTCCACCCAGCAGTCGACCTGGATGGCGAGTGCCAGTCCTTGATCCCTCTCATCACCAGTGATGCTTTAGAATCAGCTGAAGTAAATAATGAAATCCCACCGGAAATGCTCGACTAGCTGAGATTAAATTCTGTAATCACATTGCTCTTCGCGTACATGGAGGCGATCTTCGAAACAGTTCGTTGTGGAACTATGTGAGAGGAATTACCCAGGAAGAACTGGATCTTTTGGATTTTTTAGATTTAACACCTACGCGAAGAACTTTTACTTCTATTAGTATAGAAGAAATAGGAAACGAGAATAAAGATAATTTGATTTTGGAAGAAAAAAAAGAAGAGTCAGACAGCCTATCGGATTTTAAACAGAGTCTGAAAGATTTTTTTGATGAGGCTGAATTCAGCGAATATTTCATTTGCATTCGCTCATTTTATGAGGCAAAAGGTGAGTTTGAACTACTTAAAAAAATTCAGGCTGCTGCCCTCCAAGAATCCTTTTGTCCCGCCCCACCATTGAATAGAGGTCCGTTGATTGCCATTAATGGAATTTTGCTAACTAAAATCAAAGAGTCTGCCATTTTACCTGCGGCTCAGGAAAACATTTTGATTCGTATTATCTGTACAAGCCTTTTCGAGAGGCTGATTCAGAGGAACTCTTCTGAGTCTTTTATTTCTGAGTCTTTTATTAAGGATTTTGTGATCGCCAATAGGTTGAAAAAAAAGAGGTGAAGGATTTGAGAGAAGCATTAGAGGGAAAGAAAATTAATTCAATTTTGTTTGACTATCTGAATAGATATAGCCGAAATGGAAGTAAAACTGATTGGCAGTTTTTAGTTCGGGAGTTTTATAAATTTTGGTGCCGGCCTGTTTCAACGGATGATAGAGAGAACGTTGATGATAAAGAGAGCGTTATTGATTTTTTTCGGAGTTTTATTAAGAGATCGGATTGCTCAATCGAAGAAACGAAACAAGAAATGGAAAGCCAAGATGATGAAATTGAGAGTCCTAATTCTCTTATGTTGCGTCTCATCAACCAGCGAGATTCACTTTGGTTAAGTTCTGAGGCTCGGAATCGAATGATAAAAATGTTGAAAGAAGACGAAGACTACCAAATTTCTGAATTGACAGACTTAGAATTTCATTGAATAAAAAAATGAATAAATCATAGGAGCACTGCGATGGCAAGAAGACGACATAATCATCCTGAGGAGGATTCTCCTGTACCAAGGGAAATTAATGAAGCTGTTGAGGCAGCAAGGAGAGCCAATCCATTTAATCCTCCTTGGGATCAAGAGGAACGGGATTTAGAGGATATAACTGAGTCATTAGGAGACCTTGTAGTAACACCAGAAAGGCCGCCGGCTTTTGTAAGAGGGCTGGAATGGAGAGCGCCACCAGAAGGACAGCAACAGCCCTAAACCTTAGTGATTAATTCCCAAGATCCTACTCAAAATATTATCAATATGGTGATTACCGTTGTAGCTAATAATTGGGTAATAGCTATTCAACAGCTACCCACTTCTATTGCCAATTTTGTTAATAGCCAGCCACAAAATATTCTGAGTCAAATGGAAACCATTTGTGAGCGGTTTGGAGGTGGGGCTGATTGGCGAGAAGGAATAATTATCCTACTTTTGAAAGTTTTAATAGAACGCCGCTTAAGACAAAGACAAGGTGGCGATGTGGAGGAAAAAAAGTTTGAGGAAGAAAAAAAGGAGGTTCAAAATTCTAGCCGGTTGTTTACTAGGCCGCGGCCGCCCGATGAAATTTTAATATCGGCATTGCTTGAGATTAACAACTGGTCAGCACGGAATGATGGAATTGAGAAATTGGTTCCTCCCATTCTAACTTTGGAAGGTATCGCAAGGGGAAGCCAATCGTTATCGCAACTGGGAAACACAGTACATACTGCCTTAGGGAAATTGCGTTCTGAGCATCCAGAATATTGGATTCCGTTGTCGCTTGAGGCGTATGCTGCTTGGCACGAAGGTGACATTGTCCCTCTCTTCAACTTCCGTTAAGTCTCGAAATAGAGGAAATCATTATGCGTAAACGAAAAACAACCGGTGGCATCCCTACTATCAAGATTATGCATGTTATTAAACGGATTGAGAACGGTGGAAATATAAATTTCGTGACAACTTCGGCTATTTTAATACAGATTCTCTGTACGAGTCTTACGCATACATTGGAAAATGGGGCTCCCCCTTTTACTATTGATAGAGCTATTGAAGAGTCCGAGCTGTCGAGTTTGTATTCTTTTTGTAAATCAGTTGAACCATTGCCTCTCGCCCTTCAAATAATTAAACAGTATATAGATACTTACATCTATTCTGAGGAAGGGAAAAATAAATTTTTAAATGTTTATTTGCCATCAGGCGATGAGATCCAAACTTTCATGGAGGAGCAAATCCGTAAGGGGCCGCTGACAGGAGAGCAACGTTCGTTTTTATTTCCAGGCTCACTATCTAATGAAGAAAAACCTTCTTCAAAGATTCGCTGGGTGAAATTAATTCATTGTTTATGACTATGTTAGATATGGGAGAGGATGAGAAAAAAAGGTTTTTAGAAATACTATTTGGGATGTCGATACCTGTGATCGTTTGGTTTAATGCTCAGAGTGGCAATGTATATGATTTTAAAGTTAAAGAGATCTTAGAGAATCGATTGTTTCGTCATGTATCTAATCTTTTAGAAAGAGGAAAAATTTTAAAAGAAAGTTTTGAAAATTGGGAGATAGAGTGGGGAAAGGGCGTAATACTTCAATTAATTGAAGAATTTAAAAATTTATATCTTGGCGATGAAGCGGTTAACAATGCAGTTGAAAATACATATATTCATCTACGAGGAACAAAAACTTCACCCTTTCTAGGAGAACAAAAAGAAGAAAAGGTAAAAAATAAATCGATAGAAGAAGAAATATCTAACGTTATTAGACAGATTAACGTATTGAAAATAGATAGTCATCCTCTGAAAAAAGAAAAACTCTCTGGTAAAAATTTAATGGAAGAATTCATCGACGCTTGTAAAGAAGAAAAAAGCAACAAAACAATAATCAATACTATTCTCGATTTACTGAGGGTGCAAAACGATCACAAAATTTTGGATGAATTAGCTATTCGGTGTTTTTCGCATTTTACTTTAGACAATCATGAAGGAAAAATCGTATTTTTGTTGGGATTGTTGATTCGCCAGAAATTATTACCCGAATGTAAATTTCAGAAAAACATTAACGTTGAATCGAAATTGGTGGGAACAAAGCCGTCGTTATTTGTGTGCCTCAGCTCAATTTACGCAATTGCTAATTCTCCTGTGATATCTATAGACATGTTAGCCGCTTATTTAACAAAATTGGACGAACTTCTTGCGGAAAATAGTCGAGCCGATGACTTATTGGATGAATTTTATGCAGCAGGAGGCCCTGAATGTCCTGTTTATGTTCTTAATACGTTGTCAACCCGTTTTTATAATGAACGAATCCCTAAGGATGAGCAGGGTACCTTTTCACCCCGATCGAGAGGATTTCCGGGTTAAGTTTATGTTTCTTCGTTGTCGCTCTCATTGCCGCCAAATAAACTGCCTGCAGACATCATTTTTTCTTGGGTGATTTTCAGGATTTTTTGGTTGGCGTCGTTGAGCGCGGCTTTGATAAGATCTTCAATCACTTCTTTAGATTCTTTGAGGAGCTCATCGTCCAGGTTCATTTCGACAACTTCGTGTTGGGCCGTCATGGTTAATTTTACCATCCCAGCGCCGGATTCACCCGTGACTCGTATTTTAGCAAGTTCGTCCTGGGCTTTTTGCATCATTTCTTGAATTTTTTTGGCATTCTTCATCAAACTACCAAGATTAAATTTACCACCGATCATTGTTACCTCTCTTTTAGTTATCTTCGACTGGAATTCGGGAGTGTAAAGCGTGGATTAACGTGCCACCATCGAGATATTCCAATTCGCCACCCATCGGCACCCCGTGAGCGATGCGCGAACATTTTATTTTAGTGTGATCGATGTGATTTGCAACATAGTGGGCTGTCGCTTTGCCTTCCATGGTGGCATTGGTTGCAATGATCAGCTCTTTAATCGTTTCATTGCGCAAGCGATCGAGCAAAGCTGGAATTCCTATTTCTTGGGGCCCGATGCCGTCTAGCGGCGAAAGATGTCCGTGGAGGACAAAATAACGCCCCGAATAAATTTGAGTTTGTTCAATGGCCACAACGTCAGCAGGGCTTTCGACGACACAAAGCAACGTGGAATCCCTTTTAGGATTATTGCAGATGTTGCAAAGGGGCTGTTCCGTGTAAATTTGACATAATTTACATTCACCTACCTGACGAATGGCTGATTGGAGGGCATCGGACAATGCCAATCCTTTGGCTTGTCCTGATTTCGCAAGAAGATGGAAAGCCATTCGTTGCGCGGATTTTGGGCCTATTCCCGGCAAGCATTGTAATGCTTCGATGAGTTGTTTTGTCAGCGGGCTGAACAACGCATCAACCCTTAACCGCCACTTGCAATGGGATTGCCAATCATGCCTCGCGTTCCTTGGCCGCCTTCTCCACCTTCTCCGCCTTCTTCTTCTACAGAAAGATTTCGGATATCTTCAGGAATACGCATGCTTTGCAGCAATTCAATGGTCTTGGATTGCGTTGTTTTTTGAATAGTTTCGCACAGGTTTTTCCAGGCTTCGCGTATGCGCCATTTGAATTCTTTGACACCGCCTTGCAGCGCGCGTTCATCGAATTCAATATCTTCGAAATTATAAGTGGCTGTCATTGTAATTCGGACAGTTTTATCATGGGACTCACCGACGAGTTTCAAATCAGCCAAATTGGAGTAGGTGGCTTGCATTTGTTGCTGCATATCAGTGATGCTTTCTTTAATGTCCGACAGTAACCGACGATCGGCTTCTGTTGGTAAAATTGCTGACATATTAGTACCTCCTCAATATTTTCTCTAAATATCTACGTTCGTTATCCCCCGAGATCTATAACGCACGGGGAATAAAGTCGGTAGTTAAATTTACGTTTCCTTCTTTACTTTACGCTCCTTCATCATGCGGAACAATGCTCTCTTTGACGAGCGTGGCGTCGAAAGTTTGCATTATCCGCTGAACCTGACGATCATTCATCATTCTTTTCTCGGCTTCTGTTTGCCGGTCTTGTGCTTTCTTTTGAGCGAGCGCGGCGGGCGTTTCGGTTTGATGATTGCTAATATCAATTTTAACCGTAATTGTTCGATTAAAATGTTCGCTCAATGCTTCGCTTATCCGCTCAATGTGTTTTTGTTGCAATAATGGTTTTTGTTTGGGATTTAACATTAAATATAACCGATTGTCAGTCAATTCTTTTAAACTGCATTGCTGCGCCAGCGCGAGAGTGGCACCGGTTAACTTTAATTGAGACAGTAACTGAGGCCATGATGTTTCTGAACTTTTGGGGGTTGGAGTGACAACGGCTTCTTTTGACTCTGTTTCTGGAATTGCGTTAGCGGCAGAGGGATAGAAGGCCAGCATGCGCAGCAGTGTCATTTCAAACCCCGTTTGAGGAGTTGGGGAATAAGCTAAATCACGCTGTCCAATTAAGCCGATTTGATAAAAAAGCTGGACATCTTCACGGTCCAGTAATTTAGCCAATTGACGTAATTGCTCGCTGTCATTTTCAATAAGGGCCTCAGGCACGGTTTGGATAATAGCAATTTGATGCAATAAAGAGAGTAAATCCGCTAGCGCATTTGAGAAATCAACGCCTTGTTCCACGAGCCGAGTGACGCATCCAAGAAGACGATCACCCGCTTTTGCGGCTAGTGCTTCGAGAATATCAAATAAAAGCAGCGGCTCGATGGTGCCGAGCATTGTTTTTACATCGGCAATTAATACCTTTCCGTTGCCATACGCGATGCTTTGGTCTAATAAGCTTAAAGCATCCCGTACGCTGCCGTTTGCCGCTCGCGCGAGCAAATCTAGTGCCGCGTTTTCAAATTCGACGTTTTCTTCTTTTAATAAATGCTGGCAATGGGCGGCAATTTGCAATGGTGGCAGTTGAGCGAGGTGAAATTGCAAACAGCGCGAGAGCACAGTGACGGGCAATTTATGATGATCCGTGGTTGCTAAGATGAATTTAACGTGAGAAGGGGGTTCTTCTAAGGTCTTTAATAAGGCGTTAAAACTGTGGCCAGAAAGCATGTGGACTTCGTCAATCAAATAGACTTTAAAGCGCCCTTTTGTTGGAGCGTAGGGAATATTGTCTAATAATTCACGCGTGTCTTCTACCTTCGTGCGCGAAGCTGCATCGACTTCAAAGAGGTCCGGGAATCGGCCTTCGTCGATCTCACGGCAATTTTCGCAATCGTTACAAGGATTGGCACTGACGCCTTTCTCACAATTCAAACACTTGGCAAGGATTCGACTAATGGTCGTTTTTCCTACGCCGCGTGTGCCGGTGAAAAGATAGGCGTGATGGAGATATTGCTGATCAAGCGCGTTGCTTAAAGCCCGTACGACAGGCGCTTGACCGATGACTTCTTGGAAACATCGAGGACGCCATTTTCGTGCTAAGACTTGGTGAGCCATCGATCACAATCCTTCTTTAAAGTAAAAAGACAGCCACAAAAGCCGCACCTCGGCACCCAAATCCACCGCTACCGTTGCTCCCTTCCGGGCCTGGCGGGGTTCACGGCAATTCGTCGCGAGGGGACCCCTGCGGCTGCCAGTACTCAGTAAATGTTCGTAATTAATCATACTACGAACGACCCTTCAGAGGCCAAAGTCGCGTTACTGGCGGAGAGGGAGGGATTCGAACCCTCGGTACGTGATTAACGCACACACGATTTCCAGTCGTGCCTCTTCAACCACTCGAGCACCTCTCCCCGTAGCCCGTATGGAGCGAAGCGGAATACGGGATCTTCCGTTTTTAAAGTGCATTCTTCCCGTATTCCGCTTCGCTCCATACGGGCTACTCACTTGTTTTGCACGAAGTGCCCAAGATTAAACTAGAATCCCCATCGGTGCAAACTAAGATGTGGGATTAAAATGGGTATTTCTAACCTTATTTTTGGATAAGCATTAAGAGGGCCTCGTTACTCCCTTATTTTTAGTTAAGTTAAGTATACTGAATGAAGATTAACAAAAGATTAATTTGAGACAAGTTGGTAAGACGTCGTTATTAGATTATTTGGGAACTCATCAGCTCGTTCTTTTCGATGACCTCGGGGTGCGTCAACTGGCGAATAGCAATCCAGAGCTCTTTTTTGGCCAATTTCGCGGTCCGTTGATACTGGATGAAGCCACTTTAGCACCTGAAATTTTTCCGGAAATCAAAAAACGGGTGGATGAGCAACGACGTTTATCTCGCGCCCAAAATACACCCATTACTCTGGATTTGTGGATTACTGCTTCTAATCAAACCTTGCTTCACCGATCGGTGAGAGAGTCGCTGGCGGGCAGAGCTCATTATTTTACTTTAAATACCTTGTCGCTTCACGAAATTGGCCAGCAATTGAAAGATCTCTCTTATCAATCTTCATTTATTAGCTTCTTTGAAGCTTAATGTGATTGACCGATGGGTTGTTTCACCCACACGCTCTGTGGATTTTCCCAATGCGCGTGTGATTTGCATCGATACCCTGTTTGAGAATTTGGCTGCTTTACTCTGAAACCTAATCCACTCTCAAATTCCCTAACTCCGTGCCCCTGGATGTGGAGCGCCATTTGTGGGTAATTTGCCGCGGGGGCGCACAGGGCGATTTCACCAAAGTTCAAATTAGATTCAAAAAAACGAAAGAAAATTAATTAAGGAAGGCCCAAGAAGTAGACAATGATTAATAAATGCGTTAAAGATCAAGCTCCTACGTTTCTAGACGTAGATTTAAAAAATCTTAACAAGGAGCTTGATCATGGAAAAAACTACGTGCAAATCGTTAAAAAATCAATACCTATTCCACTGTTTTTTGAGCATTAAAGACCCGCGTGTTCCAGGGAGATGTATTTACCCATTGATTAATATTCTCCTCATCACGCTTTGCGCCTTGATTTGTGGGGTTGATACGTGGAAAGGGATTGCCGACTTTGGTAAGAAACGCTATCGGTGGCTCAGTCAATTTGTCGATATGCGCTGTGGGGTTCCAAGCGCACTGACTTTTGCGCGCGTTTTTTCATTAATTGAACCTGAACAATTCCAACATTGTTTGTCGGCTTGGATGAGTCAGTTTTTTCAATTGTTGCGCTTTGACATGATTCATCTGGATGGAAAAAGCCTTTGTGGTTCAGCGAGGAGAGGCAAAGCACAAAAAGCAACCCATATTGTGAATGCGTACCTTCCCAAAGAACAAGTGACGCTGGGAGAAGTTCGGGTGCCCGATAAAAGCAATGAAATAAAAGCCATACCTATTCTTTTAAATAGCTTGAATGTCCAAGGCTGTATTATCAGTATCGACGCGATGGGGACTCAAAAAGGCATTGCTAATTTAATTCGCTTAAAACAGGCCGACTATGTACTGGCACTTAAAAAAAATCACACACGATTTTATCGTTATGTGGAACGATTGTTTAGCTGCAGTGATGAGAGAGATTATCAAGGCATGTGTTATCGCACAGAAGAAACCAAGGATTATGGCCATGCTCGGATTGAAGAAAGGAGCTATTGTGTTTTGCCGATGATGTATCTTCATAAATACAAAAAATATTGGCGTGATTTGCAGGCGATCGTTCGTGTTCAATCAAAACGGCATAAAGGGAATGAAATAGAAACGGCCACCCGGTATTACATCACTTCATTACCCTTTGCAGAACATAGAAGGATGTCTCAAGCCATTCGTCAGCACTGGGCTATTGAAAATCAACTCCATTGGAAATTGGATATTGGTTTGGGCGAAGACGCCTCTCTCATTACGCGAGGCTATGCCGATCAGAATCTCGCAACGCTTCGAAAAATGGTGCTAAAAATGCTGGAAAACGAAAACTCTTCCAAACAGGGGATCGCTGGAAAACGCATACAGGCCGCTCTTTCTACACGATATTTAAGAAAAGTGGTAGGGTTTTGAACTTTGGTGAAATCGCCCTGGGGGGGGCGCAATAAAAAACCCGGGGATTAATATTTTCTTAATACCGCGATGGTATTCTTTTCTAATTTCGATGCTTTTAAGAGGAATAATAGTGTCACGCGAATCAAAAGAAGAATCTAAATTATTATCAGAAGAACAAACTGAAACGAAAGTATTTCATTCCTTTATTTCCCATTTGTTAGGGGATGCCGATAGTGTTAGTAGGCCCAAAGAATTTGCATCGTTTTGGGAGACTTATAGGGTCTTAAATTACAAAGATCTATTTGAAGAATATCATCCCCACAATCGGAATGAGCAAAACAGAATAAAAGAGAATGCTCTTGATATCCTTCTCGATGCAGCCAATCAGCCAACGGCATACCTTCGTCGAAATAATTATATTAAAACCCGCATGATTAATGCGGGTATACCTGCCGAGGCTATAGAGAAAAAAAATACTGAACGGGTAAGGTTAGGGATAAAGAAATCTATTTGTCTAGAGGGAATAAGATTGAATGGAGATATCCTTGAGACACCAAATTATGGTTTTGTGACTCCTCTAACTTATCCGGAACATCTTGCACTGATGCGAGAATTATATTCCGAACAACTTCCCTGTATTCGTCATATAAATTTACTTTTCATGAATTTTCGCTATGGATGGAGAGGTTACTCAAGCAAACAACATATCGTGGAGTTGTGTGAGATTATTGAATCAACCAAGCAATTACAATCGCTGGATTTAGCCAACTGTCAGATACGTGCAGATAATTTAAAAATGGTATTGCAAACTATTATTGGCGACTCACAAAGAAGTCAATCGCTTCAAAAGCTAGTATTGGATTGTAATTATCTTAGCAAAGACTTATTAAATTTTATAAAAAATGACCTATTACCCCAATGTCAAAATTTAAGCGAATTGAGTTTAAATTATGTAATGGAGGATGTTTTTACTGAGGATTCAAAATTTATCGAAAGTGGCACAGATTCTGAGACTTGTGAACACTTGATAGCTGAAATACAGCAATTATTATCAATGGGGGCAAGAGATCAAATGGGTTTAACCAGACTTCAATAGTGTAGGGGCACTCTTAGGTGAGCAACTGAAGAGTCCGAAAATAAATATCCGTAAGTTTTTCTAAGTCCGCGATGCAAATATTTTCATTGACGTGGTGGGCCGTTTTATTAACGGGGCCAAGTTCGATGACTTCGCAGCCGGTGGTGGCGATAAAGCGGCCGTCCGAGGTCCCACCGTAGGTATTGGGTTCGGTATTGAGGTGGCAGATTTCTTGAATGGCTTGACGAACGAATGTGGCTAACCGGCCGTTGCCGCTAAAAAACGGTTGGCTTGAGACGTTCCATTGGATGTCATAGTTTAATTGATAGTAATTTAAAATGCGTTCGACTTTTTGTTGTAATTGTTGAGTCGTATGAATGGGGGCAAAGCGAAAATTAAATTTTGCCTTTAACGTCGCAGGAATAACATTGGCAGCACCCGCGCCTGCTTCGACGTTATAAAATTGAAATGAAGTAGGGGTAAAATGCTCATTGCCTTCATCCCATTTTGTTTTTGCTAATGCCTCGAAGGCTTGGAAACTGCGGTGAATAGGATTATCGGCGAGATGGGGATAAGCAATGTGCCCTTGTTTGCCGATGATGGTTAATTCCCCGTGCATCGAACCGCGTCGCCCAATTTTGATGGCGTCGCCCAATTTTTCGTTGCTGCTGGCTTCGCCCACGATGCAATAATCCAATTTAATATTTTTTTGTTGTAAATAGTCCACGACTTTTTGCGTACCATTTTCGGCCGGGCCTTCTTCATCACTGGTAACGATAAATCCGATTGTGCCATTGTGGTCGGGATTCTGTTTAACGAAATTTTCCGCCGCGACGACCATGGCGGCTAATCCGCTTTTCATATCAGCAGCGCCGCGGCCATAAATATAGCCATTTTTTTCTGTGGGAGTGAAGGGGGGGGAGTGCCATTGTGTTTCATCGCCGGGCGGAACTACATCTGTGTGGCCTGCAAAAATAATAAAAGGTGATTGATGGCCATGCCAGGCCCAAAAATTATGAACTTCGCCGAAAGGTAAATGTTCGCATTGAAAGCCTACGGATTTTAAACGATCGATTAAAATTGTTTGGCAACCTGCGTCGTTAGGTGTGATGGAAGGGCGCTCGATTAATTGTTTAAGAAGATTCAGCGTTTCGCTCATGATTTTTATCCTTCGCGTAATAATTCATTGAGAGAGACCTTGCTTCGTGTTTTTTTGTCTACTTGTTTAACGATGATTGCGCTGTAACGATTGTAGTGGCCGTCTTTAGAGGGGAGGCTGCCCGGAATGACGACGGAGCCTGCTGGAATGCGACCGTAAGTAATCTCCTGGGTTTGGCGATTGTAAATCGGCGTGCTTTGACCGACGAAAACGCCCATTGAAATGACAGAACCTTTTTCAACCATAACGCCTTCGACAATTTCCGAGCGTGCGCCAATAAAGCAGTCATCTTCAATAATCGTCGGATGCGCTTGTAATGGTTCGAGCACGCCGCCGATACCAGCACCGCCAGAAAGGTGAACGTTTTTTCCAATTTGCGCGCAGGAGCCGACAGTTGCCCAAGTATCAATTAAGGTTCCTGAATCAACGTACGCACCGATGTTAATGTAGCTTGGCATCAAGACCGTATTTGGAGCTAAGTAAGCTCCTTTACGAACGATAGCGTGGGGAACGACGCGAACGCCGGATTGAGGTTGTGAAGTATTATTGGTGTATTTTAAAGGAATTTTATCGTAAAAAAAGGTGTAACCTGCGTCAAACGTTTTGAGAGGCTCTGTTTTAAAGTACAGCAAAATAGCCATTTTCGCCCATTCATTGGTGTTCCACTGACCGTTTTGTTTTTCAGCGATGCGCAGTTCTCCATTATCAAGGAGTTCGATGGTTTGATGAATCGCTTGATGTATTTTTTTAGGTACCGTGTCAGTAGTAAAATTATCTTTGTTTTGGTAAGCCTCTTCAATGATGGTCTTAAGATCTGTCATGAATTACCTCGTTTGTCCAGGGGGAATTTCTCTAGTAAATAGAGAGGATAATTACGTAACTTGCCATCTTGTTTTAGATTTATCAAGTTTGCGCCGTTTAAAAACGTTGGATTATATTTATCGCCGTATACCGATAAACTTTTAATTTTGCTTGAGGCGTCCGCCTTAACTTCCAATGGCTGAACGGTTCCTTCGATGGGTATTCATAGAAGAAATATACCAAAAGATTGTTTTAATGTCCAAATATTCATATCAAAAACGTGATTTTTATCACATTTTCTATATGAAAAATGTGATTTATTTCACAATTTTTAAAGGAATCCCTGACGCTTACGGCCGAGATTTTTAAAGTTGACGCATTCAGATACCGGCAGTATGATGCCTTTCTATGCTAGGCAGCGGGGTATAGCGCAGTCTGGTAGCGCGCCTGCTTTGGGAGCAGGATGTCGGGGGTTCAAATCCCTCTACCCCGATATTTTCGCTTTTCAGTTCTTTTTCTGTTATGATGCGATCACGCTTTTGCACCATCGATCAGTCGTTAGCTTGCAATTCTGTTTTTAATCTTATTTTCCAGCCTAGATCGACTCAACACTTGTGGTTTGTGTGGCCGGTTTAGGAGTTATTTTATGTCATTTGAAGTTCTCGGCTTGTCGGCTGAGTTATTACGTGCTATTCGTGAACAAGGTTACGTTGAGCCCACACCCGTTCAGCGACAGGCGATTCCGGTTATCTTGCAAGCGCGGGACGTTATGGTTACTGCTCAGACGGGCACTGGCAAAACCGCGGGATTTACATTGCCTTTATTGCAACGGTTATTTGTTTCTCGTCCCCCCTTACAGCGTTCTGCTAAACCTGTGATTCGGGCATTGATTTTGACGCCCACGCGGGAATTAGCTGTGCAAGTCTTTGAGTGCGTTCGGGCCTACGGTAAATATCTTCCATTGAAAGCTACCGTAGTTCACGGGGGCGTGAGCATCAAGCCGCAGATCAATCATTTGCGACGAGGCGTCGATATCCTGGTTGCCACGCCGGGCCGTCTTCTTGATTTAGTCAATCAAGGTGTTTTAAACCTATCGCGGGTTGAATTCTTCGTTTTAGATGAAGCCGATCGCATGCTTGATATGGGTTTTTTACCTGATATTCGCCGAATTTTGAAGCTGTTGCCGGAATCTCGTCAGAATCTCTTATTTTCAGCGACTTTTTCAAAAGAGATTAAAGAACTCACGGATAAATTATTACATTCACCGGCACTGATTGAAGTGGCGCGCCGCAACACGGCTGCAGCACGCATCACCCACGTTGTTCATCCTGTTGATCGTCAGCGCAAGCGTGAATTGCTTTCGTTTATGATTGGCTCCAAGAACTGGCGGCAGGTATTGGTATTTACGCGAACAAAGCACGGGGCAAACCGTTTGTCACAACAATTGGAGAGCGATGGGTTGTCCTCAGCGGCGATTCATGGCAATAAAAGCCAAGCGGCACGAATGCGCGCGCTCACTCAGTTTAAGCAAGGAAAAATTCGGGTGTTAGTGGCCACCGATGTAGCTGCGCGAGGACTGGATATCGATAAACTTCCCCATGTAATTAACTTTGAGCTTCCGGATGCGGCAAAGGATTACGTCCATCGCGTGGGGCGAACTGGTCGGGCCAGTAATGACGGCGTTGCTATTTCGTTAGTTTCTGGGGATGAAGTTAGATTATTGAGAGATATTGAGAAGTTGTTGCAATCTAAAATGCCGCAGGAAGTGATTCCTGGGTATGAACCTAGCCCTTTTACAAAGGCAGCGCCTGTTCAAGCGGTGCGGCGTGCTCGGAGTAATCAGCGTGGAAAAAATAATGGGAAAAGGGCGCGGTGGGGTTGATGGTGAAGTTTCATGTCTTTTAAGAGATTGACGATTTATAAAGTGCTCAGTATGATTTGCTTCGCACTTCAGAACACGCAGATGTATTAATAATAGCGACTTGACCCGGCGACGTGGTTACGTGATTATAGCAACACTGCGCCCGTAGCTCACTCGGATAGAGCATCGGCCTTCTAAGCCGAGGGTAGCAGGTTCGAATCCTGCCGGGCGCGAGTTCAGAGGACAGAAGGCAGAGGACAGTCGGTTGTGTCGCTTCGCGACATTTTAATAAAAATAGCAGCGAAGCTGCACATAAACTGTCCTCTGTCTTCTGATGGTGGGCGTAGCTCAGTTGGTAGAGCCCCGGATTGTGATTCCGGTTGTCGTGGGTTCAAGTCCCATCGTCCACCCCACCTTGTTGTTTAAAGTGAACAGGATAACAATATGGAAGAGTGCATAGTTCCAGTTTTGCTCGCGGGGGGTGTTGGTAGTCGTTTATGGCCGGTGTCGAGAGAAAGTTATCCTAAACAATTCTGTAAATTATTTGATGAATTCTCTTTGTTGCAAAAAACAGCAGAAAGAGCGAAATACATTTCCAAAGATGCCGATTTAATTGTCGTCACTAATTACAGTTATTATTTTCTCTGCAAAGATCAGTTAGAAGCGATCGGCATTTACAATGTCCATTATATTTTGGAACCCTGTTCCCGAAATACAGCGCCAGCAATTGCGTTAGCGGCTCAGTACGCTTGCGAATATATCCATCCTGATTCTGTTTTGTTAGTGCTGCCTTCTGATCATCAATTAAATGATCATGCTTATTTTAAAAGCACTGTAAGAGCAGCCATGAATTTTGTTGAACGAAATAAATTGGTGGTATTCGGCATTGAACCACAGTCTCCTAAGACAGGCTATGGATATATTGAAAAGGGTGATGCGGTTGATGAAGGTTTTGAAGTGAAGCGCTTTATTGAAAAGCCACCACTGCCTCTGGCAAAAGAATTTCTCTTGCAGGGAAATTTTTTTTGGAATAGTGGCTTATTTTTATTTAAGGCTAAAGATTATTTAAATAAATTAGAGAAATTAGCGAATGACATTTATGTCCAAAGCACAAAGGCTTTTCAAGCAACGGAACCAAACCTTGAATTTTTTCGGGTGAATAAAATATTCGATTCTTGTCGAGCAGGTTCCATTGATTACGAAGTAATGGAAAAAACAAACAGCGCAGTGATGCTCCCATTAAGAACGAATTGGAGCGATTTAGGTTGTTGGTTATCGGTTGGGGAAGTGGTGGAAGGCGACGAAGCCGGTAATGTGTGTTATGGCGATGTTATGGTAGATAAGTGCCAGAATTGTTTAATTAGTTCAGAAGGGCGGCGTGTAGTTGCTATCGGCGTTAAAGATCAGGTGATCGTGAGCACGCCGGATGCGCTTTTAGTGATTGATAAAGCCTATTCGCAAGAAGTCAAAAGGGCGGTCGAACAAATGAAATTGCAGCACGACATTGCGGCCACGGAGCACCCGCGAATGTATCGCCCCTGGGGATTTTATGAAAAATTGGCAGTAGGGGCTGATTATCAAGTGAAATATTTAATGGTGAATCCTGGGTCATCGCTTTCCTTACAATTGCATCGTTATCGTTCGGAGCATTGGATTGTCGTCAGCGGTGAAGCTGAAGTTGTGAAGGGTGAGAGTGTTTTTCGTTTACATTCTAATCAATCGACCTTTATTGAAAAAGGGATGAAACATCGGTTAAGCAACCCAGGCGATGAACCCCTTTTGATTATTGAAGTGCAAAGTGGGAAATATTTGGGTGAGGATGATATTGTGCGATTTGATGATGCTTACGGTCGCGTGGTTGAATCAACGTCGTTGTGAAGGGGCGATTGGCGCATCAAAAAAACCTTCGTAAGATTCTACGAAACGCTTATAGGAATCTGAATTTATGAATGCTGGAGTGAGAAATTGCGCGTAAAATTCCACCGGCGTCTGAATGGGATTGAACCACGATTTAAACAAACTGCTGGAAATAATGTGACTCATTACTACGGCGCATTCTTCTAATGAGTGGTGGCCTCGATAGACCAAATCCGCATAAAAACCCATTAAGTACTGATGCAAATCATGAGCGGTCAGTAAACCGCTTTCTAGAAGGGGAGCGAGCATATAAAAGTTACGCCCCAAAGTTCCGCTGGGGCCGCCGATAATGGGGCCGCCCAACTGTTTTAGTTCTCGTGCGATTTCGTGCTCGAATGTTGGGCGAAAAGCATTTTTCGCAGCAAAATGAGGGGGAGCCTGTAATCTTTTGGCATAGGGATCATTATCTCTTAAAATTCCGATTGTTGTGGATAAAGGAGATCCACTTTCTCGCTTAATTCGACCTCTCAATTGAGGAGGTCCGAAAAATAACCAATATTGTGCAGCGAAATAAGCCAATTTCCGACTGTCGGCTTTGTGGCTAATATCTCGGGACAACGCCAACAGATACATTCTCCCGAAGTTCGATTTAACTTCATCATTATGGAATTCTTTTTTTTCTTCTGCTTGATTATTTTTAATTTCATCAACCTGAAAAACAAATGGTTCCAAAGGCTCAGGACCGTAATGCGATTCGAGCCAGATTTCATAATAAAATTGCGAAACCGCTGTCATGTCAAAATTTTTCGAAAATAGTTGCACCAATGCTCTTCGCAGTTCTTTTGTGCTCGGATTGCTATCAGGTTCAATTAATCCCAATTTCTTAAGGCAAGTTTCAACTTTTAAGATATAAGGTGTATTGGGTTTTGTTTTTAGATCAAAATCAGCTAAAAATAATTGATTGAGTTTATGGTAGCCATTTTCCCAATAAGCTCGACCCTCCTCACAAATCAATTTGGCTAACTCAGATTCATAAAGACTTCGTTTTCTTAAATTACCATTTTCATCGTAATCATCAACGAGGACGGCTTCACCGTTTTGAGGATTCCATTTTACAATACCTTGGCCTTCTACAAGATCGTATAAACTCGGATAAATAGCATTAACATTATCAAAAGCAATCGTTTGTGCAGTTAAAATATTTTTGTTAACGAGCTTCTCCAGGCAATCTGAAGCGGAGATATATTTAATTACATGCATGCCAAGTTGTTCTGCCATCCTGATATTATCTTCATGATTGTCAATAAAAATGCAGTCACTAGGTTTCTTATTTCGTTCATGACATATACGTAAAAACGTTTCAGCCGGCTTCTTCGTTTTCAGATTAATTGCACTGTAAATCTCAGCCTCTGAAAATAAGTGAGTATTTTTCAGTAATATTCTAATATGTTGGGAATCTAAGCTTGGATGGTTTGTTAATGCAATTATTTGATAATCAGCCACAAACAAATGTCGCATTAGGTCGCACACTTCTTCATTTAATCGGATTTCTTCATTGTAAGAGTCACCAGAATTATCAAGAACAACAATACTAATAGAAATAATAATAAGCTTGCTACGCATTCTCTTCTCTTAAGATAATTTCAACTCCCTGCGAGAGATCTTGACAGATATAATCTGGATTCGCAGTAATGGGTTCTTGATAATGGTGATCAATAAAAATGGTTTTTAAGTTTAATTTTCTTCCTGCCTCAATGTCACTGGATCGATCGCCAATCATGAAGCTTTTTTGAACGATGATATTAAATTTTTTTAATGAGTTTAATAACATTCCTGCTTTTGGTTTACGGCAATGACAGTTATCTTTCTGAGAGTGATAACAAACTTCAATATGATCAATAGGTAGTTCTTGACGCATTTTATTATGCATGTTTTCAATAGTGGCTAGGGAAGTAATTCCATTCCCTACATCAGGTTGATTAGTGACGACGATTAGTAAATAACCCGCTGTTTTTAGACGTACTAATGTCTTTTTTGTGTCCGGAAAATAAGAAAAACCCTCTAAGGTTTTGGGTGCAAAAGTCCGACCATTACGAAATTCAGGAACAACAATAACCCCATCGCGATCAAGAAAAACACAGGGTTTTGAAGTGATTACCACTTAGTTGCCTGAGTCTGTAGTTGAGGGTGCGATACCAAACAATGCCAAATGACGGCTTGGAAGGCTTCGGCATGCGGAGTAATATGTTTATCATCAACGGACGGAATAATAATGAATTCGTCCGCCATTTTCGCAGTATATCCTCCGTCTCGGCTTACAATACCATAAATTTTAGCATTGCATTCTTTTGCATAATCGAGCGCCCGAATTAAATTGACGCTCACATTTTTTTCTTTATTGCCTCCGCCGACGGATAATACCAAGACAGCATCATTTTCTTTGAGTCTACTCGTTTTTAGCCAACCAGAGAAGACGGTCTCCCATCCTTCGTCATTGGTACGTGCTGTTAATTCGGAAATATTGTCAGAAGGGGAGTAAGTTTCGATGCCGCAAAGTTTGCGAAAATCATTCACTGCATGGCTAGCATTTGCGGCGCTCCCACCGACACCAAGAATAAATAATCGACCATTGCGATTGCGAATATCTGCAAAATGCGTTGCGAGATTTTCTATTTTTTGATAATTGATTTGATTGGCGACTTCTTTAACTTGATCAAAGAACAACTTAGCGTGGCTCATACACACTCCTTATAACACGGCCGAACTACAATGAATTGAATAACGAGAGGCTTGTGCATCTCGTGCGAACATTTGAACAGTTTCTAATGAATATTGTGTCAGGTCCTTTCCGAGCAAAGGTAATTTCGCTAGGATGTTGTGTGCGACCGTTATGATGTGACAACCAATGCGGTTGGCTTGAATAATGTTAAACAATTCACGCGGACTAGCCCAAAGCAGTTCGAGACTTGGTTTTTGAGCTACTATTTCTAGTGCTTTTCGCATGTGATCCTCTGGGTCTCGTCCACTGTCGGCGACTCTGCCTGCAAATACAGAAACGATACCAGGAGTATCATCAGCAAAGCTTTGACAAACTTTTTCGACTTGTGAGTGAGTAGTAAGGGCTGTGATGTTGAGAGTAATGCCATCCTCCGATAAACGTTGGATGATAGGGCCTGTGAATTGGCCTTTAGTATTAGTAACGGGGATTTTAATATTGACGTTATTTCCCCAGCTAGCAATATAGCGTGCTTGATCTTCCATTTCATCGAGCTCATCAGCGAATACTTCGAAAGAGATAGGAAGTTTGGTGATTTGAGCGAGCGCCTGATGCGCAAAAGCTTCATAATCGACGATCCCTGCTTGGCGCATAAGCGTGGGGTTGGTTGTAAATCCTTTAATATATGGATGTGTTGAAAATTTTACCATCTCCTCTAAGTTTGCACCGTCGGCGAATATTTTGACTTTTAATTCTTGTAAGTGGTCATTTTCCATCTTGCGTCCTTTCAGTTGAGAATTAAATTTGGGGTAGTATACTGCAGGAATTAATTTGTGCCAACTTAATGAAGTTCATATGAGTGCAGGGATGCGATTAACTGAGTTATTTAATTGATTTTTTTTTTTATGCGGCATAGAATTGCTGGGTTTCTTTTAAAGGCTAAAAAGGATTATTTATGACCAAACGATTTGATCGTATATTAGTTACAGGAGGAGCGGGTTATGTGGGAAGCGCGTTAGTTCCTCAGTTACTTGAATTAGGTTATCGAGTGACGGTTTATGATACTTTATTTTTTGGCGATGATTTCTTGCCTAAAGAAAATCCCTATTTAAACATTGTTGAAGGCGACATTCGGGACACAGAGCGTCTTAAACAATGCTTCAAAGATGCCGACGCCGTAATTTCATTAGCTTGCATATCCAATGATGCTAGTTTTGAATTAGACGAAACATTAAGTACGTCAATTAATTTAGAAGCGTTTGAGCCGATGGTAAAAGCGGCTAAGGCTGCGGGTGTTAAACGTTTTATTTATGCTTCTTCCAGTTCTGTTTATGGTGTCTCTGAAACAAAAGATGTCACTGAAGAACATCCCTTGGTACCTTTGACGCTTTACAATAAATACAAAGGGATGTGTGAACCGTTATTATTTAAACATCAAAGCCCCGAATTCGTTTGCGTGACGATTCGCCCTGCAACACTTTGTGGTTATGCGCCACGACAACGTTTGGATTTATCAGTTAATATTTTGACAAATCACGCGGTTAATAATAATAAAATTACTGTTTTTGGAGGTAGTCAGTTACGTCCGAATTTACATGTCCAAGATATGTGTGATTTATACAAATTGTTATTAGTTGTTCCCGATGAAAAAATTGCAGGAGAGACTTTTAACGTGGGTTATGAAAATAAATCGATAATGGAAATCGCGCACATTGTTAAAAACATTGTAGAAGAAGAATTTCCTGAAAAAGCGCCCATTGACATTGTAACGGCTCCGACGGACGACATCCGTTCTTATCATATTAATTCTGATAAAATTAAGCGCTGTTTGGGCTTCGAAGCGAAGTACAGCATAGAAGATGCTGTGCGTGATTTATGTAAAGCTTTTAAAGCGGGTAAATTGCCTGATAGCATGACCAACAATCGTTATTTCAACGTGCGTTGTATTAAAGCATTGGAAGTGGTTTGATGAGGAAACCTATTGCGATAGTGACCGGAGGAGCTGGTTTTATTGGCAGCCATATGGTTGATCTGTTATTGGATTGTGGTTTTCAGGTGCGCGTGATCGACAATTTAAAGGGCGGTCATCGACGTAACTTAGAACATCGGGCGAATAATCCTGATTTAACTTTCGAAATTAAGGATATTTGTGAGTTGTCAGCGCCGCATCCGCTGTTTGAAAATGTTGATTATGTTTTCCACTTCGCCGGCATTGGTGATATCGTTCCTTCTATTGAAAACCCCATTGATTATTTACAAACTAATGTGATGGGTACGGTGCGCGTGTTAGAATGCGCGCGCGCGGCGAATGTCAAAAAATTGGTTTATGCAGCTTCTTCGTCTTGTTATGGTTTGGCGGATGTGCCTACACGAGAAGATCATCCCATTGCTCCCCAATATCCTTATGCTTTATCTAAATACCTCGGAGAGGAAGCGGCTTTTCACTGGTTTCAAGTTTACGGCTTGCCTGTGAATTCTATTCGTATTTTTAATGCTTACGGGACTCGTGTGCGAACAACAGGCGTCTATGGTGCTGTATTTGGTGTATTTTTTAAACAAAAATTAGCCGATAAACCCTTCACTGTGGTAGGCGATGGGACCCAACGGCGTGATTTCCTTTATGTCACCGATGTTGCGCGAGCATTTTTAAAGGCAGCAGAAACCAGGAAAGTCGGAGAAACTTGGAATTTAGGTGCTGGTAATCCGCAGTCTATCAATCGGCTGGTGGAGTTAATTGGTGGGGAAGTTGAATATATACCAAAACGACCCGGGGAACCGGATTGTACATGGGCTGATATCAGTAAAATTAAACGCGATTTAGGTTGGGAACCGACAATAACCTTTGCTGATGGTGTTAGTCGTATGATGAGTGAAATTGGTGTCTGGCATGATGCGCCCCTTTGGAATAAAGAGTCCATTGCTAATGCAACGGCGACATGGTTTAAATACTTAGGGAAAAATAAAAAGGAAAAAGCTGATGTTGCTGAAACGATACCGTCATAAAATAAAAACACTTGAGGAATTATGTGAAATAGTGGGTCAATTCCCGCGAGAGAAAACTGTCGTAATGTGTCATGGCGTATTTGATGTCGTTCATCCGGGGCACTTGCGTCATTTGCTTTATGCTAAAAGCAAAGCGGATATTTTAGTGGCTAGTTTAACGTCCGATCGGCACATTGTTAAGGGGCATTATCGTCCTCACATTCCGCAAGATTTGCGTGCTGCTAATTTAGCAGCTTTTGAAATGGTCGATTATGTGCTTATTGATAAATATCCTACCCCTTTGCAGACCATTCAAGCATTGCAGCCCGACCTTTTTGCAAAAGGATTTGAATATATTTCGGGTGGTCTTCATCCCAAAACAGCTGAGGAAGAGGAATTACTTAAAGCCTACGGCGGGAAAATGTTATTTACGCCGGGCGACATCATTTATTCATCTTCAGCGCTGATTAATATGAACGAGCCCGATGTTCGGCATGAAAAATTAGCTACCTTATTAGAATATCATCAGGTTTCTTTTGCTGATATCGAACGCGCGCTGGATGAAATGAAAGATATTCGCGTTCATGTTGTCGGAGATACGATCATTGACGGATTTAACTATACGTCAATGATTGGTGGCCAAACGAAAACACCGACAATCAGCGTACGTCATGAATCACAAAAAGATTATGTGGGTGGTGCTGCCATCGTTGCGCAACATTTGCGGGCGGCTGGCGCGCAAGTGACATTTACAACGTTGTTAGGCGCTGATGATCGTAAAGATTTTACCTTGAACGTGTTGTCCAAAAATGAAATCAAAGTTAACGCTATTATCGATGAGAATCGTCCCACCACTTATAAAAATGCAATTATTGCCGATGGTTATCGGTTAATTAAGGTTGATACTTTAGATAATTCCAGCATCAATGACGATTGTTTAGCGCAATTTGAAAAAGCGATTGACAACACCGATTGTGATGTTGTTATTTGCAGTGATTTTCGTCACGGCATATTTAATCGTCGTACGATCGATCGTCTGTTAAGTGTGATTCCACCTCAGGTGTTTAAAGTGGCGGATAGTCAGGTGGCAAGTCGGTGGGGAAATATAACCGAATTTAGAAATTTCGATTTAATTACGCCCAATGAGCGGGAAGCGAGATTTGCACTGGCTGATCAAGATTCAGGGATAAGGCCATTAGCATCGAAATTGTACGATATTGCTAATTGTAAAACTTTGATCTTAAAGTTGGGTGAAAAGGGTATTTTGACTTATTATGACAGCGATCATGAAGCCCTCGATTCATTGTACGATGATAATTTTTAGCTGTGATAGTCGATGTTCTTTACGCCTTGCTTCTGCAATTGCCAACGCCCAGCAAAAATTGTAAGTAATGGGTTCTACTTCGAGATCGTAAAAAAAGTACAGTGTATCAGTGGGGTTTTTTTTTGAGCGCCGATAATTAATAATATCCATGGGTTTGCATAGAAGCACATAAATAGCGAACTTAAAGGGCTTTAGGTACTTCCCTGTTTTCGTCACAGGTTGTAAGATTTCACGCAGCACTCGCCGCATGAACCATCGCCAACCTTGAGCCTTGATTTTTGTCCTAATGGCGATCATTTTTTTACTTCGACTTACTTAAGTCTATACAAAAAAATATAGATTACTATAGTTTAGATTAAATATGCAAGAATTCCTAATATTGCAGTAAGCATCTATTTACTTGATTTTATTTAAAATAATTGCAACAATAAAATGAAAACGAAATCCAGGGTCATTTAGTGATAAATGATGGTCAAACTCTCTTAGGGCGTATCATAAAATGATTTATGATGAGAAACTTAATAATGAATACACAGAGTCTGGAAAAGAACGTCAAGTCATTTTATGGGGATACTCTGCACATTTTGATCAAATAAAAACATTGCTTGAAGCAATCAATATAAATATTATTGCCTTTATTGATATAAATAATAGAATGAGCACAGAAAATGTCTGGGAAAATACACCTTTAATTTCTCCCGAAGAAATACCAAAAAATATTCCTATAATTTGTGCTTTCATTGGTGACAGTGAAGAAGAAAAAAATCTTTTTTCTGACTGCCTGAACTTCTGTAGACAGCGGGGTTACCGTTTTTTGCACCCTGTTTTTATTTTGCCAGAACTCCAAGGTTATTCAACAACAATAAGTAAGATAAAAACATATGGTATTCAGGGGTCTGGGAATGTGCTATTGCAGGATTTTATATTTGACTGTGCGCAGTTTGCTAAACAGCCATCAGCCTTTGATATCCTTTTTAGGCATATTGCATCGCACTATCGATATTTTGCATTTAACGCTATTAAACGTATAAAAGGCACTTTTTTTAGCGAGGATAATCAAGAGTTTGTTGCATGGAGCCCTATAAATTATATCTATTCCGCATTTGAGATGATTAACGAAAAAATCAAAAAACGGTTCGTTATTTCTGTTCCTGACTTTTTATTCGCTATAACAAATATCATTACTGATCATACGCGCGTAACTAAAAAATCTATTAAATTTTATCAGGGGCAAAATTTTAAATGTACTTTTATTATGCGTAATCCTATAGATGTTCTTTTTTCAATACTTAATAAAGTTGATATTCTTGAATATGATAAAGATGATCGATTTACAGCCTATTTCGCTTATTATGTCAAAAATTATATGCAAGAAGCCCTCAAAAATATAAATGATTTGCATGTAATAAAATATGAGGATCTTTGTTACCGGACTGAGGAAACATTAAGGGAGTTTTGTGATTATATTGGGATTACGGTTTCAGACGAGTTTATTAAAAAATGGAAAGAAAAGGCGCTTTTCAAACAACTACCTAATGCTCCAGAGCGTCATTTTACGGGGGGTGGAAAACAGAGGTGGAAGGAGTACTTTACAAAGAAAACATTGAAGCTCTTTAAAGAAATGGGTTTAATTACGTTAGCAGAGCAGATGGGTTACGATGTTTCGGAAGAAGATTTCACTGAAACCCGTTCATATCAAATTAAGCTTTCTTCTTCTCCAATGTGGTTGAAAAAAAGTCAATTAAATAGCAGCTTATATAGTATTTTATGGGGGGCTGATTCGTATCAGAAAAAAATTAAAACTCAGATTGGTATTTATATTTATTACTACGAAAATAGTGATGTTGATAGTCAGGATGAATTTGACCCTACTGAGTTTAGGGAGTTTGCAGACATAGTAGATTCTTGTTTTTATGAGAAACCTAATTTTGATCTTTTTTATCGCTCAACATGTTTACAGCTGGAAGAGTTAGAAGATGGTTATTTAACTATAGAGCCGCCACTTATGAGGCGGGCGAAATTTTTGGATCGATTTTTTAGAAAATTAAGATATAAATAGCTTGCCAATTTCCTGTAAAACTGATGCCATTATGTTTAGGCATTGACGCTCAGAACTGAATTCCTCACCCTGTCTACTTTAGGCGTCAAATATCCCTTCTCAAATAAGTAAAAGATAATTTTGGCAACTGATTCCTCAATAGTTATTTGATTCGTTTCAATTATAATTTCTGGTGAGGCAGGTGGTTCGTAGGGATCGCTAATGCCTGTAAAAATTTTGATTATACCCATTCGAGCTTTTCCGTAAAGTCCTTTAGGATCTCTTTGTTCGCAAATTTCAAGAGGTGCAGAAATATAAACCTCGATAAAGATTCCTTGGCTTTCCACAATTTCTCTTGCCCTTTTCCTGGTGTCTGCATAGGGAGCAATTTGAGCACATATTGCCATGCCACCATGTTTTGTTACTTCAGAAGCAACAAACGCAATACGTGCAACATTGGCATCGCG
Source organism: Coxiella burnetii (assembly GCF_005280755.1). NCBI lineage: Bacteria > Pseudomonadati > Pseudomonadota > Gammaproteobacteria > Legionellales > Coxiellaceae > Coxiella > Coxiella burnetii. Next base: position 623,055 of record NZ_CP040059.1, read on the forward strand.
ATCTTCGCGCGAAAAACCTAAACCGTGAGAGAGGTTTTTGCGAACAACGTCTCCATCTAAAAGAGTGATTTTACGCTCATCCATTTCTTGTAATTTGGCAATTAGTGCTTTTGAGATGGTAGATTTTCCGGCTCCCGACAATCCGGTTAGAAACAGAGTTATACCTTGTTTGTTTTTGGGAGGAAAAGATTTGCGCAATTCAGCGATAACTTCAGGATAGGAAAACCATTCTGGAATCTCGAGTCCTTCTCGCAGACGCCGACGAATTTCTGTACCCGATATTTTTAGAGTTGTTTCGTTTTGTTGTATCTGGTTCACAGGAATGTATTTCTGCTTCGCTTGGCTATAAACCATCTCGTGAAAAGGGACAATCTGAATACCTGCTTCCGTTTGGTATTTTTGTGCCAATGCCTGTGCTGCATATGGCTCATAAAAAGGTTTTCCTCGACTATCAACACCAGGGCTTGCATGATCGCGCCCAATGATAAAGTGTGTACATCCGTAGTTTTTACGTATTAACATATGCCACAGCGCTTCACGCGGTCCTCCCATACGCATTGCCAGTGGCAAAAAATTTAAAAATGTTGTTCCGGGAGGATAATAAGAGAGCATTATCTCGTAACAACGCGCACGTGTGACATAATCCATATCACCAAGCTTAGTTATGCCAACTACAGGCTGAATCAGCAAATTTGCATTGCATATTTCTGCAGCGCACCGCGTTAATTCAAAATGGGCACGGTGCATGGGATTTCTGGTTTGAAAACCAACTAAATTTTTATGTAATCCTTTCAACTTATCTTTCAGCTGTTGGGGAGAAAGTCGATATTGAATGAAATCGTAATGTTTAGGAGCGTTAATTTTTGTCAATTTGCCGTTCAAATAAAAGGAACCCTTATGACGTAAAAGCTGTTTCACTCCGGGGTGTGCTTCATCAAGCGTGCCAAATACACAGTGCGCTTCTTTGTATTTGTCCGGTTCCCATATTTCTTCAACTTCCAGAATTCCCAATAAACTACCTTGGTCATCACGTAAAGCAAGGGGTTCACCAATAATCAACTTTGTTGCAAATTCGCTTTTCACATCCAACGTGATTGGGATGGGCCATAAACTCCCATCAACAAGTCGCATTGTTTCTATTACGCAATAATAGTCCGCTTTTGACAAGAAGCCATTCAGTGGCGCAAAACCACCATTAAAAAGCATTTCGAGATCGCAAAGTTGCCACGGGTTCAAAATCAATGAACGCATGGTGGGTAAACTGTCCTTGTAATGATTTTTTTGTTGAGAGCTTTTTTCCACCTTGGTTAATCCTTTATTATTTATTATTATAAATAGGTAACCCAAGCTGGATTTCCCCTACTACCAAGAGCCAAGAATTTTGGATTTAAAAAATCCAATTTATTGTAAAATAATGATTTTCCGGTTTCAATCAGAATTTTTCCGCCCGCTTGTTCTAAAACGCATTGCGCTGCAGCCGTATCCCACTCTTTCGTAGGACCTAATCTCGGGTAGATGTCTACTTCCCCTTCTGCTAACGAGCATATCTTCAAGCTACTGCCCATGCTGACACACTCGCAAGGACCAATTTTATCAATAAATTTTTGTATGCCATCAAGTCCATGGTGGCGACTTATTGCGACTTTGATAGGTTGATTCAAATCCCTTGCTTTGTTCTGCGGGGTCAATTGTAATTGTTGGGGTGGTTGTTCTCCAACTTGCTTGAAGGCGCCAACTACTTTATTTGCATAATAACAAGTGTTGGTTACAGGAACAAACACTACCCCGAGTACTACTTTCGCATCTTTGATTAAGGCTATATTAACAGTAAATTCGCCATTGCGTTTAATAAAGTCTTTGGTCCCGTCTAAAGGATCAACCAACCAAAAATAAGAATTTAGAAGGGTGTTAGAATAAATCTCAAAATCTAACTCTTCGGAAATGATGGGAATCTTCGGGGTTAAATTAGTGAGTTGCGCTGAAATAAAATCATGTGCCAATTGATCAGCTTTTGTTAACGGGGAACCATCGCCTTTCTTTGTCACTACTAAAGAAGTGGGTTCACTATAGATACTAAGAATCTTTTTTGCAGCAAACTTGATTATTTCGATCACAGATGTCAACATCTTTTCACTATAAATGAAGGCTTCCATCTTAATCATTCTCCGGTTGTTTCAATACGATTATTACCAATTTCGATCCGTAAATAAATAGCAATAGAAATTAGGCGGAAGGTGCTTGTTGCACGATCAATAAAGAGTTGATACCTTTAGGGCTGTTGAAAAATGGATAGCCGTTATGGAAGGTAAGAAAATACTCATTACAGGTGCCGGCTCTGGCTTGGGAAAAGCATTAAGTTTGTGGCTGTCTAAATTGAGAGCAGACTTATACTTATTATCCCAATCGAAACAAAAACTTGAGGATTTACAAGCGGAGCTCAAGTCCCCTACCAAAATCTATGCAATAGATTTTTCTGATGAAACAGCCTTAGACCAAGTGCTACTTCAATTACTAGAAACAAACTTTATACCGGATGTTATTATCCATTGTGCTGGCGGGGGATTCAAAATGCATGATCCGCTTTTAGCTAGACAAGAGTTTTGTAAATTAGTTGATATTAATTTGCTGTCGGGCGTTCAAATAAACAACAAACTGATACCCAAAATGGTGGATCGTCAAAGCGGTGTGATTATTCATGTGGGCTCCACGGCCGATTCTGCGGCACACGGATCAGTGGCATATAACACGGCTAAAGCAGCTTTGGCTGCTTATGTCAGAAGTTTAGGGAAAGCATTAGCTGCTAGTGGGGTTGTGGTGACAGGGATCTCTCCAGGCAGTTTTATAGCCGAGGGGAATAATATGTTCCGATTTAAAAATGATAAGCCTGTTGAATTTGAGAACTACGTTGCAGCGCTGCCCTCAAAACGAATGATCGACGTGGCAGAATTTTTCTCCATCGTAGAAGCCTTATGTAATCAAAAAACTCCATTGTTGAGCGGCTGCATGGTACCTCTCGATGCAGGCGAGGGCATGGGTTATACCGCTTAGGATAGAAAAATGAATGACGTCACTAATCAGTTAGTACAAGATTTAGCTGAACCGATAATAACTATTGATAAGAAACACTTACCTGTTTTTATTGGTGCGCAAGATTATTTCAAAGGTTTTAAAGAATGGAATCTCTGGCTTTATATGGCCTATGCAGAAATACGCAGGCGCTACAAACGAACCCTTATAGGGCCCTTTTGGGCTACTTTGAGCATTGCGATTTTTATAGGAAGCATGGGTTTCTTGTTAGCTACTTTGTGGCACCGTGAAATCAGAAGTTATTTACCTTTTTTTGCTTCTAGTTATGTGGTATGGATTTTTTTTTCAACAACGCTCTCTGAATCGTGTACGACATTTATTGCAAATGAGAGTTACATGAAGCAAATTGCTTTACCTTATAGCTTTTATGCTTTTTTGGTTGTCTCACGTAACGTAATGGTTTTTTTTCATCACTTTGTCGTTTTCCTTACGGTTGCATTAATTTTCCATCTTCATATTACCCATAATACCTGGTTGGTTATTCCAGGTTTCGCTTTATTGATTTTAAACTGTAGTTGGATTGCAATTGCACTTGGATTAGTTTGTGCGCGGGTGCGCGATATCCAACAAATTGTGACGAGTATTTTGCAGATTGCAATGTTTATTACGCCAATATTTTGGTCAGAATCTCAATTAGGTCATGGCAAAATCGCTTTATTAATTATTAATCTTAACCCAATTTATCATTTCATTAGTGTGGTTCGCTATCCTTTAATGGGTGAGCCTGCAAGTCTTGTTAGCTGGATGGCAAATATTTTAATTCTTGTGGTCGGTTGGACATTTACGATGGTTTATTTAGGACGAAATTATAATAAATTGATTTATTGGTTATAGGCAAGATCGATGCAAAATTATATTGAGTTACAAAGCGTATCTATTGAAATTCCTGTTTTTGATGCTAACCGGAGTTTCCGTCGGTCTTTAGCAAACCGTTTGGGTGGAGAAATTAATCGTAATGAGAAAAAGAAAGTTTATATAACTGCTTTACATGATATTTCATTTTCTTTAAAGAAAGGCGACCGTCTTGGTTTAATTGGCCATAACGGCGCTGGTAAAACAACCTTGTTGAGATTGTTGGCGCATATTTATCGACCGACTAAAGGCCAATATATTTGTCGAGGGCGGGTAACTTCATTATTCAGTATTAATTTAGGTATGGATATGGATGACACAGGTCTCGAAAATATTCACACCATTGGTATGTTCTTGGGAATGACAAAGCAGGAGCTTAAAAAAAAGCAAGATGAAATTATTGAGTTTAGTGAATTGGACGATTTTATTCATTTGCCTTTACGGACTTACTCTTCAGGCATGTTAACTCGACTGAGTTTTGCTCTGGCAACAGCACTTGAGCCGGATATTTTATTAATGGATGAAGGTATTGGTGCAGGTGATGCAAATTTTGCGGAGAAAGCTAAAAATCGTCTAAACGATTTTTATAAGAACATTAACACTCTTGTTTTGGCATCTCATTCCGATGAACTAATTAAAAAATTGTGTAATAAAGCGATATTATTGGAGCATGGTAGTATCAAAGCTTTTGGCGATGTTGATGAAATTATTTCCGTTTATCGAGGCAAGGGTGCGCTTAAAAAAATGAATTCTGTTTCTTGTTATTGAAAGAACAAAGGATTATTTGAACCATGAGTGCCACAAAGTCAGACTTGCTTTTTTCTGCGATTTTGTTTCTTTGTCTCATAGGGTTCTTAGTAGGCCTAAAGTACCCAACAATAAAACCGACGTATTCGTTAATGCAAAACCAATGAGGATCATCGCACTTGCTTCCCCAATTTATTCAACTCTTATCTTAAACCTCAACAGTAGTTTATCAAACGTTTACGTCTTTTCTGTGAAATAAACAGAGTAATGGTCGTTGCATAGGAACGTGCACGAAATAATTACAACTACTAAGCCACCACTTCTGGCGGTGCGAATAACAAAGACTTTGCTGTTCCAGGAATTGCAGTTGGTTTAAAAATGTAGTTTCCCCTTCTTCGGGCAGCCAAGTCGAGGTTGTCAACAAAATTTTTCATGCCTAGGCCCTGTATCCCTTAAATCATGCTTGACCTCGAAGCACAGTTACGTAATTATTAAGCCTTAATCAGGGCCGTTAGCTCAGTCGGTAGAGCAGCTGACTCTTAATCAGCGGGTCCACGGTTCGAGCCCGTGACGGCCCATCATTAATCAAATATTTGCTGATGAGTGCCAGCAAATGCCATTAGGCACATCAATCTCAGGCATTTCTCTGAAATGCGTAGCTACATTTCTCTCACTATTCGGACTGTGTTTGGTGGGGACGCTCTATGGGGGGCGTTCTAGTCTTAAGTTGCTCTAAATCATTTTCCACGGCTCACCCTCTAATTTTGCTAAAAAATCCCGAAACATCATTTCGTAAGCCATTTCGGGCCGATAATGTTTGGCTTGTTCAGGGGATAATAGTGGTTCAGCATCGTTAATGAAAACGAGGCTTTTTTGCTTTAAGAAAAGATTTTTTTTCAAACTCAGCTCGAGAAACTTTAATTGAGTTATCACGCATGTATTCATGAAAAATATCAAGCGCGCGACCAGTATCCAAATCATTCGCGTAAGGGTTAAATCTAAAAAATTCAAAAGATCCAATTCTTCCTTGCTAGTCGAGCTACTTCCTGTTGGACTATTCATTATAATTCAGCTAATTTTAAAGCATCACTTGTGAGGAGGGATTTAGAAATTTGATAGTCGTCTCTTCCTCCAACATATTTATCAGTCGATTCCGGGCCTCAGGACGCAACCACAACGAATCCCCGTTTATGAGCTGCAACATAACGGAATAAGGACTCCAAGCTTCATAATCATGACTTTTTATTCCCTGGCTTGTTTCTTCGACTGATGAACTTGATTCAACAATATTCCTCAGTAAATTTAGAAAAAAATCCACCACCTCGCTTGTATCATCCTCTGAAAGAGGCTGGGCTGAAAACTCCTCAACTCTACTAATTAAATTAAACCTACGATTTATGAACTCAAAATCAGTGAAATTTTTGTTTGTGAGATACACATTCAAATAATCAAGCAAAATTAAATTGGCCCCTTGCCCCTCTTTTAATGCCTTTTCCAATTTCTCCACTTCAACCACTTCTAATTTGTTAGTAACAATAAAATCACAAACAATAGTTGAAAGTATAGTATAATAAAACTCAACCATATTTTGAAAGACACTGGTACATAAAATACGAATTAAAATTTTTTCCTGAACAACAGGCAAAAGTGTCTTAGACTGCCTGATTTCAGCTAGTAAAATTTCGTCAATTGCAATCAATGGGCTTCTATCCAAATTAGGAGCATTATGAGGTAACGTTAAATTTTCCGCTGGAATAAACCTCCCCAAAGTATTTTCGTCCTGTTGCATTCTGCTTCTCCTTAAGAAAATAACTCAAATAAATATTATTTTATTTTCTGAGAAAAAGATATCGAAAAAAGAAGTTTGACGCGAATTAATGTGGTTTTAAGGTGAATTGAGCGTTACCCGGGCGTGTCGTTTTGAGAGATTCGCGCTTTTGGCCAGGCGTTTAAAACCATTTTGACTAAGGTCGCTAACGGAATGGCGAAAAAAATTCTCCAAAATCCCCAGATCCCGCCAAAAACTAATATGGACAGAATAATCACGATAGGATGCAGATCCATCGCTTCTGAAAATAACAAAGGCACTAATAAATTCCCATCCAAAGCCCGTAGGTTGGGCTGAGCTTGCGAAGCCCAACGAAGAGAAAGGAAAACAATGCAATATCGCAGAGCCCTCGTTCCAAATGGCACTTATTTTTTCACAGTTAATTTGCTTGAACGAAAGCAGCATTTTTAATTGATCATTGATCAATTACGTTTGTCATTTCGTCAGGTAAAATTAAATCATCCATTTAAAATCGAGGCGATTGTTATTTTGCCTGATCATCTCCATATGATTATGACATTACCAGAAAATGACGCCAAATATTCTCAACGATGGAATTTAATTAAAGGTTATTTTTCTCGTTCAATAGAAAAAAATGAAAGAATTTCCATGAGTCGGAAATCGAAACGAGAACGAGGAATTTGGCAAAGACGATTTTGGGAGCACCTTATTCGTAATGAAGATGTTTTTGAAAAGCATGTCAATTACATTCATTATAATCCGGTAAAACACGGGTGTGTGGAAAATCCTATGGACTGGCAATACTCAAGTATTCATTATTACGTCACTAAAGGTATTTTACCTGCCAACTGAGCCGCTGACCTTGATAAGAATGATAGTTTTGGAGAATAAAATCTCATACCGTTGGGCTTCGCAAGCTCAGCCCAACCTACGTGCTAAAATTGCCAATTTAAGCGAGGTTGGGCTGAGCTTGTGAAGCACAATAAAAATTGTTTACCGGTAGCAACCAAGCGCTTTATATTCTTGTTCTTCTTTCTCTTGTTGCTGAAACATAAGATGGAACTGGGTGGTTTTTGCTAAAAAGCTTAACGCAATGTCGTCAAAAATGATTCTTGTTTCATGTTTTGAAGTTTCACCCTTGGATTGTTCTGAAGCCAATAAGCCTTGAGGCAGTATGTTGCCCGCCTCATCATGCTTTCCTTTTCCATCAGGGCACTTAGCGCTTTTTGTAACAGAATTGATAACATCACTTAAATTAAAGATATCAAACTGAATATTTTTAGTTACCGGATGGTTTGAAGTTAAATTCGCTGAGTTAATTTCGAGAGCGAGCGCTTTTAATTCTTCTAATGATTCAACTTCACAATGCTGATAAACAGTGAGATAATGCATCTTCCAGTTACCGCTGTAGAACAAAGCGATACCTTCTGCTCCTAAATTTTCTTTTCTTACTAGGGGATTTTTTTTACTCGTTTTCAATTCTATTGAACCGTTCAATGTTTCAACTAACGAAATGTATGCATCACGTATCCCCCCACCGATAGAAATTTGGTATACTTTTGATAGTGACTCTGGGTTCATTCGCGGAGCTCCTAATGTGTAACATTTCCTTTCTTTTGTTTGAAAACGGTAATAACGCCGCAACCATTTGGATCAAAGTACTGTCCTTCTTCATTTTTTTCTTTCAAAATTGAGGGAATCTTTTGTTCAGAGACAGGCTTGTCTGGTGTAACTGTAAACTTTACAGCTTGGTAGCCTTGGATTTCCTCTATTTGGGAATCGGAATTAACTTTCTGTTCATTACTTCGCATATTATTTTTCTCCAATTGAAGTTACCGCCACGGGGTTATCAGTTCCAAGGGCTCACTCAGGTATAATGTCACTAGTGTATTATCAGGAAATTTCTGGTTAAACCTTTCAAGGAGGTAAAATGAAGCTTTAGATTAAAAGCTCCCAGATAAACTTAAAGAGGGGTTAAGTCGAGTATATAAGTTGAATCCGAATTAATTTTTCACCCAGCATCATCGCTTACAATGGCGAGGTCAACATTAAAACCATGCGACAAAATACTTTCAACCAAGGCTTCTTCCGTCGCAATTCTGCAATGATGAGAACTAATAATATCCAGAGTCTTTAAATGGGGTTGCCAAGCTTCTTTGTTAACGAAGGTCCCGGAATTCTTTTCAAGTAATTCAAACTGGTTTTTGGAAAGCGCTGTTTTTTCATATAATACAAGGCATTTTCATCAACACAATAATCTTTTTTGCCCGCCTGCAATGGCTTGTAGCGGATACGTAGCGCTCGAGCATTTTTTCTAAATCGGGATAGGATTTCTACTACTTCTTGCTTTTTATCTCGGTGACACCGTTATTTTGACTAACGACATAATCAGAAGTAGAACTTGTTAGACTAGCATGACACTTTTCATCCGTTAAGGTTTGCAGACACCTTGTATGGTGGCAAGTAACTCCACTTAGGTGGGCTCTAACATAAAGTATACCCTGGTTAAAAATGTTGTTCGACTCGGGTATAGATATAAAGCCAATTCCCGTGTCTTTTGTAGTTGTTTGGCTATAATTAGCGGTTTCGCCAGGCTTGATAGTAACTGCTCCTTTGGCTATACCATTCAATCTTAAGGTTCCTGAATCCGTAGTTCTTACCGATACAGTTACTGGCTTACTATATTTATTGACGATACTGCCTGTTGTATGGCATCCAAAGGCAACACCATTAACCAACAAAGCTCCTAAACTGCATACCACTAAAAGCTTAAATGTTGAATTGAAGTACATACCCCTCCCATCTTTCCAGTTTTGTATAAATTATAGCATAATATTGCAGGTTGGGGCAATGGAGGCTTCGGTTACCTTTTATTTTGAGCCAGCCAGGGACATTACATTCCATTTGTTTGGGTTTATAACATGCTAAATAAGCAATGGCTTAAACAGTTGATTAACGCACAACCGGCCACGTGCCTGGGAAACCGTTATGTGCCGTGTTTCCCGCTCATACGACGCCCATGCGGGGATAAACCGCCAATTAAGCACATCAAAAATATTGCGAGATTGTGTTCCTCGCTCATGTAACGAAAATACCGGTTATCGCTCCAATTTTTAAAAAAATAAAAAGTTGGTCAAAAAATTAAATCCTGCCAAATTCATTTAATTAGAGAACATGAAAGACGCCCCAGTTTTCAGTAATTAAGTGCGGATAATTATAAAATTCTTGCATTTTAACAGTTTTATCTTTTGGCGATCGCGCAAGGCAATCACTCCTGCAACAACCCCTGCCGCATTCCCAATAATATTAATTCTGCATCGTTTTTAACGTTCAATTTTTTAAATATCGCAACGCGATAAGTGGAAACGGTTTTGGGACTAAGGTGAAGCTTTTGGGCAATGGTTTCTGTCGGAACTCCTCGCACCATCATTAAAAGGATTTCCATCTCACGATCAGAAATACTATCCAAAACGCCAGAAACTTGGCTGGTCATTTTAGAAATAGCTAATTGGCTGGCAATTTTAGGACTAATAATTCGCTTACCTTTCTGAACTTCCTTTATGGCTTGGATTAATTCTTCTTGTTCAGCCTCCTTAGTAAGATAACTGTGTACGCCAACTTCAAGCAATCGGCGAGAGAAAGTTTTATTCTTTTCACTAGTCAGGATAATCACTTTGGTTTCGGGGTATTGTCGAAGCAGCTTTTGACTGATGTATAAACCGCTAAAATCCGGCAAGTGAACGTCGAGCAAAATAACGTTGGGTCTTTTTTCACGGGCACTGGCTAACGCCATTTCTCCCGTTTCTGCTTCTCCAATAACCTTCACGCCAGAAGCATCCTTTAACAAGAGCTTCAATGCTTCTCGGACTAATTGTTCATCATCCACGATCAGAACAGAAATCATCGGCTCACTCCTTTGAACCTATTTTACACTCTTAAGGAAATATTAAAAGAAGAGACTGTTATTCGATCACATCAATGGCTTTACCTTTCATTTCCGGTAATAACAAAGTGACTAAAATGCCAATAAGACAAACAACTGCAAGAAGCGCCATGGTGTAGCGTAATCCTTGGGTGTGCAAAATGTGGGGTAAGAAAAAAGCGCCTACAAAAGCGCCTACCTTACCCCAAGCGGCTGAAATTCCATGGGCCCTTGCGCGCAAACTGGTGGGGTAGATTTCCGAAGGAATTAAAAAAGTGGTGGTATTTGGTCCAAAATTAACGAAGAAAAAGCTGATGCCGAAAATGGCAATAAATAACGGGATGTGCTGAGTCAAGTGAGGGATAAGCGCGATAGCGCCGTAAGCCACTGCAATCATAAAAAATCCAAACATTTGCAAAAATTTTCTCCCAATGCGGTCGATATAAGTAGCGGCTAAGAGATAACCAGGGACAGCAAAAACAAAAAAAGTTAAAGCGGTTAAAAGGGTATTAGTGACTAATTGAGCTTGAGGATTAAGCCATTTTAAAATAAGGACCGATGAAACGCTGTTTCCATAAAAGGCGACATCCAGCAGAAACCATGCACTCGCCGTCCCAATGAGACGGACGAGCCATTTTTTTTCAAATAAATAGTGCTGTGGGTGAGGAACTTGCTGGGCTTTAATTTTTTTGGTGAAGCCTGTTAAATCTGACACGACTCGGCTAACGGCAACCGGCGGCGATTTTTTCAGAAGATAGTGGGGCGTTTCTTCAATTTGTCGTCGAAGATAGAAAACAGAAGCCGCTGGGATGGCCCCAATACCTAGCAAAATGCGCCAAACCAGCGTGTGCGAAAGCGGGGTGACCAATAAAAGAGAAGCCAATAAAGGGCCGACCACCAAACCGAGCGCTTGCATGGCAAAGACGAGCAAGACTAAAAAACCACGTCTTTGACTGGGCGCATATTCGCTGGCGATAATAGCACTGGAAGGATAATCACCACCAATGCCTAAACCGACGACTATTCGAGAGAACAAAAGCCATCCGTAGGAGGGGGGAAACGCAGAAAGAATAGCTCCGAAAAAAAGGATAAGAACTTCTACACCATACAGCCTTTTTCGCCCAAATTTGTCAGACAAAACACCAAAAGAAATGGCGCCAACAGCCGCCGCCGCCAGCGCGGCGCCGTTTAATAAAGCTAATTGGGAAATGGTTAAATGCCAGATTGGAGTGAGGATGGTGGTAACAACCCCGATGATAAATAAATCATAAGCATCGGTAAAAAACCCCATTCCCGCCGTAAAAACGATTCGCCAATGGAATGCTTTGATATTACTCTCATCATCCTTCACGACGATAACCCATCGCATCAAGACCCGCCTCGAGATAGTCTGCCAATTGAGGCTTAGATAATAAATATTCGGCCGTCCGGTTCGTCCATCCTGCCTCGGCTTCTGCGAAGCTCTCTTCCCAGTCGCTAAAATCGCCCCGCCCTAAATACATAAGCGCAACGAGCTGCATTTGTTGATCGGGCTCCAGATTGTTGATCGCTTCTTTGAGCTCTCGGTAGGTTAAATCATTTTGATGGTCGGCAAGGATTTGTTGGAAATCTTCTTCAGAAGACTCATTGACGTTCTCAGGAAAGACAACACCTTCTTTTGCGTGAAATGCACGGGCCCGCGCGATGATTTCATCGACAATAAGCAAGCTTAAATCAAAAGGCATCGCTTCCTCCTTATTCCTCATCCTCATTGAAGATTAACATACCAAATAAGCGGAAAGATACAAGTAGGGATTTAGTCTGTACTTGGGCAAATTCGTCATTTCCGCGCAGTCCGTGAATTCAAAGAGGAAATGCACCACCTCGACTTAAGGTAAAATCCTAGGTGTCAAAACTGGGATGAACCAAAGGAAGAGGTAGTGCATGAAAGAGAAAAGATCTTTCTCTCATTTGTCATTGTATGAAAGAGAGCAATTATTTGTCTATAAGCAGCAAGGTAAATGTCTGCGGGAAATAGGCAGGCTATTGGATCGAGATCATAGCGTCATTTCAAGGGAGTTAAAAAGGAATAGTAATCCTCATGAGCACATGCGAGGTTATATAGGGACTTTGGCTCACCAGCAAGCTAAAGATCGTAAAAAGAATTCCGGTAAAAGGCCTCGTTTAAAACACGCTGACCTACAGAAATATGTCCAAGAAAAAATGAAAATAGGGTGGACTCCTGAGATCATTGCTAGCCAAGTTTCCGTTGTATTTCAAGGTTTTTCTATTAGTCATGAAGCGATTTATCAATACGTGTATGCTCAATGGCCAGAAGGTATTATTTACTTACCCCATAGCCGTAAAAAACGTTATGCGAAGCGCTATTCCAATAGAAAAAATAGAGCGCCTATTCCCAATCGAACAGACATTGATTTGCGTCCAGAAAAGGCAACGAATCGGAAGGAAGTAGGCCATTGGGAATCTGATACCCTGGAGTCGGATCGATCTCGGGTGGTTTATAACGTCATTGAAGAGCGTGTATCTCGTTTAGTAAAGATAACCGGATTAGAAAACAAAAAAGCAGCCTCAACCAAAGAAGCCGTTATAAAACGGTTAGCCTCTCTCCCTAAAAAGGCTCGTAAAAGCATTACTTATGACAACGGGTCAGAAAATTATTATCATCAAGAGATAAATTCTGTCTTAAAAACAAAATCCTACTTTTGCAAGCCTTATCATAGTTGGGAAAAGGGAGCCATTGAAAATACCAATGGACTCATTCGTCGATTTATACCTAAAAAAACGGATCTCGCCAATTTTTCTCAGGAACAACTTGACCAAATTGAATATTTGTTAAATCATCGACCACGCAAATGCCTAGGATTTAAAACCCCTTATCAGGTCTTCCTTAAGCGAACTGGTGCAATTCCTCCTTGAATGTGCCCCCCAGCGGGAGAGGGCGCAAGTGAATGCTTTGCCAAAGGCTGTAAGTATTCTAGGCGAATACCGCCATTTCGTCGGTGAGTTCGTGATCCACAGCAAAGGCTGCTACGCTCCCGCTAGCAATAGCTGTTGTCATTTTTTGAACTTTTAAAGCTATATCACCGATAGCGTACACACCGTCCACCGAGGTTTTGAAAAATTCATTAACGTGTAATAAATTTTCCTCGTTATAAGAACAACCCAGATCAGCGATTAAATTAGGGGCGCGCTGTTTAAATTTTAAGTGCATAAATATTCCGCGACGTTTTATTTGCTGTTGGTCTGAAAGATGAGCAACAATAAACTTTCCACGCACGCCGGTAAATTGAGAAATTTTTTGCGAGTAGACTCGGATACCCAAATCCTTAAGGTGTTCCAATTGAGGGTCGGAAAGCACCTCGTGCCCATCTGTAAATAAAATAAAATCACTCGTCCATTTATGAATAATTAATGCTAAGACGTAGGCTTCTTCTTCAGTGCTGTAGACGGCTAAAGGCTCATTTTTTACGGCATAACCAATACAATAAGGACAATGAAAAATATTGTCCGGCCAAAAAGTTTCTATTCCCTTTATTGCCGGAAGTTCATCAACAACGCCCGTGGCTAGAATGATTTTTCTACTTTCAATACGGGGACCATTTTGCAGTTGCAATGTAAAACCCCGATTATTTATACAAGAAATGGATTTAATGTTGCCAGAAATTACCTGGGCGGTTTCAAGTTGCTGAACCTCTTTGTGTGCTCGTTTTAGAAACGTTAGCGGCTTAGTTTGTTCATTACCCAGCAAATTGAAAGCATGCGCTGATTTTAGATTTCGCGGTTGATTATCATCGATAACAATCACATTACGTAACGAATTACCCAACAAAAGAGCCGCACTCAAACCAGAAAAACTTCCTCCGACAATAGCCACATCGACTCTCTCAATTGGCATACGATCCTCCTTCCTATTTCTTTTACATGAATTATAACTATTAAAAACTTACTGCTGCAGTTCTTCCTCTCCTCGCTTCTCCCGCAAATTTGACAATAAAAATAGATAATTCTATTCTGTCAACAAATAGGCTCTGCGCCAAGGAAAATGATGAAAATTAATGTATGGGAATTGCTGCTTGATATCTTAGACGGTTGCAGCAATCGTCAAATCTTTGGCGTCTTCGGTGACGCCATTAATCCACTGGCAAACGCGCTTCGCACTGACAAACGAAAACGTTTTGAATGGATCGCTGTCCGCCATGAAGAAACGGGCGCTTTTGCAGCCGGAGCGCAAGCGAAATTAACGGGCAAGTTAGGCCTTTGCGCAGGAACCGTCGGCCCCGGCGCGATCCATTTGTTGAATGGTTTGTATGAGGCAAAAGGATCATGCTCCGGCAGCACTCACCGGGCAAGTGCCGCGCGATGAAATTTGTACGGACTATCACCAAGAAGTTAATCTTGATCGTTTATTCGATGACGTTTCGGTGTACAATGAATCGCTTATTGTGCCAGAACAAATGCCTCGCCTCGGACTTTTAGCCGTACAAACAGCGATAGCGCGACAAGGTGTCGCGCATTTATCCATTCCCACTGACGTCGGCCCTTCTAAAGAAATTAATTGGTCATTGGACCACCCTGTTTTTCAAAAATACCAGCAACCCGTTCCTGTACCTCAAGATTTAGAAAATATTGCAACAGCCCTTAATCGATCCGATAAGGTGACCATTTTCATTGGCTGGGGAGCCCGCGGCGCCACTCAAGAAATCTTAGACTTAGCGCAAAAGTTAAAATCCCCAGTTATTCACGCTCTTAAAGGCAAAGCGGTTATTGCGAATGAAAATCCTTATTGGGCCGGGGGCGTTGGGATGCTCGGCAGTACTTGCGGCATGGAGGCAATGGAGTCATGTGAGCTGCTATTAATGCTGGGAACGGATTTCCCCTACCGTCAATTTTACCCGAAAGGGAAAACAATTATTCAAATTGATACCCTTCCTGAACATTTAGGCAAGCGCTGTAATAATGGGTGTCGTCGGCGATGTTAAAGCGAGCGTAACAGCGCTTTTACCCATGGTTAAGGAAAAGAAAAGTGACAAACATTTAAAACGAACGCAACGAAAGCGCAAAGAATGGGAAGAACGGATGTTAAAACGCGCCATTCGACCGTTAAAGAATTCCATTCGACCTCAAGCGGTGGCTCACCTTATCAACCACTACGCCAGCGATAACGCTGTGTTCACGGCGGACACAGGAGAAACGATTATTTGGATGGCACGACAAATAGAAATGAAAGGTGAGCGCGATTTTATCGCTTCATTTAATCTGGCTTCCATGGCCAATGCTTTTGCGCAAGCCATTGGCGTTCAAGCCTTAGATCGCAGCCGCCAAGTCGTCGCGATGTGCGGCGATGGCGGGTTTACGATGCTGATGGGGGATTTTATCACTGCGGTTTCCCATCAGCTACCCATTAAAGCTTTCGTATTTAATAACGGAAAATTAGGTTTAGTGAAGATGGAAATGGAAGCCAGCGGCTACCCAGAATGGGGCGTTTCCAACCTGGCCGATTGTGCAAAAGCGATGGGCGGCGAAGGTATCCGAGTTGAAAGCCACGATCAACTCAAAAACGCTGTTAAACGCGCTTTTGAAATCGATGGCCCTGTACTCGTTGATGTTTTAACGAATCCCAATGAACTAATCGTTCCACCTAAATTAAAGCCCGCCGAAGCGTGGGGATTTAGCATTAGTAAAATGAAAGAATTGTGGGCTGAGACAGAATAGCGCTTCATCAGTCAATCTCGGTCCCGATTGGCCCGCAGTAATAATAATCGTCTATTTTTGCCATAAAAATACAAAATCAGTCGATTTTAGCCTGTTCTTACATTATAAGTTCTATACGATAGGGCCTCATTCCTCAAAGAATAGGCCGTTTTCTGGTCAGTTTATTTGCATTATTCCTGCCGATTGCTATATTTTCTTTGAAAGCTCGTCGCAAAAGTCAAAAAGGAGGCTTCCATGCCGAAAGAAACTAAAACCGACTCTATTAAGCAAGAGTTCGCTACGTTTAGTGACGATGTCGCTAAATTACGGGGCGATCTCAGTAGTATTATTCACAAATTAACTTCATTTAGCAAAACGGAGGCTAGCATGATGAAAAATAACTTTGTCAATCGAGGAAAGGATGTCATTCATTCAGTAGAAAGCAAATGCAAAAAGAAACCGTTAGCAACTCTCGGGTACGCATTCGGCGCTGGAATAATCACTGGAATAATTAGCCGCAAGATCGCTCGAAGAAAATGATAGTGGGTGTTGTTCTTGCCTTTGTCCTTCTTTTGACGGCATGGGTATTGGTGCTACTGGGTGTTGGGTTTGTGCTTACTTCATTTTATTTTTACCTCACCACCCACATAGGACCAATACTCTCGGCGTTTATTTGCGGGCTTATTATTTTTATTCTCGCCCTTATTTTGATAGGGCTTGTAACTCTTTTTAAAAAAATGAAAGTTTCGAAAACTAAATCTCAAGTGAAATCTGCTATTCCTGATGTTTTTTCAATAATTAGTAAGCATTTTGGTAAAAGTATTTTGGGAATCGGCGCCGCTGGATTTTTACTCGGTTTTTCAAAAGAAGCACGGGAGACGCTAATCAATAGTTGCTGTTCTTTATTTAAAAAATACATTGAAGAAATTAATGATAAGTCTGACGATGATAAGAGGCATTAACGCTAAAAAGAAGCCCCATTCCCGTATTTCGCTTCGCTGCATAAGGGCTACTGGGCTATTTGAAGGCGGATGAAAGAATTTTGTAAGCTAATTTTGCGGCTAAAAAATCGCAACTGTGGAATCCAGGGATAGGTGCTAATTCATTAATATCAGCGCCTACAATAGTGCCCACTTGACCGGCCGCAGTAATAATTTCTTGAGCGTCATTCCAAAAAAGGCCGCCAGGTTCGGGGGTCCCAGTGGCAGGCATTAAGCTTGCATCAAAACCGTCAAGATCGAAAGTCAGATAAATAGGGCGATTTTTTAAAGGCGCAATGATTTCATTAATATCCCAAGTTTTTTTATCTTTCGCCCAATAAATATGAATGCGATTGCGGTTGGCTTCAAAAAAGGGAATTTCTTCCGCTGAAATATTTCGAATACCCACTGAAATGACTTCCACACTAGGATAGTCCAAACAGCGTCTAATAGCAGAGGCGTGCGAATAATGCTCGCCTTCATAACCATCGCGCAAATCTGCATGAGCATCAAAATGTAAAATCGCTAAGTTATCATAGGCGTTCACAAATGGGCGAATAGAACCCGCCGTTATGGAATGCTCGCCTCCAAAAACGAAGGGGAATTTTTCGTCATCTAATACCTGTTGCACTAACGTTTCCAGTTGTTTCAATGCGCTTTGCATATCAGCTTCGATTTTAGGTTCTTCCAACGTCACGATGCCGATATCGCAATAAGGTTCGCACCAAAGCGCTTCATCAAATAATTCCACTTCAAAAGACGCTTCAATCATTGCCGCCGGCCCTTGTGCCGTCCCTCCCCCATAGCTGACCGAACGTTCAAGCCCAAAAGGAATGATCACCGCTTTGGCTTTTTCATAAGGGACAGCCTTTTGCGGTTCGAGTCCTAAAAAGGCTTTTTCAGGAGGGAGGCATTTCATTATTTTGATTCCGATTTAAATAAATTCGCGTACTGTCGAGGCGAACGATCTTTCCAATAACCGCGATGGTAAGCATCGCTCGCTAACAAAGGCAAGCCCGAGGTCGCTTCCGCATATACCATCTGTTCATAAGCCGTATCAACTTTACCCCACGAGCACGCTTCTTTAAGCGTTGAACTGGAGCACGCGCCGTCGCGCACATCAGCCACGGTGATTTGAATTGCGTATTTGTGCATATCCACCGTTTTACCAATGACTTCTGCACAAACTACCGTATCTTGCACGAAGTTTTTGGGCACACCGCCACCAATCATCAATAAACCGGTGGTGCCCGCTTTGATTTTAATGTCCGTCAATTCGCGGAAATCCCGAATCGAATCGATTGTTAAATGACGATCGGGATTTTTTACTTGATGTAAAACCAAACCAAAGCCCGCAGAAGAATCGGTAAAGGCAGGGCAAAAAATAGGTACGTCATGCTCATAAGCTAATTGCACTAAAGATTCTTCTTTCTTCGCTTTCCCTTGAGCGAGATAAGCACCCATGTGATGGATAAATTCACGCGAGCTATACGGACGCGGCTCAAGGGAGTTGGCAATTTCATAAATAGTGTGATCGCAACGCTGAAGGTCTTCCTCATCGATGTATGTATCATAAATTCGATCGATATATAAATCCCGCAACTGGCGATCTTCAACAGCGGGACTCCCTTGATAATGCCGAAAACCCAATGCTTCAAAAAAATCCATATCCACAATACTGGCGCCTGTTGCCACAATCGCATCGACCATATTGTATTTCACTAAATCGGCGTACAGTTTCATGCAGCCACCTGCCGAGGTCGAACCGGCGAGGGACAAAATAATGCTGCATTGTTCGTCTTGCAGCATTCGGTTAAAAATCTGCGTTGCACGCGCAAGATCGCGCGAGGTGAAAGACATATGATCCATAGCGTCGATAATAGGACGCGCATCAAAACGCGTGATATCAATATGTTCAACGGTTTCTTGCAGCAATTTTTCTTTTAACGAAGGCATCGATAGATTTTTATTTTTCATCAACGTTTCCTCAAAAGGTTATTGGATTAGGCAGCGATGACTTCAAGCGGTTCGTGGGTAATATATTCATCCGAATACATGGTCATCAAGGGTTCATCAGAAACCATGATAACGCCTTCCCGCTGCTTAAAGCCGTTAAAGGCAGTAGATAAGGTACGACCGTAAGCGCCCATTTGCCCAATTTCGATATAATCACCCGCCTTGATGTCATTGGGCAAATAAAAGGGGCCTTTCATGTAATCCAATGAATCACACGTTGGGCCATAAAAGCTAAACGGCAAAAGATCCACATCCGCCGTGTGCTTTGGTCGCAATAAATGGACAGGAAAAATGAAGTGTGGAATACCCGCATCAAAAAGACTGCCATAAGTTCCGTCATTAATATACAAAATATCGTCCTTTCTCAATTCCACGTTCACAATGACTGATGTACTTTCTGCTACCAACGAACGCCCAGGCTCGCATAGCAATTGAATTCCGGGATGTCTTTGCGCCACTTTAGCAAATTCGTCGTGAATTGCTTCAAAATAAATAGTCAGCGCCGGAGGAATCATACCTGGATAAATAGAAGGAAAACCACCACCGACATTAAAAGATTCAATTTCCACTTGAGCTTCGTTAATGACTTTGTCCGCCATTCGAATGGCAATTCGATAGGCGTCAGGATGCATGCATTGTGATCCCACGTGAAAAGTCACGCCGAGCTGATAAGCTGCCTTTCGCAATTGCTTTAATAACTCTGGGGCTTCATGCAAATTAATGCCAAACTTCTCCGCCAAATTAAACTCTGCAAACGTATTGGGTATTGCCAATCGCAGATGCAGGCAAAGATCCTTCGCATTTTCCGTATGTCGTAAGATTTTGTGGAGCTCTTCCAGACAGTCCAAAGAAAAATGACGAACGCCGTATTCAAAATACGCTTCACGAATCGCATGGGGCGATTTCACGGGGTGCATAAAGTAAAGTTCCGCTCCGGGAGCGTATTCTTTGATAATGCGGATTTCTTCATAAGAAGCAACGTCAAAGGCTGTCACGCCATGAGCGTGGACGGCTTGAATCACATGCTTTTCAGGGTTAGTTTTTACCGCATACAAGACTCGTCCGTCGAATTGCGTGCAGAAGTAATTGACAGCACGCCCCAAAGCGGCTGGCCTAAAAGCAAAAACAGGCTGTATAGGCCTGCTCTCAGCGATAGAAGTAATCGTTTGAAGTTTCATCTTTGCATACAAAACCTATTCTGTGGCTATTAACCACTATTTTTTCGCCTATGAATATATCAGTTTAGCGGCGATGTCAATTAAAAAATCATGGTCATTTTAGGGGGGAAACCTATCATTGCCGCCAGTAATAAAGACCCAAAATTTTAAAGCCCGCCATGCCGGCAAATTCGTCACTCCCGCGCAAATTCGTCATCCCCGCGCAGGCGGGGACGTGCGCAGCGCACCTTCGGTGCTGCCTCGGCCTGACGGCACATTCAAGGAGGAATTGCACCAGTTCGCTTAAGGAAGACCTGATAAGGGGTTTTAAATCCTAGGCATTTGCGTGGTCGATGATTTAACAAATATTCAATTTGGTCAAGTTGTTCCTGAGAAAAATTGGCGAGATCCGTTTTTTTAGGTATAAATCGACGAATGAGTCCATTGGTATTTTCAATGGCTCCCTTTTCCCAACTATGATAAGGCTTGCAAAAGTAGGATTTTGTTTTTAAGACAGAATTTATCTCTTGATGATAATAATTTTCTGACCCGTTGTCATAAGTAATGCTTTTACGAGCCTTTTTAGGGAGAGAGGCTAACCGTTTTATAACGGCTTCTTTGGTTGAGGCTGCTTTTTTGTTTTCTAATCCGGTTATCTTTACTAAACGAGATACACGCTCTTCAATGACGTTATAAACCACCCGAGATCGATCCGACTCCAGGGTATCAGATTCCCAATGGCCTACTTCCTTCCGATTCGTTGCCTTTTCTGGACGCAAATCAATGTCTGTTCGATTGGGAATAGGCGCTCTATTTTTTCTATTGGAATAGCGCTTCGCATAACGTTTTTTACGGCTATGGGGTAAGTAAATAATACCTTCTGGCCATTGAGCATACACGTATTGATAAATCGCTTCATGACTAATAGAAAAACCTTGAAATACAACGGAAACTTGGCTAGCAATGATCTCAGGAGTCCACCCTATTTTCATTTTTTCTTGGACATATTTCTGTAGGTCAGCGTGTTTTAAACGAGGCCTTTTACCGGAATTCTTTTTACGATCTTTAGCTTGCTGGTGAGCCAAAGTCCCTATATAACCTCGCATGTGCTCATGAGGATTACTATTCCTTTTTAACTCCCTTGAAATGACGCTATGATCTCGATCCAATAGCCTGCCTATTTCCCGCAGACATTTACCTTGCTGCTTATAGACAAATAATTGCTCTCTTTCATACAATGACAAATGAGAGAAAGATCTTTTCTCTTTCATGCACTACCTCTTCCTTTGGTTCATCCCAGTTTTGACACCTAGGATTTTACCTTAAGTCGAGGTGGTGCATTTCCTCTTTGAATTCACGGGGGGAGAGGAGGGAAGTGGGGAATTAGGATTTTAAGATTTGTTGCAATATTTTATAACCTACCACCGGTCTTTCATTAAAGGGATAAAATTTGTTAGCCAATATAACAATTCCTATCTTCTGTTGCGGAATAAAAGCGACATAACTAGCGAAAGTATTTTGATCCCCCGTTCCAGTTTTATCAAAATAACCCTCTTGGTTAGCGGGGGGAGGGTGTTTAATTTAGAGGCTTTCGCTTTTAGTTCACTGTTATGCCCTTGGGTTAAAGTTTGTAATTTAAGTGGGTATGGGTAAACTTCCCAGCCTAACGCTTGAGTGAGAAAAGGGGTTTTATAATAAACTTTTTGAGTGGCTTGCAAAGCCATATTTAAAGATTTCGCCGTTGAAAATTTCGATTGAAGATTAGCTTGGACGAATCGAATTAAATCAGCACTGCTTGAATATATCCCACTGGCTGCTGGCAACGTAGAATCTGTGAAAGGAATCGCTTTTCCGGCTGAATTATAACCTTGCGCGAGGTTATTTTTATTCGACGGTGTTTGAAAATAAGTATGAGAAAGTTTAAGCGGCTTTAAAATTGCATCTGCAACCGACTTTTTATAGCTCCCAGTAGCCGACTGAATGCTCATTCCCACTAGTCCGTAACCGAGATTGGAGTACATCCTTTCTGTGCCTATCGGATCTTTAGGTGTCCATTTATTGAGATAAGTAACTAGTTGAGATTGACTCGAGACAGCAGGGGTGAATAAAGAAAGCCCTGAAGTGTGTGTTAATAAATTAATTAAAGTAATTTTATTAAATTCTGGATTTTTTAATTGGGTAAGATAATGTGAAATAGGGCTATTAAGATTTATTTTTTTGGCTTGTCCAAATAAACTGCCGTCGTTGCAGTAAACAATTTCGTAAGGGAACCAATGCCAAAAAGAGAATATTGGGTTACTGGCTTTTTGGATTGTCGTGATAATACGCCGTAATTAAAGAAATAATTTTTTCCGTAAAAGTAACGGCCACCGCCATGCCGGGTATTCGGCATTGCTTGATTACTGGTTGAATATAAGTATCAACAGCAGCGGCAATTTTCTGTTCCTGGGTAACCGCTGCCGCCAGCGCATTTTGTCCGAAATAACAAAGAGAAACGGTTAGTATTATTTTGTTAATTGATTTCATGCTTTTCTCACTTTGGTAAAAATAAGTTCTGTATTATAAACAGAAATAAAATTTACACCATCCCGAATGAATGATTTTTGATCAAGTTTTGCCGGTGTTTTACTAGGGCGTGTCGCCAATTAACCCTGTCGTCGTCCCGCGGACAAGGCGCGGGACGACGACAGGGTTAATTGACGACCCGCCCTAGTCTCAGCGGCGGGGATACGTTACCATAATGATGGCAAAATAATCTCAGTTAAGGGTCACCTATTCATGCCTATCGTTCAAAACGGTGTTGCTTCTATTGAAGTTTCTTCGGATCAACAGGAGCTCTTTTGTCTGGGGGATTGGACTGTCAGTCATCTTTCCCCATTAGAAGATCAATTACCCCTCTATGCGGAAAAACTTTCAGAAAAAGTAATCATTCATGCGGATAAAATTACCAAAATGGACAGTGCAGGTGCTTTGTTATTTTATACCTTGATTAATCATCTCAAATCATTGGGCAAAGCAATAGAAATTACAGGCTTAAGTGAAAATGCCCAATCTCTCCTTAAGCTTATTGGCAATGAATCAAAATTTCTCCGCCAACCGTTGCCGTCTTCGAAAACCCCGGGAGTCGTTTATTTATTGGGGGAATGGGCGGTGACTAAATGGAGGGTGCTTATTGATTTTCTTACTTTTGTGGGAGAAGTAGCGACGACAGCCGGCCAAGGTATTCTTAAGCCGCAGCGAATACAGTGGCGGGCGATTTTGCGAGCCATAGAAGAAACAGGTTATCAGGCTTTACCCATCGTGGCTTTGTTAAGTTTTTTAGTCGGTGTGGTGTTAACCTATCAAATTGCTTTGCAGTTAGATAGCTATAACGCCGATATTTTCGTGGTTGATATTACGGGCGCAGCTATTTTGCGTGAATTTGGCCCTTTAATTACTGCAATTATTGCGGCAGGGCGAACGAGCACCGCATTTACCGCTCAAATTGGCACCATGAAAGTAAATGAAGAAATTGACGCTTTAAATACCATGGGGGTTGTCCCCATTGAACATTTGGTATTGCCGAAAATAATTGCCTTAATCATTTCGCTAACGCTATTAACGGTGTGGGCCGATATTTTTGGGACGTTTGGGAGTATGATAATGGCTAAATCTCAATTGGATATTGGATATTTAGCTTTTTTAGATCGATTTCACCATGCCATTGCGGTACGGCATTATATAGCAGGATTGATTAAAGCGCCGGTTTTTGGATTAATCATTGCGACAGTGGGTTGTTTTCAGGGTTTTCAAGTGGGCGCTAGCGCAGATAGCGTGGGTCAAAAAACGACGCAAAGTGCCGTGCAATCTATTTTTCTTATTATCATTGCAGATGCTATTTTTTCAGTGATATTCAGTTTACGAGGTATTTGATGACCGCCATCGAACCTAGCGAGCCTCTCATTGAAATTCACGGTTTATGTAATGAATTCGGTGAGCAGCGGGTTCATGATGATTTAAATTTAACCATTCATCGAGGTGAAATCGTTGCTATTATTGGTCCAAGCGGTTGCGGTAAAACCACCTTATTACGCAGTATTTTGATGTTGCGAAAACCCACGGCCGGCACAATTAATGTTTTTGGAATTAATATTTTGGAGTGCAGTAGAGCAGAAGCCCTATCGGTGCAGCGTCGCTGGGGTGTCATGTTTCAAAGCTCAGCATTATTTAGTTCGCTGCGTGTTTTAGAAAACGTGTTATTTCCTTTGCATGAATATTCCCATTTGCATTCGGAAGCGCAAACAAAATTGGCACTTTTAAAAATCGCATTAGTCGGTTTAGATAGAGAAGCCGTCCCTAAATACCCAGCCGAACTTAGCGGTGGGATGAAAAAACGCGCTGCTTTGGCGCGCGCCATGGCTTTAGATCCGGAACTGCTATTTCTCGATGAGCCCACCACTGGGCTTGACGCAAAGAGCGCCCGAGAATTGAATGAGTTAATTTTGCATTTGCGTAAAACGCTTGAATTAACCTTTGTTATGGTGACTCACGACTTAGATACATTATGGCAGGTGCCTGATCGCGTGTTTTTTTTGGGGGAGGGTAAAGTGTTAGCTGCGCTGCCTATGGATGGGCTTGTCCATCACAAGCATCCGTTAATCCAGGATTATTTTGGTAGTGGGAAAAGAACGTTTCGTGATAAACTTGAACGAGGGGTTAAGGATGGATACAAAAGTTAATTATACCCTCGTTGGTTTTTTTATTATCCTGTTGGGTGCCGCTTCCATTGTTATTTTTTTGTGGTTCAGTACATTTCGGCATCGTCAAACATTCGACACCTATCTCGTTTATATGCACGAAGAAGTGTCGGGTATCAGCACGCAAACGCCGGTGCGTTTTAACGGTGTTAAAGTGGGATACGTGCAAAAAATCGAAATCAACCCCGCCGATCCGCAACAAGTAGTATTAACTTTAAAAATTAAACATGAAACCCCGATTACCACGAGCACGGTTGCCACCTTAAGATCGGAAGGCATCATGGGAACTGATTATGTAGCCCTAAAAGCACTGACCGCAACGGCGCCTCCTTTAATTGCGAAACCGGGAGAGAAATATCCGGTCATTCCATCCGAACCCTCGTTGCTCATGAAATTAAGCACCGCTTTGCAGGAGGTCACGAAAACGATTAAAGAATTAAGCGATAATGTGGGTAAAGTTTTTGATGAAAAAAACCGCCGAGCGATCAGCGCAAGTTTAGTTAATATCCAAAAAGTCACAAAAACGCTTTCGGATAATTCCGAAAATATTGATGCAACGTTGCATTCGATGAAGCAACTCATGAAGAACAGCGCCAAAGCCAGTGAACAGTTGCCTACTATTATGCACCAATTACAAGACACCTTAGCAAATATTAAAATAACAGCAAGGCAATTCGACCGCGCGGGACATGGGATAGAATTGACGGTGGGCGATGCACATACTGCCATGCAAAGTATGTCAACTCAAATTCTACCAACTGTGCAGCAATTATTAACTAAATTAAATGCCACAGCCGCTCATTTACAGCAACTTAGCATTGAGTTACAGCATAATCCATCGATGTTGGTCCGAGGTAAATATCCTCCGCCGCCGGGGCCGGGAGAAAGATAATTGTGAAAATTATAAAATTTATTTTAATTATTTTTTTTGCTATTAATGTTGTAGGTTGCGGGCCCGTTGTTGTTCCTCCGATTTCTTATTATCAATTAGATGATTTAAAATTGGTGAGGTTGCCGGCGCATTCAAAAACTCATTTGACAATTTTAGTATCGATGCCAATACCTAACCCGGGTTATCAAACTTCGGCTATGATTTATATGTTAACGCCCTACGAATTGAGTAGGTACGCCAACAGCCGGTGGGTGGCGCCGCCTAGTGAAATGTTGATGCCTTTGTTGGTGCAAGCGTTACGACAAACCGGTTATTTTTATGCGGTTGTTTCGCCGCCCTTTGTCGGAATGACTCATTACCGTCTTGATACACGTTTACTGAAATTGCAGCAAGAATTTTTCTTTCCGATCAGTCGGATTCGATTGACTATGGAAGCTTCGTTAATAAAAAGTGGTACTAATCACGTCGTTGCCAATCACCGCTTTGAAGTGCTTGTACCAGCCCTCACGAATAATCCTTACGGAGGCGTGTTAGCAGCAAACAAAGCCGCCGCTATTATGAGCTATCGCATCGCACAATTCTGCGCTGCTTACGCCCGCTAATTATTTTTAATCTCAAATTGACAGGTATCCAGCGTTTGTTTAGGAGATCCGCAAATATAATCTTTGTGTTGAGGATTATACTTCCAGGTGGTCGATTTTAGATCGGATGCTTCGAAAGGATAATACACGCTGGAGAGTAAGATGGCCCATTTATTGTTGGTCGTTTTGTAAGCACAGGCAATGCGTTTTTTAGCGGGGGAGTAGACAGCGCCTCCGAAATCTTTAGGCTCTAAAGTGCTATCAGACTCTGAGGGGCGATAGGACTTCCAGCCGGGGGGTTCGTTCGAAGTCCAGTAGCCCTTGGCATCTTTTTGCATATTTTTTGGACAATTTGCGGCCAAGATGGCCGTTGAAAGACCGATAGCAACGAACCCTCCCAATACGGCTAAACATACACTTGAATACCGTTTCATTCTTTCTTTCCTCTTCATGTGAATAAATATAAAACAATTATAGACAATAGCCATTATCTCTTCAGAATGTCGATTTGACCTGGATTGCGGATAGCAAAGTAGGAAGGTGCCTCGTGTCGATCAGTCCGATGTTGAAGTGGGAGAAGATCAAAAACACTAACAGTTAAATGAAGGCAAACAAGAATCAATCAATTTAATTACTTTATTATAACGCTTCCACAGATCGCTTCTCCATAAATGACGCTTCCAAAACCGGGTGAAGCAAGAGACATTGCTAGGAGCTTCGTGGCCCTTTAAACCTAGGTGGCTACGAAAGACTTCTTTTTTCTCATTCTCAATATTTTTGCGAAATACATGAATTATATTCTCATAATTCTTATTTCTACTGTTTAATTCTGCCTTTAATTTTTTTAAACCCTCTTTAGTTTTAGTAACAGAGTTTCGTCTTTCTCGATTATTTTTTTTATAACCATCAATTATGGGTTCTATTTTCTTGACTACGGTGAAAAAGCGTTGATTTTCAGCTAAACGTAGTGGTTTTTTTGTCGCATCCAATGCAGCAATTCTTCGTTCTATTGTTCTGGTGGTTCGTTTATTTCTATATCATTATCCAAATCATTATCCAACGACTCCATTACTTTTTTTGTCGTGAAATTAAACGTATTTTGAGAAAGGGCTAGTGTGTTATGGGGTGTTTTAAGTTCTTCTTGTCGCTTCTCGATCTGTTTTTTTATTCCAGGATCAGGCTCGCAATGGAACCATTTTTCCAGCCAGCGGTGTAATTCTTCGAAGGAATATCTCAATCGATCTTCGCCTCTGAGAGATAAATATTTTTTAACACAATAGTCATGATAGGCAAAATATAAGAAAATTTCATAACGACAAACTAAACTTTTAATACGGGTTAAATCTCCCTTCATCAATTGATGTTTTTTATTATAAATATAATTGAAAATATGTTCGAATTGATCAATATTAAAAGACGTGAAGTCATACAGTTCGTTGACGACAGACTGAGTGGCTTCTTCTGATTTTTTTTCTGCAGACTCAGATCGACTCATTAATGAATCCCATTTATTCATTAAATAATATTATATCTGGATTATATTAAGTTAATCTTAACGCTGAGACTTTAAAAAGACTAAAAACTTAAACCCGACATCCCCGCTCCCTCGTCGTCCCCGCGCAGGCGAGGACCCAGCGCACGGCGTGCGCAGCGCGCCGAAGGTGCGCCTGGACTTCTGCCTGCGCGTCTCTTCGCGGAGCGATGGGAAAGTAACAAAAAAGTTAGCTTTTCCATATCAATAGTGATTACGATAGTATTTCTTTTTTCTAGAGGGCGTCGATATGCATAAAAAGGAAACACTGCCGCTCCATTTGAATGGCGATAAACGGGATTTTGAAGGGAACGCAGGTATTGGACGTTATGTTATTCTTTGCGGCTCCCAAGAGCGGGCCAGGCAGATAGGTCAATCTTTTGATCAACTTGAGACGAAAAGCCATCCTCGCGGGCATGATCTCTATCTGGGGACGATACCGCACAAAGATCATGCGATTGAGATGGCAGCTATTTCAACAGGGATGGGCTGCCCCAGTACGGACATTATTTTGAATGAACTTATTTATTTAGGTGCAAAACGTTTTTTACGAATAGGAACCGCCGGTTCCTTGCAACCGCAATGGGTCAAAACAGGAGATGTCGTTATCGCCACGGGAGCCGTTCGGGATGAGTACACCTCGCGTTGCTATGTAGACATCAGTTATCCTGCTCTCGCATCCCTTTCTATGATTAACGCGGCTGTGGCAGCAGCCAAAGCGTTAGATTTAGAAACGCGAACGCATACGGGTATTGTCCATACGAAAGATTCTTTGTACGCGCGTGAATTTGGTGTCTCGCACTTGAAAGAAAACGCGGAATATATGCAGCACCTTAAGGACATAGGTGTGCTCGCTTCCGAAATGGAAAGCGCTATTATTTT
Organism: Coxiella burnetii; assembly: GCF_005280755.1. NCBI lineage: Bacteria > Pseudomonadati > Pseudomonadota > Gammaproteobacteria > Legionellales > Coxiellaceae > Coxiella > Coxiella burnetii. The sequence continues at coordinate 651,918 of NZ_CP040059.1, forward strand.
TACTTTAGCGCACTTACACGGTTATCGAAATTCCAAACAGTATCGAGAGCCTGCTAAGCGTATTAAAGCCGGCTCAATCCTCGCTATTGTGGGCGATGAAACGCCCGTAGACAATAATCAAGAACGCATTAATAAAGCTATCCAGCGAGCCCTAGCGCTAGGTATTCAGACAATTAAATTTCTGTACGAATCAGAAATTACGGCTAACGATTTTTAAATTGATTCCCCGCGGGTTTTTTACTTTGCATTAAAATTTTTCAATTGCCCGCCCTTTCCTTGAAAACTGTTTTGAGGAAAATAAGTAATCACCGTATCACCGACGCGCTGTAATTTGCCCCCGCTGGAAGAAAAAGTGGAAGAAGGATAATAGCTAAAGTTGATGTCACCGATCCGTCGGACTTTCCCGCCGTTGCCGGAAGTACTTGAACAAGCGCCTCGATAGCGGGGGTTGATGACAAAAGGTAGGCTGTTATTATTCGCAGAGAATTTCTGTCCGTAATAATGGGCGTTCGAGAAACGGGTCGCAGGGGCGCAGGGATAATAACTCACCCGAATGCCGTTAGCCTCAGCGATCTTGCCGCCATTTCCATTAAGTGCTGACGCGGGATAGTATTTAATGGACAATTTCTGAGCGGATGGCGGTACTTGTTCTTTTCCAATGATCTTATCAAGACGGATCAATGTCTCGTGTTTGGGGTCATGGGGCGTAACCGATTCTAAGTAACCGTACGTATTCACTCGGAAAGAGACGTCCTTGGATTGAAGGAGGACCCCTTGTAAAAAACCATAGCGATCAACCCGTTTAGTCACTGTCATATCTGCCCAGGCGAGGGAGGTCAACGTGCTTAAGAAAATAATGGAAAAGATATTGAGTAAGCTCTTTCGTCGCATTCAAGTCTCCATTAGGATGTGAGTAGGTAGCTATGATAGTACAAATATGAACCACATGCACGACACAGGACTGATAGAAACGGCATTGTTCTTGTGAAAAGCGGGAAGGTCAGACTATCGCTATTATTACAGGACGAGGGGTTGAGTCGATACGGTATTTAGTGTTCAATAGGCCCCTTAACTCTATGAAATTACTGCGAGAGTGGCGGAATTGGTAGACGCGCTGGATTTAGGTTCCAGTAGGTTAGCCTGTGAGAGTTCGAGTCTCTCCTCTCGCACCACGAAAGAATGCGGGGAAATTTTATGTCATCGATAGAAAAGTTGGGCGGGTTAAAGCAGCGATTAACAATTACGGTACCGGCTGAAGAAGTGGATAAAGCTTATAAAAGCCGCTTACTTAAGGTGGCTCGAACCGCGAAGATACCTAAATTTCGGCCTGGGAAAGCGTCTCCCGCTGTGGTTGAGAAGCTTTATGGCAAAGCCATTCTTCAAGAAGTTGGCAGCGAGTTGATCCAATCCAGCTTGCGCGAAGCGGTTGAGGAACACCAATTGCGAGTGGCTGGAGCGCCTGACATCAAAATGGACAAAATACTTCGTGGGGAACCTTTTAAATACGTCGTCAACTTTGAAGTTTATCCCGAAATTACTCTCGAATCGCTCGCTGGAGAGACGATAGAGCGAACGCAGGTCGAAATTACCGAAGAAGACCTCGATAAAATGCTGGAGGCTCTGCGCAAACAGTACGCAGAATGGAAAGAAATGGATCGCCCTGCAAAGGCAGACGATCGCGTGATTATCGACTTTGAAGGCACGTTGGACGGGAAGCCGTTTGAACGCGGCAGCGCCAAGGATTTCCAATTAGAATTGGGCTCAAAGCGCATGATCGCCGGCTTTGAAGAAGGCATCGAGGGCATGAAACCGGGTGAGAGCAAAGCGTTAGACATTACCTTCCCGGCTGATTATCCCAGTGAGGATCTCGCTGGCAAAGCGGCTGTGTTTAACATTACGCTACAAAAGGTCATGGCTCCTGAGCTCCCTGTGCTTGATGAGCAGTTTGCTGAAAGATTGGGCATCAAAGAAGGCGGTTTGGAAGCCCTTCGCCAAAAAGTCAGAACAAACATGGAAAAAGAAGTTCACCATCATATGGAAAATAAGCTTAAAATGGCTGTGTTAGATAAACTTATCGAACGTAACCCCATTGAAGTGCCAGAATCGCTAATAGAAGCGGAAATTGACCATCTTCAACAGATGACACGCCAGCAAGTGGCAATGCAAACCCATAAGCCGGACGAAGCGAAAAAGATGGAACTGCCACGAGACCCCTATCGGGAACAAGCGACCAAACGAGTGAAGTTGGGGTTATTACTGGCCGAAGTCGTTAAACAGCACAAAATTAAGGCAGATCCCGAGCAACTGCGAGCACGGGTAGAAGAAGTGGCCGCTTCTTATCAGGACCCAGAGAAGGTGATTTCCTGGTATTATACTAATAAGCAAATGCTCTCGGAGATCGAATCGGTTGTTCTTGAAGACCAAGCGGTCGCTCAGTTAATGAGTGAACTTGAAGTGAAAGATCAAGCGATTCCCTACGAAGAGGCGGTTAAACAAATACAGCAATAAGGTGGAATAATGAGCGTTTTAGTTCCTATGGTTGTCGAGCAAACTTCGCGCGGCGAGCGAGCCTATGATATTTATTCGCGTCTTTTAAAAGACCGGGTTATTTTTTTGGTGGGGCAGGTGGAAGACCACATGGCTAACCTGGCTATTGCGCAAATGCTGTTTCTGGAGTCTGAAAATCCCAACAAGGATATTAATTTATATATCAACTCCCCCGGAGGGGCCGTAACCTCAGCGATGGCGATTTATGACACCATGCAATTTGTCAAACCTGATGTACGAACATTGTGTATCGGGCAGGCGGCGAGCGCCGGTGCCTTATTACTGGCTGGAGGAGCTAAGGGTAAACGTCATTGCCTTCCTCATTCATCGGTGATGATCCATCAGGTGTTAGGGGGTTATCAGGGTCAAGGAACGGACATTCAAATTCACGCAAAACAAACGCAACGGGTGAGTGATCAATTAAACCAGATTTTAGCAAAGCACACGGGTAAAGATATCGAAAGAGTAGAAAAGGACACCAATCGCGATTATTTTTTAACGCCCGAAGAAGCGGTGGAATATGGTTTAATCGATTCTATATTTAAAGAACGCCCCTAGTATTGAAATAAATAAGGTCTGTCCCAATCTGGTATATAAGCGAGGTGAAATTTAATGAGTAGTGATGAGAAGTTGCAAATTTTGTATTGTTCGTTCTGCGGCAAAAGCCAACACCAAGTCCGAAAATTGATCGCAGGTCCGGCTGTTTTTGTTTGCAATGAATGTGTCGATTTATGCAACGATATTATTCGCGAGGAAGAAATAGCTCAAGCAGGAGGCGCGCAAAAAAAATTACCTACGCCCCCAGAAATTCACCGAATGTTAGATGAATATGTCATCGGACAGGAATTTGCAAAAAAAGTATTATCAGTCGCCGTTTACAATCATTACAAACGCTTAGGTAATCAAACGAAGAAAGACAGCGTTGAAATTAGTAAAAGTAATATATTGCTGATTGGGCCAACGGGATCGGGAAAAACATTATTAGCACAGACATTAGCAAAAATTTTAGATGTTCCTTTTGCGATTGCTGACGCCACTACATTAACGGAAGCAGGTTATGTCGGTGAAGACGTCGAAAATATCATTCAAAAATTGTTGCAAAAATGCAATTACGACGTTGAAAAAGCGAAAACCGGTATTATTTATATTGATGAAATTGATAAGATTGCTCGTAAGACCGACAGTCCCTCGTTAACACGCGATGTTTCTGGCGAAGGCGTGCAGCAAGCTTTGTTGAAATTAATTGAAGGAACAGTTGCGTCAATACCACCGCAAGGAGGCAGAAAGCATCCGCAACAAGAATATTTGCAAGTGGATACTTCTAATATTTTATTTATTTGCGGCGGCGCTTTCGCGGATCTTCATAAAATTATTCAACGGCGTACGGATAAAAGCGGTATCGGTTTTGCTGCGGAAGTTCGTCCGAAAGAAGATTTTTCTCGAGAAGCCTCCAAATTAATTAAACAAACAGAACCGGGTGATTTAATTAAATATGGTCTCATCCCTGAGTTTGTGGGCCGACTGCCTATCATCACCACATTGGAAGAATTGGATGAAGATGCGCTAATGCGCATTTTGACTGAGCCTAAAAATGCATTGGTTAAGCAATATCGGAAACTGTTTGAATTTGAAGGTGTGGAAATAGATTTCCGAGAAGATGCGTTAAAGGCAATTGCAAAGCGGGCTATTCAGCAAAAAACGGGTGCGCGCGGGTTGCGCTCAATTGTGGAGCACACCTTGCTGGACTTAATGTATGATCTTCCTGGGGTAGCCGCCGGGTTAAGAAAAGTTGTGATCGATAGTGGGGTTATTGATCAGGCTTCGCCGCCTATTTTTATTTATCACCATGAAAAAGCCTCTCGTAAGGTGGCTCAAGAATAATTTAAGGAACACCATGACTGAACCAACCATTAAAAAATTGGAATTACCCTTACTCCCT